>JBFZBL010000127.1:0-22651 GCA_041308485.1 Phycisphaerae bacterium | reverse complement strand
CAAGCCCGTCATCACCTTGGACGATGGTGCAGACCTTGTCACCGAGCTGCACACCAGCAGAACCGAAGGCGCTTCCCGCATAATCGCCAGTTTGGAAGAAACGACAACCGGCGTTATCCGGCTTCGCGCACTCGAAAAATCCGGCAAACTGAAATTTCCGGTCATCGCGGTAAATGACGCAGCAAGCAAACATCTGTTCGATAACCGCTATGGCACGGGCCAGTCAACCGTCGATGGCGTAATCCGGGCCACCGACCTCTTACTCGCAGGCAAAAAGGTCGTGGTCGTCGGTTACGGTTGGTGCGGACGAGGTTTCGCGATGCGATGTAAAGGCATGGGCGCACTCGTCATCGTCACAGAAATAGACCCGATTAAGGCAATTGAGGCCTCAATGGACGGCTTTGATGTTATGCCGATGTCTCAGGCAGCAAAGATTGGCGAACTGTTCCTGACGCTTACCGGCAATAAAAATGTCATACGCGGGGAACATTTCCGCGTGATGAAAGACCGCGCGGTCGTCGCCAACTCGGGCCATTTCAACGTAGAAATCGACATACCGGCGCTGGCTAAACTGAGCAAAAAAACAAACAAAGGCATTCGAGAGCACGTTGATGAATATATCCTCAAGAACGGTCACCGCATACATCTGCTCGGCGAAGGCCGGCTGATTAACCTCGCCGCCGCCAAAGGCCACCCGGCCTCGGTTATGGATATGAGCTTCGCGACACAGGCACTCGAGGCCGAACACGTCGTTAAAAAAGCAGGAACAATGAGCGCGTCCGTTTATAATGTCCCCGTCGAAATCGAGAACATCGTATGCACGCTGAAACTCAAATCGATGGGAATCTCGATTGACAAGCTGACGCCTGAACAGGTCGAATATCTCGCCGCCTTCGGCGAAGGAACGTAAAAATTATTTTCTATTTATGATTTATTATTTATTATTTTTACGTGTGGAATACTCCATCCACTCTGTAAATCATAATTCATAAATCATAAATAATAAATTGGAGCATAATTCGGGATTTGGAATTTTAATATTCAATGGAACGTCATTTTGCGTCTTTTAGAACTGTTCTTTTCGACCTTGATGGCACGCTGCTTTATACGCTCACTGACGTCGCCGACGCTATGAACAAGGCGCTCGTTCACTTCGGCTACCCGCCTCATCCCGTTGACGCGTATAAGTATTTCATAGGCGAAAGCGTTGAGACTGAAGCCAGGCGCGCCCTCCCCGAATCGGCCCGCGACCCCGAATTCGTCAAAAAAATCGCGGTGTATTCGGAAGAAATCTATGACAAATGCTGGGGCGATAACACCTACCCCTATGCAGGCATACCGGAACTCCTAACGGAACTTCAGCGACGAGGGCTGACTCTTGTAATTCTTTCAAACAAAAACGACCGTTTCACAAAAGTCATGGTCGAAAAAATACTTCCGCAGTGGCGGTTTAAAATAGTGCAGGGAGCACTGCCTGACGTTCCCCTAAAGCCAGACCCAACGATGGCAATGCAAATCGTAGAGAAACTCGCAATCCCGCCGGAGCAATTTCTTTACCTTGGCGATACCAGCACCGACATGAAAACGGCCGTATCAGCGGGGATGTTTCCCGTCGGCTGCATATGGGGCTATCGACCTGCCGATGAACTGCTCAAATATGGCGCAAAAGTCCTTATAAATCACCCCGCAGAAGTCCTCGACATACTCAACAACAACAGGCAAAAATAAAAACCCCCCGACAAAACAATCGAGGGGTCATTACTTCTCAATTATTATCATGTGATTTTATTTTGGTTTTGGCGCATCCGGCTTTTTGGGTTCCGGCTTCGCGGGTCCTCGTGGCGGCGGAGCCGGTTTGTTCGGCTCGGCCTTTGCCGGTTCTGCTTTGGCAGCGCCGACGCGGGTAGCGTTTGCCTCACGGTCGCGGCCTTCGGTGCTGAATTTACCTGTTATCTTGTCACCCTCAACGGTCCCTTCAAACTCCGACTCCCTTATCTGGCCGTTGAAATCTATAGTTCGGATAAAAGTAAGTTTTCCGCCTTCGAACTTCATATTCGAAATTTTGCTTTCTCCTCTCATCCCTTCCCATTTGCCGGCGTAACTCCCATCGGCGTTTTTGGTGATTGTCAGCTTGTCAGATGACATAATAACTGTTATTGACCATTTGCCCAAAACCGCATCGGCCCCCGTTTTTGCCTCGCCTTCCAAAGCCCCTTCGAATGCGAATTCTCCGCGCCTTCCTTGCCCTTTACCTGTAATTTTTGTTTCTTCAACCTTCCCCTCGTACGTCGTCTTCATTTCCTGTCCGCCGAAGCTGGCCGTCTGCGTGAACTTCAGTGTGTTGTTCTCGAATGAGATATCCGATAACGTGCTTTCTCCTCGCTGACCCGCCCACGTGCCTGCCAGCTTACCATCCGCGTCCTTTGAAATCGTCATTGTTGCCTTCATCTGGTTCTTGAATTCCCATGTGCCCACAACTCCCTCTGCTGCAATAACAACAGGCGCCAGCGCTAAACACATCAGCACCGCACCAACTACAACTGCTTTGGTGTTCATAATTCAATTCTCCATAAAACAATAAAATGATTCTCTTTATCCACGAATACAACCGGAAGTAAGACGTTCCGGCATCTATATTTATTTCAAATATCAGGCGTTTGCCTGGGTCTTTGAGCAAACGGCCTGCCCGTAGAGAGAAAGAGTGGAGGCAATCATACCGCTGACGTGGCGGTTCTGGCGAAGAAATTCCTGGGCGTCGGCAGCCATACGCCGGGCCTCATCGGGCCTGTCAAAGAGCCGCTTAAGACAATCATAAACACTAAGCTGGTCATCGGGATTAAAGGTAAACGCGGTTTTATCTTCGATGATAAGGTCATCAACGCCGCCACTTGAGGCGACGATGGCGGAGCCAGCACTCATCGCGGCCAACAGCAGCATATTGAAACTGCCCGACGGCCGGGGAACAATGAATATATCAGCGGCAGAGCCGGCGGAATAGAGACCCAGCGAAGGAGGAACAATAGTAACAGCGTGGAGAAGACCAAGAGACCGAATCTGCTTCCAGAGCGGTCTTTCCGAGCGGCCAGCGGCGATAATCGCAACAATGTACTGGTAGCCATCGACAGTGAGCCGATGGAGCGTCTGGAAGATATTATCGAGACTGGCGGGATTATCGATGGGTGGTGAAATGACAATGCCGGGCAACCGTTCGGGATGGGCAAAACAGGCGGTGGAATCATCAACGAAGGTGCCAATATCAATTTGCCGGAGGCGGTCCGCAACTTTGGGGTGGGACTTTATGAAATGCTCGGCGATGGTTTTTGCGGGTGCGATAATCCCGGCGCAGCGAGTAGGAGAAAAAGAAACAGCAGACCTTCTGGCGGAGATTGAATTTATATTGACTATATAAGGGATGTTCAGATTACGCGCCAGCCATCGCACCAGTGAAGCCGAGGTCTCGCACAGGCAATGAAACAGCTGAGGCCTGAATTCGCCAATCCTGTCGAGGAGAAGGCGGTTGTTGTAATGCTGCATAAAAGGTATATCGATTGCGGGATGCCGGACAACCTCGACGACGGGAGGAATAATAGATTCAACATCGCCGCCAGGCGGGCAGATAAGAATAACTGGAACGGACTCGTCCACCAGACCTATGAGCAGATGCTTGAGATAGGAAGGATATTCGGCAACCGTCCGTCGCGACGCGACAAGTGCGACTTTGGGCGGCCTCGGCGCCTCCGGCTCTGAATCAGACGTAATCTGTTCATCGAGCATAATTACCCTTCAAGACCCACATTATTGGGGTAAGGTATTATAGCAGGAAGATTTACTATCTACTATCGATGATTGATAATTGATTATTGTGAATTTAACGGATTTTGAGGGTTGCCAGTGCAATAGCGGCAAAGGCGGCGGCGACGAGCCAAAAACGAACGACTACCTGCGGTTCGGACCACCCGGCGAGATGAAAATGGTGGTGGATTGGTGCGCAGCGGAAGAGGCGTTTGCCGCCGGTGTATTTGAAGTAACCTACCTGCAAAACGACGCTGAAAAGCTCTATCATAAAGACGCCGCCGATAATGAGCAGGAGTATTTCGTTTCGGGTGACAAGCGCTCCGTATCCCATAGCTGCGCCAAGGGGCAGTGAGCCGATATCGCCCATAAAGACCTGAGCAGGATGGCAGTTATACCAGAGGAAACCGAGGACTGCTCCGAGAATAGCGGAAAAAAATACGGCCAGTTCGCCTGCCTGGGGAATGGCGGGCAAAAGCAGGTAGCTTGACCATGTGGCCGTCGAGGTTCGGCTCATCGTTTCGGATGCGACGTAGCAGAGAATAGCCAGGACAAATGAGGCGATACCCGTGCAGCCGGCGGCGAGACCATCCATGCCGTCGGTGAGATTGACGGCGTTGCTCGTGGCGGACAGATACAGGATGGCAATGAGGATAAACATCCAGTTGGCCAGCGGCAGGCCGTGCTTGTAGAAAGGCAGCCAGAACTTGCGGCCGTCTTCGATATTGGAGAAATCTACATAGAGGAAAGAGGCGATGAGAACCGCCCCGCCGAACTGGAAGAGGATTTTTTCCCATGGCTTGAGGCCGTCCCTGCTGCGATGGCTTGATTCGGCTGTGAGCTTGAGCCAGTCGTCAACAGCGCCGAGGACGCCGAACCAGAAAAGAATGATGATTGCCTTCTGAACGAAGGGATTATTAAGTTTTGCCCAGAGAATTGTAGAAACAAAGACGGCTATGATAATAATTAGCCCTCCCATCGTCGGGGTATTGGCTTTTTGCTTGGTCAGCTCGTTGAGAGTAGCGTGGTGGAACTCGGGGCGGTCACCGATTTTTTTTCGCATAAGCCAGCGAATAAGCGGCGGGCCCAGCACCAGCGCGATGACCAGGCTCGTCAGCAGCGCGGCAAAGGCGCGAAAAACCACCTCCTGGTAGGCGTAAAAACCCAGTTTATGCGTAACTGTATTTCGGAAAAACCAAAGAAGATGATAAATCATTCTATTCTCGTCTTCCGTGACCAGTGAAACCCGATTTACCGGGGTCCGCTGAAGATTTTTTTCAATTTATCCACAGCCAGCTCAAGCTTATTAATTCGTGAGCCTTTAACAAGTATTATATCGGAATCTTTTATCATAAGCTGTAAGTTATTGCAAAGGTCTGTTTGGTCGGCAAAAGAGCGCGTCTGGGTATCGGGCCTTTTGGTTTTAGCGGCATCGGCGGCGATAGCGGCAAGATTGCCGATGGTGATGAGAAGATTTACCCCTGCGTTTGCGATTTGTTCGCCGAGTTGACGATGTAAAATTTGTTCGGCGTCGCCGAGTTCCGCCATATCGCCGCAAATAAAAACAGCGCGACGTTTTTGACTGCCGGCGAGGTTCGCGAGTATATCGAGGGCGTTTTTCATCGAGGCAGGGTTGGCATTGTAACAATCGGATATGATGGTAATTGATCCAAGCTGCAGCATTTCAGTTCGCATAGAGACGGGGCTGATGGTTTTCAGGGCGTCGGCGAATTGTGCGGCTGTAATACCAAGATTTGAGCATATTGCCCACGCGGCAAGGGCATTTTCCATATTTCCGCGACCCGGAAGCGGTATTTCAACCATTGTCTTATTGATAATAAAGCTGCTGGCAAGAGGCCCCATAACAAAATTATCGATATAGTAATCGGCATCATCATTGAAACAGGAGAATTTTTCAAAGGCAAGCTTCAGCCGTCGGGCAGAATCAAGAAGGGGCTGGCAATCGGAGTTGATGATAAGGATACCGCTTGCGAGAAGACCTTTGGCTATCGCCAGTTTTTCTTCAGCTATTTTTTCGACGGAGCCGAAACCGGCCAGATGTGCAGGATAAACATTGGTAACCATGGCTATATCCGGTGAGGCGATTCGGGTCAGATATTCAATTTCGCCGGGGTGGTTTGTGCCCAGCTCAACAAGGATAATTTGCTGATTCGGCTCAGCCCCAAGCAAAGTGAGGGGCAGGCCTATGAAATTATTGAAACTCTTCGGCGACTGATACGTCTTGAAATGCCGTGACAAAACATTGTAAACGATTTGCCTTGTTGTTGTTTTTCCCGCTGAGCCGGTGATTGCGACGACCTTGAATTTACAGTCCTTACGATACCAGCGGGCAAGGTCACCCAGCGCCTTTACGGTATCGTCAACTTTAAGGAGTGCCTGCCCTTCGTAGCGAAGCGTAGAAGGGGCTTTACTGACAACCGCACAGGCAGCGCCTTTGGCGAAAACATCGTCTAAGAAGTTATGCCCATCGAAATTCTCGCCCGCAATTGCAAAAAAGCAGTCGCCTGGTTTTACCGTTCGAGAATCCGTGCTGATACCGGTAACATTTTCACCTGCATCAGGTATATTACCGCTCGCCTTTATTATTTCGGCCAGATGTTCGATTGAGAGTTTTTTCATTTTTTATCTTTTAGCATATCGAGGGCAATTTGCTGGTCGCTGAAGGGAAATTTCTGTTTGCCGATGATTTGATAATTCTCGTGCCCCTTGCCCGCAATGATAACAACATCATTTTTCTTAGCCGATTCAATGGCAAGGGCTATCGCCTTTTTCCTGTCTGGCTCAATTTTGATTTTCGGCGAGCCGGGGTCTTTGAAGCCGGCGACTATTTGACTGATTATATCATCGGGATTTTCGGTTCTTGGGTTATCGCTTGTTACGATTGCCAAATCCGCGTATTTCTCGACAACCTTTGCCATACGCGGTCTTTTTGTTTTGTCCCTGTCGCCGCCGCAGCCGAATACGACAATGAGTCGGGCTTTGCACAACGGCTTAAGAGTCGAAAGAACATTATCGAGAGCATCATCGGTATGAGCAAAATCGACCAGGACGGTAAAGTCGGCTTGAGATGGAACTCTTTCGAGCCGGCCGGGGATTGCGTCGAGAGAAGACAAGCCATGAGCAACGGTTTCAAGGTCAAGACCAGCGGCGAGACACAGGCCCGCAGCAGCCAAATGATTGGCTACATTGAATCGGCCAAGCAAAGGCGTTTTTACGCGGATACTCTTCCCCTGATACTGAATGGTGAACGCCGTGCCTGAATCGTCGATTGAGTGAATTTTAGCAGATAAATCAGCATCTTCACCAACGGCAAACCAGATAACTTTGGCCTTGGTGCATTGGGCCACCTGCTCGGCAAAAGGCGATTGTTTATTGAGAATAGCGGTCGCGTCGGGAGAAAGCATCTCGAATAACTTGGACTTTGCGGCGAAGTAGTTTTCTGTGGTTTTGTGGTAATCAAGGTGGTCGCCTGTCAGGTTGGTAAAGGCAGCGGCCTTGAAATTAATCGCAGCGACACGGTTCTGGTCAAGTGCGTGCGAACTGGCCTCGATAACCATATATTTTGCGCCGGTTTTGAGCATCTGCGCCTGTGCCTCCGCGATAGTCAGGCAATCGGGCGTGGTCAGTGGCGCGGGCGAAACATCGGCACAGTTATCATAGATAACGGTCCCGATTAAGCCGCATTTTTCCCCAGCAGTTTGAAAACAGCAGCGCACAAGAAACGTTACCGTGGTCTTACCCTTGGTTCCCGTAACGGCGAGATTAATGAGTTTATCAGCGGGGTTGCCATTGGCGGCCTGGGCAAGAACCGCAAGGGCAAGGGAGGAATCGGGAACAAGAATAACTTTGTGACCCTTCGCCCGTGATTCGTGACCTGTGCAAGGACGTTGGCAAACGATGAATTTTGCGCCTTTGGCGATAACCTGCGGAATAAAGTCGTGCCCATCGACATTCGGCCCTTTGACGGCAACGAAAATATCCCCCGGCTCGATGATACGGGAATCATCGCATAACCGGGGTGAATCTTCTGAACCAACAAGCGCCAATAGTTCATCAAAATTCATAGCGTCAGTGGTATTTTAGAATGATAACTTGCCGGATGCAACGGATGGTTTATACTAATCGTAATATATTTGAAATAAGACGACATTTTTGGAGCTGATTATGAAAACAAGAATTCTGGGAATCGGGCTTATTGTATTACTGTTCGCCGGCCTTGTGCTGGGTCAAACCGAGGATGCCGAATACTTCGCTGTATTCGTGGATGGGACCAAGGTCGGCCACGCTGTACATAGCAGAGTCGTGACAGGCGAACGGGTCACAACTACGGAAACCGTCAATATGGCGCTGAACCGAATGGGAAAAACCGTTCTGATGAAGACAAAGGAAATCTGCGTTGAGACAGTTAAGGGAGAACCAATATCGTTTGCCTCCGAACAGGATATGGGAATGATAACGATGAAGACAGAGGGAACCGTGAACAAAGATGGAACGGTCCGCACGCGGACAACAGGAATAGGCGGGGCTGTGCAGGAAGGCGCTATTGCCTGGCCTAAGGGCGTGGTAATGGCAGAGGGTCTTCGCCTGATTGAGCTGGAGAAAAAGCTCAAAGAAGGCACAAGTTACGACGTGAATATATTCAGCCCCGGAATAATGTCGGCCATCAACACCCGCGTGAAAGTCGGCGCAAAGCAGGACATAGATTTATTAGGCAGAGTCGTAAAGCTGACAAAAGTGGAGACCGCGATGACTATGCCCGGTGCCGGCGTAATTATATCCACCGGTTACGTAGATGAGCAGATGCGGTCGATGAAAAGCATAATGCCGATGGCGGGTATGAACGTGGAAATGGTGGCCTGCACCAAGGAATTCGCGATGAGCAATAACCAGCCCGCTGAAATAGTGGATAAAATGTTTTTGGCAAGTCCCGAGCCGATTGAAGACGCGGGTTCTGCAAAATCGATTACATATTATCTCAAGCCGATCGCCCAAACTACAAATCTCACGATACCGTCAAGCGATAACCAGCAGGTTCAAAAACTCGAAGATGGAACAGTGATGGTCAAAGTAGAGCCGGTGGGTATGCCGACGGGCGGAACATTCCCATATAAGGGGACAGACGCGAACATCACAGAGATGTTGAAACCGGGCAGATTCGTACAGAGTGATGATGCAAATATAATAGCACTGGCAAAACAGGCCGTTGGCGACGCAAAAGACTCCGCCCAAGCGGCAAGAAGAATCGAGGACTTTGTTGCGAAATACATAAAAAGTATCAGCTTTTCGGTTGGCTACGCCTCGGCGTCGGAGGTCGCGGCGAGCAGAAGAGGCGACTGCTCGGAATTCGCCGTCCTGTGCGCGGCCTTGTGCCGGGCGGCGGGAATACCGGCAAGAGTAACAGTGGGCGTCGCATACGTAAATGACTTCGAGGGCAGGTCCGGCTTTGGCGGACACGCCTGGACGGAGGCGTACATAGGCGACAAATGGGTCGGGCTTGATTCGGCTTTCAAAGCGGGCGCCCTCGGCAAATTCGACGCGGGACATATCGCCCTGGCCTCAGGAAATGGTGAGCCGGTGAACTTTTTCAACCTGGCAACAACATTAGGTAACTTCAAAATTGAAAAAGTTACAGTCGAACGCGGAAAGTGAAACTGTCACTCGAAACGTATGTCTTCGATGACAAGCTGGATTGAGCGGTTGCCGTTGAACGAATCAATCGCGGCGTGGTAGGCAATATCAAAGCAGTCGCGCTCCAGAAGTTTCTTTTCGAGCGAACCCATCCGAAAGCCGATGCAGCGGATTGAATTGGTGTGGTCGGTAACGGCAAGCTGGAGGTGGTCAGCGTTTGTACCAACCCTGCGAGGAGACCCGCAGAGGCGTACGCCTTTTGAGGCAAACAAAGGTTCGGGGTTTCCCTGACCGAAGGGCCCAAGGCTTTGCATTTCGGTAACACTTTCGTAGTTGAACTCGGACAACGACGCAATCGCGTCGATTTGAAGCCTGCTTACGCAGTTTTCCTCAGGAAGATGTACTTGTGCGTAAGTTTCGAGCGCATCGGCAAATTTCTGAATATTTTCAGGCAAAACTGTAACACCAGCCGCTACTTTATGCCCGCCGAAGGTAACCAGGTGCTTCGAGCAGGCGGCAATTGCCGCGAGTATATCGAAACCCGGGATGGAACGCGCGGAACCCATTGCGGGATTTGACCCGGAATTTATCATAATCGCGGGGCGGAAAAATTTATCGACGATTCGAGACGCGACTATACCCACAACGCCGCTGTGCCAGGAAGTATCAGCCAGCACGATAGTTTTTCTTTCGGGATTATCGAGTCCCTTTTCGGCGATAAGCTGGCAGGCGTGGTTGTAGATTTTTCGTTCGAACCGCTGACGCTGGGCATTTTGACTCTTGAGATACTCGGCAACCTGCGCAGCGTGGGGAAGTGATGTGGATGTAAGCAGCTCGACAGCGAGGCGAGCGTGACCGATTCTGCCGGCGGCGTTGAGCGTAGGGGCAAGACGAAAACCGATGTGATAGCTGTCGAGTCCTTTGCCGGTTAGGTCGGTAGATTCGATTAGCGCCTGCAGGCCGGGCAATTTGGGGTCGCTAAGCAAACTCAGGCCGAAGCTGGTCAGTGTCCTGTTTTCGCCGCGGAGTTCCATAACATCAGCAATAGTCCCCATCGCCGCCAGCGACGTGGAATTGAGCATAAAGTCGCGTATTTCCGGGCTGAGTTTGGCGCCGGTTTTAAAGATATCAGCAACGGCCCAGGCAAGCTTGAAGGCAACAAGCGAGCCGGATGAATCAGGATTGGGATACGATTTATCGAGCGCCGGATGAACAATGGCAACCGCCTGCGGAAGTGTTTCAGTAAACTGGTGATGGTCGGTGATTATCAAATCGAGGCCGAGCATCTTCGTCTTTTCAGCGGCGGCGTGAGCGGTAATGCCGCAATCAACGGTAACCAGAAGCTGCGTGCCTGCCTTCGCGATTGATTCTACTGCCTCGACGTTAAGACCGTAGCCCTCGTCGATACGGTGCGGGATGTAATAATCGACGTTTGCGCCTAAGAGCGTGAGGATTTGCCAGAGAATCGCGACGCCAGTGATGCCGTCGACATCGTAATCGCCGTAAATTGTGATTTTTTGTTTTTGCGTAACGGCCTGCTTAATCCTTTGTGCGGCGTCACGAACGCCCGGCAACATTTCGGGGCTTATGAGGTCGGTCAGTTTGGGTCGCAGAAATGCGGAGCCGGATTGCGCATCGGTTACACCACGATTGATTAGCAACTGCGCAAGCAAAGGCGAAACTTTGAGTGATTTGGCAAACTGGTCTGCTCGCGAGTCGGCTGGTGATATGACCCAGATTTTTTCCGCCGAGTCGGCCCTCCGATGATTCCTGCGGAGCGGCTCGCTGGCGGATGATTTATTTTGCGTCCGTGCAGAAGTTCGCATTTAAACAATCCTGTTTATATTTTCACGACCCAATCACAATGATGCCTTACAGGCACAGTGTATCAGAAAGACGTGTGTTTTTCAAGGATTGTTCAGGCGCGCATATAAAGTCCGCCGTTGACGGCTATGTATTCGCCCGTGATGAAGCCGGCGGCCTCGCTGCTTGCGAGAAACAGAATTGCCCCGGCAATATCCTCGGCTGTGCCGTTTCTGCCCAGCGGGGTTTGCCCAATCGTCGCTTTTATCCGCTTTGCGTCGCTGTATCGCTGGTGGAAGCGAGTTACGATAAACCCCGGAGCAACGCTATTTACGCGTATGCCGTACCGGGCAAATTCCTTGGCCATAGCGATTGTTTCGGTGGCGATGGCCGCCTTTGCCCCGGCGTAAATGCCCGCCCCCTCACCGCCTCCGTGATGACCAGCGACTGAACCGACGTTTACGATGCAGCCCTTGGACTTTTTCAGCCATTTAAGAGCTGCTTGAGTAGCAAAAAATATGGAGCGGATATTTGTCTGGTAAATATTATCGTGATACGCAACGGTCGCTTTTTCGAACGGCTGGCGCTCGATAAGGTCACCGGCGTTATTGACGAGGATATCCAGCCCCCTTGCCGCCTGAACAAACCGCTCAAGCATTTTCTTTACTTGGCTTTGGTTTCTGACATCTGCCCTGAGAAGTATCCCGTCGCTGTGCTTTTTCACTTCGGAAAGCGTCTGTTCGCCGCCTTCTTTTGTTCTGAAGTAATGAACGCCGACGAAACAGCCCTGCCTGGCAAACGCAATGGCCGTCGCCTGCCCTATGCCGGAGCTTGAGCCGGTCACTAGAACTCTTTTGCCTTTAAGGTCTTCATAAATCATATTTCTCAACGTACTTTCCTGAATCAAACAAATTAATTCTCTGGTTTGGCAGTTTTCGCTTTCGCATCCGGCTCAAAAACCAGCAATAGCGACCCCGCCGCCTTGATTTTGATATTCAAATCGCCTGACTTGCCCTTTTTAGCAAACTTTTCTCGTTTGCCCGTATCTGGATTCCAGGTCCACGGTGTTTTGCCTGGGGTATTGAAATCCGCGACAAAAGACATGTCAGCATTACCTGTATTGACTAAATAGAACATATCACGGCCTTCGGCAAGATAATGAACAAAAAGAAGCTTATCGCTCGGTGGAGAAATCTTAACGGTTGGCGCAACGCCTATTTTTTTCATCATGTCGGACGTCCAGGAGAGGATATTATCCTTGTCCTTTTCAGGAGGCGTGATGAATACGACGTGGTTAGGGTCGCTTTTTACAATATGCCCCATTGTTATCTCGATAGGAACACTGCGCCGGACAAGGTCTTTGAGGCCGGTCGCGGTCATCGGCGACTGGCCCACGAAAGCTATTCTGCCGCCGTTCACGGCGAAGAAACGCAGGGCCTTTACGGTAAGAAATTCTATTGAGAATACATCGGCGACTATGACAGCATCATAGTTATGGGGACCACAGTGAAGTTTGCCGTCTTCATAGGTTGCCTGCGGGAAAATTTCCTCGCCGACGTAATCGACCGTATAGCCGTTTTGATTGAGGGCGTACCCCAGCGGGAACAGATACCAGAAATGGTCTATCATTCTTGATTCCGATGGGCCGCAGTCGCTCCAGAGGTCGGCTCCCGGATAAATAATCGCGATTCTGGCCTGATGGCGGGCATTCTGGAACAAATAAGACAATCGGGCATCTCTCGCAGTCCTGTTTCCTACATTTTGCCACCATTGATTGCGCTCATCCGGCAAAGAACCGCACGACAGAATAGACTGATTGACTCCCGAAGCAAAAGCAACATCTGTGTATTTCTTTAGTGATTCGAGATTATCACAAACGCCTGTTACTGTTTCGCCGGCTGCGAGGGACTTGTCGGCAAGATGTGCCGCAGAGGAAGCAATTTTGTCCCAGGCGTTACGGTTAAAACGATCCGGTGAGGCATAACCCCGAATTATATCGGAGGGCACAGAACAACTGTCAAGAATATCGACAGGCCCTGTCGGGATACAGGACAAAACGCCGTTGTCCCGGCAGAAGTTCTGGAAGGTCCTAACGAAACGCTCGCGGTACATCTCAGCGAGGGTCGCGTAAAAATCATAACGTGTCCGGCGGACAGAATCGTAGAAACGGGTCCTGGCCGCGGGAAAATTATCATCGAGAACAATCGGAAGGTATGGTCCTATGTCATAACCGCATCTCGCAGAAAAATACTGGCCGGAATCGCTCGTCCAGTTTGCGGCGGACAATTCGACAGCAGGACATATAATAGAATGGATGGAATTACCGAGTTTGCCGCCCATGACGGGGCCAAGTCTGGCGGAGATATTGTTAAAATATTTCTCCACGGCCTGTTTGTTGAAAACATCGAGGGCGGCAACACCGGCGGCATCTGTGCCGGCGCGGAGGGCGCCAGCATAAAGGGTATAGCTGTTGGCGTCGTTAATATCAATGGCCACAGACCCGTCGGGCTTTATTTTTTCGATTAGCTCTGTTCCGGCTCTGTACCTTGGTGTATCTGTTCTCGTCAGGCGCGAAAACATCAGCTTGCGGTTCGGGTCCATGGCACCGAATAGGTCATTTGTATTCACAACGGAATTTGTCGGCCCGGTAAATTGTTTTTTGCCGATTACAATCTTTTGGCTTTGCTCGGCAGGCGATATAAACGAGTCGCTCAAAGGTGAGCCAAGCGACAAATCCACAAACATCCCCCGCTGTTTTGCGGCCTCTGCCGCGAACTTCAAAGCCTGTGCGTTCACATCTTGAGAAATGGAAATCTCCACACCGCCGAAACCCGCCTTTTTGAACGCATCAAGCCGGCTTTTTATTTCCTTTTCGCCCGGAGTATCACCGTCCCAGTCCCATCGAATAATCGGCTTTGCGGACATTGGCGGATTCTTAAAACCGTCATAAAGCTTGTCCGCAGACAAAACGGGAACAGCGAAAAGCAAAGTTAGAACCAATATGGTATATACACAGCATTTCGTCATTTTACTGCCTTCGCAAGTCATTTGTTGTCTTCCTGTTGAATATTAGTAAGTTCCATACCGAACCTGTCCAACTTTTTATGGCCCTCGTCAAACTGAGAATATGCATTGCGGAGGTGTTTGCCGAGGACGTCCCATGTTCCGACAAAATCATTAAAGGATGCGTTTAATTTTTTAAGGTTCTGGCGTATTTCTGCTGCCTGCTTTTCGATTTGCAGACCGTGAAGCCCCATCACTACCGTCATCAGATACGCGTAAAGCAGATTCGGCGAAACGGGAACGACCTTTTTATCGAGCGAATACTGGAGAATATCCTTTGCGTCGTCAGGGTATTTGATAATCGCCTCGTAATAGACGTTTTCTGCGGGGATATACATAAGGGCAAAATCGAGTGTCCCCTCGGCTGGCCTTATGTAACTTGCCGCGATTTTATCGATGTGCTTGATTACGTCATTATGGAACTGCTTTCGCATACGCAGCCGCTCATCCTTCTTTTCCGCCTTCAGAAGCAATTCAAAACTCGAAAGCGGAAATTTGGCGTCGATTGGTGCGTTATAGCCGGCCAAATGAATCAGGGCATCCACCTTCTGGTTATCCCTGAAGGAATATTGAAGCTCATAGCTGTCCTTGGGCAGAACCTGCGCTAGCAGATTTTCAAGCGACCATTCACCGAGACCGCCGCGAAGTTTAGGGCTTGCGAGGATTTCCTGAAGACGCTTCACGTCATCTCCGACCTTCTGCATCTGCGTGCTGGCGGTAATTAGCTGACCGATTTGATTATTAAGTTTATTTAACGTATCGGAGGTTGACTGGTTGCTTTGGGTAAGAGTCGCATAACCTTTCTGAAGTGAATCCTGAAGAACGTTTTTTGTGCCATCGGAAGAAGCCCGCACGGCTTCTAACTGCTGCTGTAAAGATGCAACCGTCGCCTGCTGCTGAGCAAGTTTTTCTCTCGCCCCTGAAGCAAATGAGAAAACAAGTATCAATAGCAGGACAAGCAAAATGACAGCTATAATCAACAGAATCGTTTCCATAATAATGCCCTTAACAGATTGATGGTATTATAGGTTTTTAGAGAATGGTCGTCAAAGGCGAGGAATTGCCGATTGTCGATTTGCGAATGTCGCTCGCCTACGCCGCGGCGGGCTCGGAAACGTAATGGTCGAAGTTTACGGATATCCTCTTGGAGATGCCCTGCGTCTGCATAGTCACGCCGTAAAGCATATCCGTTACGCTCATCGTTCGCTTGGAGTGCGTGATGATGATAAACTGGGATTCCTTCTGAAATTCTCTGACTATGGCGTCGAATCGCTCGTTATTGGCCTCATCGAGTGCCGCGTCAACTTCGTCGAGAAAGCAGAATGGCGACGGTTTCGCCTTGAATACGCTAAACAGAAGCGCAATGGCTGTCATCGCCTTTTCACCGCCGGATAATAACGAGATGCTCCGGGTTTCCTTTCCGGGAGGTTTCGCGATTATTTCGATGCCGGCGTCGAGGACATCTATCTCGGGGGCCGTTTCGAGAACTATATCTGCCTTGCCGCCGCCGAACAGTTTGCGGAAAATCTGCTGGAAATGACCGCGAACCAGCTCGAACGTCTCAAGGAACTTTTCCCTGCTGACCTTGTTGAGACGGTTGATTAGCTGCTGGAGCTGGCCCTTGCTCGAATTGAGGTCCTCGACCTGCGTCGAAAGGAAGCTGTGCCTCTGTTCGAGGTCCTGCTGCTCCTGAATGGCGTCGAGATTGACGTTGCCGAGCCGCTCTATTTTGCCCCGCAAGTCGGTGATTTCCTCACGCACCTTTTCCCAGTCAACGGCCGTGTCCTTATAATTCTGATAGGATTGCATCAGGTCAAGCTGCAATTCGTCACGGACACGGGCGGTAAGGTCCTGCTGTCTTACCTCAAGCTGGCCAAGCTCTATCTTCAGCTCGTTTATCTGCTGTTCGATTTTGCTTTGCTCGGCTCGCTTATCGCGGAGCGTCTGCTCATTGGTCTTCTGCTCATCAAGCAGTTTTTCGATTTGCTCATGCAGATGAGAACTGTTCTGCTGCTTGCGGTCTTTTTCGCTGAACAACTCGGAGACAGCCGATTCGGTAGCGAGGATGTCGGTCTGGGAAGCGGATGCCTGGTCGGCACAGCTCTTGATTTCTGATTCGGCAGCCGTAATCGCCCCGGCATTGGCCGCAAGCTGGCTCTGCAACGACTGGATTGTCTGTATAAGCGACTGGCGATGCTCGGATATCTGGCCAAGTGAGACCTTGAGATTGGTCAGCTTGTCGGAGAGCGTCTGCTGGCTGGCCTTGAGATTCGCATAATCGCCCTGGAGCTGACTGATTCTGGCATTGCGCTGGCTGTTGACGGTTTCAAGCTCCTGGAGCTTTTGTTTGGACTCATATTCTTTCTGCACCGATTGCGCGATTTGTTTTTCGAGCTGGTCAATTTCACCCGTGATTAAGGGCTGCTCTTCACTGAGTCGTCTTATACTTTCCTCGAGCGCCGCCAGCTTTGAGTTTATCTGTGTCTTTTCAGTATTCGCCTCGTAAACAGAGGTGCGAAGGTCTTTGCATAGTTTCGTAAGATGGTCGCCCGTCCGTACCGATTCGTCAATCTGGTTCTGGAGCGTATCAATTTCACTGGTGATATTGGCAATTGTATCCTGCAACTGGCGAAGCCGGCTTTTTCGCGATATTAATCCCGCCGCTCTGCCCAGAGGACCGAGCTTGATGAAGCCGTCGCCCGCGGCGAACTCACCCTTGAGAGTAACGAATTTATAATCCGGGCCGAGCGTTTCGGATAACTGGCCTGTCTTATCAATTGAATCGACAATGATGGTCTTGCCCAGCAAAGCCCAGACAAGCGATGCGTGTTTGGGCTGGTAATTTACGAACTCAACAAGACGTCCCTTCACGCCCGACAGCGTCGAAAGGTCAACAGTATTAACAAACGGCTCTATTCTTTCTGCGCTTATGAAATGCACCCGGCCATCGAGTTTATCGATGGCGTCTTTACCCGCCAGCAGCTTCTCCGTCGAGGTGATAACCACAGCATCGGTCTTGTCTTCAAGTGCCGCCTCAACCGCAGCGGCATAATCGATATGCGCGGTGATTATATCCGCGAGAATCCCATCAACATAATCGAACTGCGACTGGTTTTCGAGGATGCGCTTTGCCCCCGCCTTGACGCCCTCCCGGCGGTTTTCCATATCCGTAAGAACGGCAAGCTCACTGGCCAGTGCGCTTCTGGCTTCCTTGCTGTTTGCCAGCCGTTTCTTGTCCGCTTCTGCACGACCTGCGCAAGTATCAGATTCTTTGCGCTTGGCGTCGAGGTTCTTTGTAAGGTCGGCAATAACATTTTCGATATCGTTCAATCTCGCCTCACACTGAGCTTTATCTGTCAGCAGCTTTTCAAGCTCTGCGCCTGCGACCTGTGCACGACCCGCGAGACGGTCTTTTTGAGAAGAAAGACTGGTGCGATAGACAGATATGCTCTGAAGCTCGTTGTGAAGCTGGGCGGTATGCCGGACAATATCTATTATGCCGGATTTCTCGTCTTCAAGCTCCGCTTCCAGCGTTGAGCACTGGCCGTTAATCTCGCTGATTTCCCGGCTGGTTCCCTCAATATCAAGATTGCACTGTTCGAATGATTTTTCGTTTTCCTGCTGCTGTGCCTGATACTTTTCGAGACCGATTGTGAACTCGCTTTTTTGTGCGGCTAACTGCTGCGCCCTGGCAACTGCGTCGGTCTTTCTCTGCTCAAGCTCTTTGATTCTGGTGCGCAGGAATTCTATCCGCTGCATTTGCTGCTCGATTTTGCTCTGGACGGCCACAAGCGAGTTGTCGGTAGAGTTGATGTTGTTTTCCGTATCGATTATCTGCCGGCCTATCTCGCCGAGCAGGGCATCGTGCCTTGCCACATCAGCGGCGGACACGGCAAAGTTCTTTTCCGCTTCATCGAGGGCTGCCTTCTTCTGGGCGGCGGTTCTGTAGATTTTGTCAAATTCAGCGAGCGAATAATTGACCTGAAGCTCTTTTAGCCGTTGAGTGTACTGGACGTAGCTTCTTGCCTTGCCCGCGGCGAGCTTGACGCTTCGAAGCCGGCTTGCTACCTCGCTCACAATATCCGCCAAGCGAAGGAGATTTTGCTCGGTGCGTTCGAGCTTGCGAATCGCTTCTTCCTTGTGCGCCTTGTATTTGCTGATACCGGCCGCCTCTTCGAATATCACTCGCCTTTCAACCGAGGAGGCGGAGAGAAGGCGCTCTACCTGCCCCTGTTCGATAATGGAATACGCCCTCACGCCCACGCCGGTATCCATAAATAATTCGCGAACGTCTTTCAGTCGGCAGATTTTATTATTGATGCGGTATTCGCTGTCGCCGCTCTGATATATGCGTCGCGTAATCTGGACCTCGTCGGCGTCGATTGGCAGTCGGCCCGACTCCGTGCCGGCGGTATTGGATAAAAACAAGCTTACCTCCGCGCAGCCGGCGGGCTTGCGGCTGGCGTTGCCGCTGAAAATAACATCGGTCATACGTCCGCTGCGCAAACTTTTCGCGCTCTGTTCGCCGAAAACCCACTTCACAGCGTCAACAACGTTGCTCTTGCCGCAGCCGTTGGGACCGACAATGCCTGTCACCGCCGCTGAAAATACAAACTCCGTCTTGTCTGCGAAGCTTTTGAAGCCGTCGAGGATAACTTTTTCAAGTCGCATTTATAAATCCCTTAAGATTCAGGCACAAGCCGGTATAAGCAAAGGATATCGGAAACCCTCCTGCCTCTGCGCTCTTCTGCCGTAAGGACATTCAAAACCGTATAGTCCTATAATTCCAAAGTTATTATTATTACAAAACCCGACCAGAGAAGCAAACTTAGTCCGATATTTTTTGCCTTCGGCCATAACATTTAACTCGGGTTCTTCCATTTTTGTTCTAATGTTATCGGTCGAAGAGATGTTATTTCTTTATATTTGGCAGGGTTTTTGGAAGCGGGCCGGCATAAAATTCGGCTTGGACAGCGCCGGCGTCGACCATTTTGTTAAGTAATCCGGCAAGAGTCGAATAGGGTACACCAAGTCCAGGTCCGCCCTGGGCCGTCGGAGTTAGCGGCTCCCGGCACAATGTCTCTATGATATCGGCAAGGTCAAGGGTGCTTTTCAACTGGATGATCGTATCGGGGCGTCTGGGGTGTTTGCGTATTATCTTGGCATATTTTTCGCCGGCGGGGACATTTATAGTTATAGTTCCGTCGGGGGTCTCAATAAAGACGTCACTCCGGCAGTATATGGGAGAGCCGAGAAGTGCAACGCAGGGCTGGTTTCGCCGAGAGACCAGAATGGCGGGTTTCCCGGTCTGGGTTACCTGGTCAAGATAGAAACTGCTGGCTATCAGTTTACGAGAGACACTTGCATTTCTTAGGCGAACGAGGTTCTCGTAGGCAATCAGGCGAATGGACAAATCATCGTCCCGCAGCAGGGATTGAAGCATTGGGGTAACGTCCTGCCCGGCGGAGGTATTGACCAGGGCTTCGGTCGCCTCTGTGCGATAGGATGATGTCTTGTCATTAACAATGTTCCACAGCGATTCCCTGCCCCGCTGGTCGCCAAGATTGAACATGCATCGAGCGGCCCTGAGGCGGACTTCCGGGTCGGAGGAATTAAGCAGAGCCGCAAGTTTCGGCATTGCGGCGTTACCAATGGCCTCAAGGGCGATTTCACTTGCGTTTTTATCCTTGGAACTCGCCAGTCTCTCTATATGGGTCATTATTCTTTTCTCGGTAAGCTCGGGCGTTTCAAAAAGATACGTGGCCCTGACAAGCTGAATGAATCTGCCTTTTGCCTCCTGATACTTTGTCGGGATTCGCAGTTCAATGCTGCCCGGCGCCAGTGCCACGGCAATTTCGTAGCCGAAGCGTTCGTTTATACGATTCCGGATTTGACTGACGACGCGGTAGTCCGGCAGACGAAGGGCAAGATTGACTTTGAATTCTTCGCTGACCGTACCGCCGCCCAGAACGTAGCCGCTCCTCGGGTCCTGTCCCCCGGAAATTGTGGAATCTGTAAATACAGGCCCTTCGGCAGAAGCCATAGGTTTTATGCTCGTACCGACAATACGTGTCTCAAAAAGGTCCACGCCGTAGAGCCAGCCGCCTTCCAGAGAGGTCGTTTGTGTACCGGGTAACGCCGTAATCCTGACGTCAAAATGCTGATTTTTTGAGGCAGCGGGCGGAATCATGCCTTCGACGATTACTACGGCAGTATCGTGGCTGCTGATAAGATCCTCCACACTAACTTTGGCCCCACCGAGGCGCTGAAGGATGTATTTTTGAAGGTAACTCCTGATCTGCGCGGGGCATTCAGAGGAACCGGTGCCGTTAAGCCCACCTACCAAACCATAGCCGTTTAATGGTATGGCATCGGACGCGAATATCTCCGCATACATTCCGATGGTATCGTTTATCGCGTTACTGTCGGCCGCGGACCTGTTCCTGCCGGTCTGCCCGCCGCAGCCGAATGCCGCCAGAAGTGTTACTAAAGTCACACACCATAACGCTTTTCTGAGGTAAACTTTCATAAACAAGGCCAAACTCCTGCACAATTCCTGTCATCCCTGCCGAAGCAGAATACTAACCCGTTTTTTGGAATTCGTCAATGAATTTATCGGCCAAACATCGCCGGATACAGCATTTAATCGCATAATATGCGACAAGCGGCTATGAAGTCCTTAACCCTCAGAAGGCTTGTCTGTGCCTGCCTGTGGTCCACTGAAGCGAAGGCAGAGTCATCGGGTTCGATTCTGGAATCGAAGGCCTGGCTGAAATACCGGTGGTACTTTTCGTCGAGCAGGCCGGTTTTCACAAAGCCTTCGTTAAATTGAGACACAATCGCCTGCCTTGCGCCGCCATAAATTCCTTTAGCCAGCAGGGCGGCAATCGCTGCGTTTAGCATAGCATGGTAAGCCCGCTCTATTACCGCTCTATAGAAACCGCCTCCCAGCAGATACTCCATCTCACGCAAGGTTTCTTCCGCAGCGCGAAGGTGTTTTTCCATATCTTGTTTCATAGTGTGATTCATTTTCTCCAGACCGCCTCCCAGCCGCAAGAAAAAAAGTCGCTTATTCTCCGACAATCTGGCAGATGACCTGGCGGGCGCGGGGGCGAGTATCAAAATCGATAAGGATGATTTGCTGCCACCTGCCAAGTGTAAGTTTCCCATCCACGATTGGGACGGCCAGCGAAGGACCCAGCAGCGAAGCGCGAACGTGCGAATGGCCGTTATCGTCGTGCCAGGTCTCCTCGTGCTCATAGCGGGCATTTGCCGGCGCTATTTTTTCAAAGGCGGCTTTTATGTCGTGCTTGACCAGACCCGGCTCATATTCGGTAGTTGTAATCCCGGCGGTCGAGCCGACGACAAAAAGCGTCGCCGTCCCCGAAGAAACCCCCGACTCGGTCACCGCCCTTTCGGCCTCCTGTGTTATATCAAGTATTTGTCCGTCGCCCTCTGTGCTGACTTGGATTTTTTTAGTTACGACCATAGGTCATAAGATAAATGATACGGACAATTGAGGCAAGTGTGGAGCGTGTGCCGGAAAAGCCAATCAGGTCATTTGACAGGAAGCGCATCCCATGAGAAGGTTTCGTAGGTCCTTTTGTTTTCGGTTATGATTAGCTCGCCGACAACGGCGTAATTGGGGTCAATCCAGCCGCGAACATAAATGAAGCCGTTAATACCGCGGTTTCTGCTTGTTGACAAATTCGTTTCCATCAGTGTGGACGTCCCTGCCGTCAGAAAATAGAGCTTTGATGGGTCACTTTTAACAAAACGTTTCGACGGATCAATATTTCCGGTAAAGTTCGCGGCCAGAATGACACAATGAACATCATTGGGCTGGTCGTATTCGCCGTTCCAGATGCCTTTGACCCTGCCGTCCGGGTATATCAAAACTTTAATATCACCTCGCGGCTGGCCGCCCTGCTCGACCTGTGCTTTGTAGCGAAGGGCCTCGGTCAGCTGGGGCTGCTCTGAGGAGAGCTTGAACTGTGGCATCTTGCCCGGCGGCAGGATGCTCCCCTGCTCATTCCAGGGCAGAAACGCGTCGGAGTTGCTGAACAAAACCGACGGGCCAACAAATAAAAGAAAGGCCGCCAGTCCGGCAATCAATGTAAAAAATCTCAGCCAGATAGGGTAAACAAAATGTCTGTTTTGCGTGTTCATATAGACTATTGAGTTATTATCGCCCGTTTCTGCCCTTGACTTAACTTTGCGAACAAATTGACAATTCATGATTTATGAGCGATAATCAATGCTCGATGTTTGACGCATTGACGCAAAAATTCGGTTCAGTGTTTCGCTCGCTCTCGGGCAGAGGCAAGATTACCGAGGCCAATGT
>JBFZBL010000126.1:0-12702 GCA_041308485.1 Phycisphaerae bacterium | reverse complement strand
ACTCACACCTTTATCAAATAACGGAAGTTCACAAAAAACTCCTTTTTGCTCGATATTAACCTGAGCATTGACCTCTTTAGCTAGTTCACTATTACCGCCTGTTATATATCCTAAGATTTTTTCGCTACTACATATTCCGAAAAAAAGAATTCTTCCTTCTTCTCTTGATTGCATAAGATCGGAAGGTGGATTTTCACAACCTTTTAGAAATCCAGAAATTCTTACCTCGGGATATTGCGGATACATGATCATCTGGACATTAGGTGCTGGATAGAGTTCGTTTTTCTCGTTAATCCAGCAGAAATCAATATCTGCCTTAAATATTTCTTTGGCTGTTCTATTGGTGTGTGGTAATTCCCCAGTTCTGTCCTGACGAATGTTTTTGCATGGCAAAATAGAAACAGCAGAAAAATCTCCACCAGCGTATATCTGATTCTTTGAGTTGTCATTTGCGGCTAATTTTTTTAAAAGAAGCCTCTGGACGTCATGCTTAGAAAATATTTCTTTGAGCTGTTTAAGATTCATAGTGGAGATTATTCCCTATACATCGCTTTACTTTCGCCCCTTGATTTCATTAAAAGGCCGATTACCTATTAACCATTTACTAATAGAGTCAGATATTCGAACTATTTTGTCAGGCTCAATTTTTTTACTTTTCCTGAAGGAACATTCCCATATAATCATAACTCGCCAACCACTAGATAATAGTTGTGACAAATTTCTTTTGTCTCTTTCCCTGTTTTTAGTTAGCTTTTCCTTCCACCAAGACTTCCTCGTTTCTGGCATTTTAAACAATCTGCAAGCATGATAATGCCAGAAACATCCATTAACAAAAACAGTGGCGTTATATCTTGAAAATACTAAGTCGGGCTTTCCGGGTAAATCTTTTCTGTGCAAACTATAACGAAAGCCTCGATTGAATAACAACTTTCTTATTGCCAATTCAGGTCTCGTATCTTTGCTTTTTATACGAGACATATTGTAAGTTCTCTGTTCCCTCGTAAGAACATCAGTCATTTTGAAATAGCGAAAGATTATGTATAAGAGTTTTTGTTAACATACATGCAATTGATTTTACAACAGGTACTACAACGGAATTTCCAAATTGTTTATATGCCTGTGTGTCAGAAACCGGTATTTTAAAGTCGGGTTTCAATTGAGTAAACCCCATGAGATTGGCACATTCTTTTGGTGTGAGACGGCGTGGATTTTGACGCGAGCCTTGTGGAATAAGAATTTCAGAGCCATCTTTGTAATAGCGTGCACTTAAGGTACGGGCAATTCCATTGGGATCGGTAAGCCCAAAACCAAATCCATTTCCATTTTCCTTGTGTTTCTTTGCATACGCCTGAAGATAGTTCCATAAATGGTCGGTTAGGGTATATTTATCGGGGACATTCTTTTCGAGAATATCTCGGAATTTAGGTCTTTTAGCTGGATTATGGTGTGGGAATTCAAAAAGCACTGGTTTTTGGAACCCAACAATGAAAATGCGTTCACGATGCTGCGGGACATAATTAATAGCGTCAAGTACGTCATAATGGATATCGTATCCGAGTTCTTCAGCAAGTGCGTGCCGTATAACCTCGAAAGTTCGGCCTTGGTCGTGGCGTTTAAGATGTTTAACATTTTCAAGAAGAAACGCCATTGGTTTCTTGTCGTGAATAATTCGCTTCAGTTCGAAAAACAGTGTTCCCTGAGTTGGGTCATCAAAGCCATGAGGTTTGCCGAGGGCATTTTTTTTGGAAATGCCGGAGATTGAGAATGGCTGGCAGGGAAAACCAGCCACAAGGATATCGTGGTCGGGGATTTCGGAACTTTTAATTTCGCGAATATCACCGTGGGGTTTTTCTCCGAAGTTGGCCTCATAAGTTTGCTGGGCAAATTTGTCCCACTCTGAAGAAAACACACATTTACAGCCCGCGGCCTCAAAGGCGAGACGTGTTCCGCCTATTCCTGCGAACAGGTCGATGAATGTCAGTTGACGTTTAAGAGGAATGAGTTCATAAATTCGATTGCGAACGTGGCGAATCTCTACTTTGTCGCCTTCTATAAGGCCATTTGATTGTATGAAATTGCCAACCCAGGATCTTTGCCGGAATATCCAGCGAGGACGTTTGGCGGGTCCTTCCGTTGGGATATCTGTTTTTACCGGTTCAGATATTCCTTTAACATGAAGAGTAATTTCAACGCCCAGACCAGATTTTTTCGATGGTCCACCAAAGGCATCTGAAGGAAAGAAGTCTTTGCCACAAGCGTGAATATTCAATTTCTCGTTGCGGATAGCACCCGATGTTAATTCTATTACTCGTGAATCCATTCGTTTCCCACTCCTAATCGGATCGTCTTACTTGCGCTTGCCGGCGACCCGTTGCATTACGTTTTTTAAGAATTTATCCGGTGTTATTTCGAGGGCATTACAAAGCCGGACTAATGTATTGATGGTCGGGCTTTTGAGTCCTCGCTCAATGATGCTGATATAGGTTCTGTGGAGGTTGGCCTCGAAGCCCAGTTTTTCCTGACTCAACCCCTTTTTATTGCGCCAGAAATACAACTCCTGGCCGACGGCCTTTTCGATAGTCATACACAGAACTCCTTTATAAATTCGCAGGATAACGTAAAGATACGGGCGTGGCTTCAGACCATAGTATTCAATATAAAATCAGCGTTTAAAAAACTCCGCATCCCCAAATCGAACACCAAGCAAGGCGCAGGGGCCCGCCTCGGAAATCACAAATCGGAAATAGATTGAATCCGTGTTGTTTACTCGGTTCGTTATTGAAGACCAAAGGTCTTCGCGGGCAAGGCGAAAGGGCATCGCAGATGCTTGTATCGAGAATGCCCTTAGCCGATGAACGCTAACCGAGTATAATACAGTGTCTAAAAAAACTCTGTGTTCCTTCGTGACTTCGTGGTGAAAATATCCGTGTCCATCCGTGGAATCTGTGGCTGAAAAAATCTGCCTGCCCTTCGTAGCTCTCCGGGCGTAGAAGGGTGTAACTTGTCCGCCGGAGCTTGCTCGCCTGCCTGTGGCGAGGCGGATTTGTGGTTGCAATTTCTCGGTGGTGAAAAAACCCCACAAAATTCAATCGTTTCTACTCACTTTTCATTCAAACCGCCCACTTTTCGCTCACTTTTTCTAAATATTTACTAAAATTTATACTTTTCCATACTTTTCGCAACTTCTGCCTATAACGCATTCGTTGGCCTGTATTGCCCACTTATACGCCAATTTACCCTCCCTAATTCCCCTGTCCTGAGCCTGTCGAAGGGCAATCCAAAAAATGCGCCTTTTTTCAAAATTATAAATTTTACAAATTTTTATCAGCGGTGGATTTTCGTAAATAATTGACTTCGGCTGGTGTTAGGAGTCTGAAATGGCCAATTCCGAGGCCGTGGTCGGTGATTTTGCCGATGCGTGTCCGCTTAAGTGATTGTACCGGCAATCCGACGCGAGAGAATATTCTTTTGACCTCTCTGTTAAGTCGTTCAGCTATAGTGATTTCCACGAGCGACCGGCTATGTCCTCGTTTGAGAATTTTGACGCCGGCACGAGCGGTTTTCCCCTCCGCCAGCCATATACCCTTATTTAGTTTTTCGACGTGTTCGCCCTCGATTCGGCCCTTCACCTCAGCGATATATGTTCTGGTCAGCCCATATCTTGGGTGTGTCAGGCGGTTGACCAGTTCGTTATCGTTGGTGAGGATAATCAGTCCTGTTGTATCGATGTCGAGCCTGCCAACGCAGAGGATTCGATGGCGGGTGCGGACCAGGTCGATGGCTTTGGTCCTGCCCTGCGGGTCAAAATTGGTGCAAATCACGCCCTGCGGCTTATTGAGGAGGAAATAAATCTTTTGCTGGGGCTTGATTCGTTTGCCTGCCGCAATGATTGTGTCCTTGTCGAGGTCCGCGAATGCGGGGATGGTATCGATAACCTTGCCATTGACCGAGACGAGGCCTTCGAGAATCATTTCCTCGCATTTTCTGCGTGATGCGACGCCTGCGGCCGATAATATCTTTTGTAATCGTTCCATAGCCATAGTCACTGCTCCGAAACCATAGGGCCGGCAAGTTCGCCCAGATTGACAGCAAGTCCGTTTTTTTGTTGACTTTAGGTAACTTTCAGACGATAATATAATGCCTATAGGCCTTGAAAACCAAGGTTCTTTACTATTTTCTGAGGAGTAGTTGTTATGCCAATCGGCAAAAAGAGCACAGGCGACAGTACCCTTTACGCATTAATAGCATTTGTTGCGTTATTTATTGTAGCAGCTACGGTGGCGGTTATCTACTACCTGAAGTTCGAGGAGCAGCGTGGTCTTGCCGACACGGCTCAGAAACGGATGGCCGAGTATGCCAGTCCGGCTGAGGTCCAGAAGATTGGCGCAATAATCGGAACAGAGCAGCCGGGCAAGAGCCGGCTCAAGGCGATGACGGATTACTTGGACCAGACATTATTGCTGATTGTGCCGACAGTCTCTCCGGATACATCAGCCGAAGTAAAGGTCAACGAAACATCCGCGAAGGTCAGGGAAGTGATAACCGGGATTATAAAGCAAAATCCTGAGATGAATGATGTAGACCCCAACAGCTCATTGTTTCAGGTTGGAGAGAAGCTGAACACAGTGCTGCAGAGTACCAGGGCTTCGGAGACGGCCGCAAAGGGACAGCTTGAGGAACTGCAAAACAAGTTTAACGACTCGACGAAGGCGAGCATGGAAAAGGAAAAGGCGCTGCTGGACGAGAAGGAAAAGCTTCAGCAGCAGTTCGAGAAAGTTCGGACGGGGTATGATGAGCTGAAGGCGCTGCTCGAGAAAAAGAGCGATGAGCAGGTAAAGGACCTGTACGGCAAGCTCGACCTGGAAAGAACCGGCCGGGAAGAAACGAACAAGCAGCTGCTGAAAAACCAGGCGGAGCTGCAAATGGCGCAGGACCGGATTCAGAAGCTGTTAAAGGAAAGCGTGTGGCCGGTTCAGCCGCCGCCGGAGAAAGAAGTAAAAGCGTTTGAGCCGGACGGTAAGGTAATACTGGTCGATGACCAGGCGAAGACGGTGCAAATCAATCTTGGCAGTAACGACCATGTTTACCGGGGTCTGACGTTCGCGGTTTACGACAGGGGCCAGCCGATTCCGAGAGACGGGAAAGGCAAGGCCGAGATAGAGGTTTACAATGTCGGTGACAGTTTTTCCGGTGCGAGGATTATTCGTTCCGACAAGAAAAATTCGATTGTGGCTGACGATATAATCGCGAATCTTATCTGGTCACCGGATAAGGCGAATACTTTTGTGATCATTGGTGATTTCGACCTGAATGGCGACGGCATGAATGATGACGATGCTGTAGCGAAGATTCGCAGCCTGGTTGAGAAGTGGGGCGGCAAGGTTTCCGACTCGGTGACTGTTAATACGGATTATGTGATTCTGGGGACACCACCGGCGGTGCCGTCGAAGCCGACAATGCAGGAAACGGAAAGATACCCCAACGCGGTGGAGAAGTACGAGCGTGCGCTGGAACGTCAGGCGGCGTATAAGCAGATTCTGGGCCAGGCGCAGGCGTTTTCGATACCGACACTGAATCAGGAACGATTCCTGTATTTCATCGGATACAAGACGCAGGCGGGCAATCCAGGGGCGTTTTAAGGCTTTGGTTTACAGCTCGGTTCGACGCCAATCGAGGCGATGAATATATCGCCTGTATATGACTTGGCGTCTTCGAAAGCAAATCCTTTTTTAACCGCGACTAAAGTCACAGTGCAGTTGGCTTTTATCGAGGCACCGAGCGGAAGGCCGGTATCGCAATCCAGACCTGAGGGAATATCAACCGAGAGAATGGGGCAGCCAAGCTCGTTTATACTTTCAATCAGCTGTTTGTATTCATCCCGCAGCGTTCCGGTCGGGCCCGTTCCGAAAATGGCGTCGATAATCATATTGGCTTCATCGGCGAGCTTCGTAACTTGAGCTTCGATTGTTTTGGTCCGTTCGATATTCAGTTGTGCAATCTTAAGACCGAGGCCGGCGAGTATATCGAGATTGGTTTTTGCGTCACCCTTGATTTTGGCTATGCTGCCGCAAACGACGACTGTTACGGCAAAGCCGGCGTTGAGGAGGTGCCTGGCAATGACGAAACCGTCGCCGCCGTTGTTGCCGGTTCCGCAGAAAATGCAGACCCTGGGCTTTTTAACTTTGGACAGCTTTTCGATGATGAACTGGGCGCAGCTTCGGCCCGCGTTTTCCATCAGCACGATGCCCGGTATGCCAAGCTCGTTGATTGCCTTGGCGTCGAAGGCCCGCACCTCATCTCTGCTCATCAATAAACTCTTCTTGTCCGGCTGAAACTTTTTCATAATGAGTATTGATAATTAATCATCAATCATCAATAATCAACAAAAAAATATGAACATACTTCTTACAAATGATGACGGGATATTTGCGCCGGGACTGTCGGCGATATACAAGGAGCTTGTGAAAATAGGCGAGGTGACGGTTGTCGCGCCTGCTGCGAGCAAATCGGGCGCAAGCCACAGCATTACTTACAACCGGCCTGTGGTTTGCAATAAAGTCGATGTGAACGGGCTTTTTTCCGGTTACAGCATCGAGGGGTCGCCCGCCGATTGCGTGAAACTGGCGATGATGCAGTTGTGCGCCAAACCGATTGAGCTTTTAGTGGCGGGGATAAACAACGGCGCAAACGCGGGGATTAACATTTATTATTCCGGTACGGTGGCGGCGGCGATGGAAGGGGTACTGCTTGGCATCCCATCGGTTGCGACGAGTTTGGCGGCGGAGGAGAAAATGGATTACGATGCCGCCGCGGGATATTGTATGCATATCCTGAAAAAACTTATGCCTGTAAAAACGGGTGCGCTGGTCAATATAAATATACCGCTGCTTTCAGCGGGCAGGCCAAGGGGGATTAAGGTCGTGCCCCAGTCGAACAAGGCGTTCGATGAGTATTATGAGCCGAAGATTGATGAGAAAGGGCAGACGGTTTATCAGCTCGCGGGCGGGCCTGGGCCGTTTGACGACCCTTCAACTGATATGATGGCGCTGATGGAAGGTTACATCAGTGTTTCGGCTTTGGCGCCGGATGTTACCGATTACCACAGGACCAAGCAAATCCGCAAGTCGCTTGCGAAGGTGGAACTGCCGGAGTAATAGATATATTGGCTGGAGGTGAGCCAATGACGAACATATTTGAACAGCCTTGGCTGCTGCTTATTGCGGCGGGAGTGGTTTTCCTGGTGGTGGCGATGTTTCGTGATACGTTGCCGCCAAAGCGGTCGTGGCTGTTCTGGCTGCTGCCCGTAGTAATCGCGGCGGCGGCTTTTGGCTTAGATTATTTTGTTCAAACCGACAAGGAGAAGATAGAGACGGCCCTTGCCAAGGCGAGCAGGGCGGTCGAGAGAGAAAATATCGATGCGCTGCAGCCGTTGGTTTCGAACGATTACCACGACTCGCTTCACGCGTCAAAACAGGCATTGCTGAATCATTTTCAGTCGCAGCTTGATGAGCCGTTAATTGAGAAAATCGTGCCTGCGATAGTATCCCTCGATATCAAACCGCCAGACGCGAAGGTTGTGTTTACAGCCCGCGTTATGTTTGACCCTAAGGGGTCTGTTTATCAATACCAGAAGATGATGGTTTTTAAGCTTGAGGCGGATTTGAAAAGGGAGGGCCGCAACTGGTTTTTCAGGCGGACGGAGATTCTCATGATTAATTTACAGCCCGCCGGCTGGCAGCACACACAGGGAAACCCCAGCGAGATATTCTAAGCCGGAGGTTGAGGCAGAGAGCGTCCCATAATGCGGGAAATTAAGCAGATTAAGTGAGTGTCTGTTTTGGCCGATAGCATTATCACAGGAAACAACAGGCAGGCAAATAAGGATTTGACGATGTTTGGCACGGCAAAAACAGGCAAATTGACGATTAAGCCGCAGCTTATTGCGATTCGCTGGTATCCCAGCTCTCGGTGCTTCGGCAGCGCAAAGCGTCGCAAATCCAGGCCTAATCTTATGCCTCCCCTTATGGTCCGCAAGCCCGAGTGGCGAAGATAGTGCAAAGCGCAAATCCCAAATACGCAAATCCAAAATCCAAAACAAAAAGCAAATCTCAATTACTTTAAATTTCAAACAATTAGCGTTAGCCGTTTTGCATTTGCGATTTGGTGCTTGTTTGATATTTGGGATTTCGATATTGGGATTTTAAATTAGATTTTTCTGCGGTAAAATGGACATATGAAACTCGGCAATAAATTTCCGTGGTATTCGGCGGGTCTGCACTTCGAGTGTCTGCAGTGCGGCCGATGCTGCGCCGGGCCGGAACAGGGTTATATCTGGCTCAGCAGGCCCGAAATACGGCTCATTGCCGATTACCTGAAGATGCCAGTGGGGGAATTGAAGCGGCAGTTCTTAAGGCGTGTCGGCTTTCGGATGACGATTGTCGAGGACCCGCAATCTCGCGATTGTGTATTCCTGCAGCAAACAGGACAGAGCAGAGGTTGCGCTATTTATGAGGTTCGGCCCGCGCAGTGCCGGAACTGGCCTTTCTGGGAGGGCAATTTAGTCAGCCAGGGGACATGGAATTCTACGGCTAACAAATGCCCGGGAGTAAATAAGGGCCTGCTTTACAGTTCCGAAGAAATACGAGAAAAAATAAAAAACAAAAAATGGTGGCGGTCTGTTTTGCGCAATCCATCAGGGGCGAATGATAGTGATGAAAAACATAAGGAAATCATTGCGCGGGTGAGCGAAATCTATAAATGGATTGAAGCCCAGCAGCTTGCTAACAGCGGTATTGCAGGGCATTGTGACACCTGCGGCAAATGCTGTGATTTCGAGGCATATGACCATCGCCTGTATGTCACCACGCCTGAGATTATTTATTTTGTTGATAAAATTGGCAAGGCGAATATAAAGCAGATGACCACGGGGCAATGCTGCTATCAGGTTCAAGGCAAATGCGGCGTTCACGCATACCGGTTTTCCGGATGCAGGATTTTCTGCTGCAAAGGCGAAGCGGCGTTTCAGAGCGAGCTGACTGAAGCGGTCATTAAAAAATTCAAGGATCTCTGCGCTGAATTGCAGATACCATACCGATATGTTGAATTGCCCGCGGCGTTAAAAGATTTCCTTGCCGCAGAGGATAAATAAAGTTGCAGTCCCGTGAGGGACACCCAACGGTGGAGGGCGGCTTGTCTGTTCTCGTCGGGTGAGTTTTGTTATGTAACAGGAACGGACACTTTACGGTGTTTCGAGGAGCTGCGATAGATGACATTTTGCCTTGCAAGGAGCGATTGCAGGTACATGTCGGCATACCTTCGTTCCATCGCGGCGGCAGTCACATTTGAGCTTGCCAGATAGGATTTGAGCTTCATGCACAGCCACAGGCTTTTTTCATTGTAGTATATGTCAGAGAGCCGTTTGAGCTTATCCAGAATGTCCTTCGGCGCTCTTCTGTAAAAAGCCTCGTTACTTTCATATGGGCCGACCAGCATTCCGTTTTTGCCTTCTCTAATGTATTCCGGGGGGCCGCCGCTTCGCGTGGCGATGTTTATCCCGCCGTTCCTTGCGGAGCGCTGGTCCGAAGTGCCGCAGGCCTCTTTTTCCGGCAGGGGACAGTTGATGCAAATGTCGGCGCCAATGGCCTGCATCCTCAGAAGGGTGGTATCTGAATTCGGCACATAAACAAACCTTCCCTTCAGTTCAGGCCTTTGCATCCAGGCAACGAATTGCTCAATCCAATCCTCTTCCTTAGACCCTTCCGGCGCTATACCGCCTACAATGACCTGCATGCCCAGCCCAAACATCGGGCCCCAGATGGTGTCAACTTCATCACATCTATCCGCGCAAATAATATGGATAATATCCTTCAGGATGGGTAACTGGCTCTTGTATTCAACCATTCTTCTTACCATCCATATTGTTGGCAATTTAGGATCCAGGGTTACGCCGCCTTTGCTTATAATTTGGTTGTTTTTATTGGTCATATCGGCCGTTTTCTTCTTAACTTCGGCCAGGGACAACGCTTTGCCTTCGCGGCCTATTTGCCGAAAGATTTCTTTGCTGGGTTCGATGCCGTTAAGTTTCATTTCCAGCAGTTCATCCATTACCCATGTGTCACCTGTTCCGTTGAGTATGGCTTCTATCGTTCTGTCATAACACTGGAAAATGGCCTTGGTAGCTTCAGCGTGTTCCCCGCTCACCCCGTTTGCGATATCACATATTTCAAGCGCGCCGCGGGGGAAATCTATGAACAGCCTGCCATCATCGTTGACGACCACAAATTTTCTCCATAACCTCTGCCAGCTCTGGCCTGGGAACCTCATCACGTAACGCGCCCTTGCGACATCGCCGCCGACAAGCTCGCCGATACAGAATGTTTCCAGGCCTGCGGGGACAACCGTGTGGTTCGTAAAGACCACGGCTGTCCGGTCGAAGAGATTGTCGCCCCTTATCATTGCGGCGGCGTCGGCAACATGGCCTTCGTTGAGGTGCAGAATATCAGGCACAATCCTCATGCTTTTGAACAGCTCGTAAACGCATTCAGCAAAAGCAGTCTCCTGCAGAAAGCGATGCGCTCTGCCGTGGCCTGGGTGCGTTTTGTGGTCCGGGTAAAGAATGTCAAATACCTCGGGGCAATAGAAGACATAAAGGGGTGTTCCTCCGCGGCTTATGCCATATACATCTACATGATATTGCCGCTCATGGGCGGTGTTATTGTCATCCCAGCCCCACACATCGAATTGCAGGGGTTTTCCATTTCTGTCTTTGACATACTCAATCGGCTGGTCCTTATAAGAGACATCTCTATATTCAATATGCTGCCTCCCGCCTCTGATTGACTGGACCAGACGCTTGCTGTAAATGGGCATACAGCCCAAAGCTCTATCCATCCCTATCGCACTAAGACCTTCGAGCTTATCGCCGAAATATATTCCCAAACCCCCTCTGGTGTTTGCTTCGCGGGCATCGCCTTGCAGTTCAGGTATGCAGCCCTCAATGGAAAGGGTGGCCAGAATCTTGCCTTTCAACTGGGGTGCGTGCTCATCAATCCATCTTCCGTTTGAGTCTCTCATAGATAGTTTTTGTTCTCCAGGTTAAGGCAATATAGTCCTGTTCCTGTGCTTTTTCTTATCAGCCATCCCTGGCAGAAGTTTGAATTGTGCCATGACATGCGGATCGCCCCATATAGCAGACGACTTATAATTCAGTACCATCCTTGGCTTGTTTTCCGCACTGCTATTTTCCAATCTAATGCGGGATATCGACAGGTTGCGGCCTTAATCTAAAGGGTGTTTTTAGAGCTCTTCTTTGTGCTATGTGTTGCTATTTAATATGGGTAAAGTACGTGCTTTCCCCCTCTTATCTGCTTGTTCCAAACTATAACACTGCAGCTTTTTTCTTTTCGCCTAAAGTAGGTGATTTACCCTGCTTAAACCCGATAACAAGAAATATGACCGTTAAAAATTTTTCTTGTAAAATTGAAAAAATATAAAAAAACGATTCTTTTTGAGTGGAAAATCTTGCTCATACTCTCCATCAGGCTGCCTTCCTGTATGACTTCATCAGCCCACCAAGGCACTCCCGACATAGGAATTACGCTGCATAACTACTGGAAGGCCGACCAATTTCAATATTTTAAACTGCTTGTAAGATTGTGTGCCCGAAGAACTTAACATAAGATGAATATTTTTATAGTATGCGAATTCGTTGTATGCGACAAATGTGAATCTACTCAATTTACTAAGTTTTTGCAATGTATCAATTAAGCATTTCCCTTATTGAGCTATTCTGCTTCGTTGAATTAGACTGTCTTATGTAAGTTGTTAATTGTTTTTAGGTAGAATTGTTGTGCTTAAGATGTGCTTTCAGGAGAAGGGAATGGATTATGCTCACAGCGATGCGCAGCCGGCTGCTTCTTATAGCCGAACCCACAATGATTTGATAGGCAATTCTTCCTCTTTTAATGCTGTCCTTGAAATCATCAGCGCTATTGCCGCAAGAGAGTGCCCCGTCATTATTACGGGCGAAACGGGCGTCGGCAAGGAAATGGTCGCAAGGCAAATCCACACCGCCGGCAATCGCTCGGCCAACGTCTTTGTGCCCGTTGACTGCACGACCCTTACCGGCCAATTGTTTGAAAGCCAGTTGTTCGGGCACGTGCGAGGCGCATTCACAAGCGCTGTTGACAGCACACTCGGCTTTTTCCGGGCAGCAGATAAAGGCACTATATTTCTTGACGAAATCAGTGAAATCCCCCTCGAATTGCAGGCCAAGCTCCTGCGGGTTTTACAGGAAAGGCACGTAACGCCCCTCGGTTCTGCCAAATCCTGCCCCGTTGACGTTCGCGTCCTGTGCGCAACCTGCAAAGACCTGCAGGATATGGTTAAAAAGGGTACTTTCCGCTCAGACCTTTATTACCGCCTCGATGTTGTTCGCCTTGAGGTGCCTCCGCTTCGCCATCGCAAAGAGGATGTCCTCGATTTGGCGGAATATTTCCTCAAAAACCAGTCAGCCTTCTACAACGAGCCGCCCAAGAGATTCAGCGAACCTGTCAAACTTCTCCTGTGTAACTACGCCTGGCCCGGCAATGTCCGCGAGCTCGCCAATGCCATCGAACGTGCTTATGTCCTCACCGAAGGCCCCGAAATACAGCCCGCCGTAATGCCCTTCGAAATCATCGTGTCCGATACCACTGCCTATCC
>JBFZBL010000125.1:0-9189 GCA_041308485.1 Phycisphaerae bacterium | reverse complement strand
CCGGACCTTTCAAAGATTAACGAAGGACTCAATTCGACCCTGCCGGAATCTGCACGCATGGGCGGCAAAGAATTATATGGCGACTGGCTCATCAAATCCGACCCAAATGGACCAGGCGCATCAATCTTGTTTTTTGCCGGTGACAGCCAGGGCAGATTAGCCGGATACTGGATTAATCCCAGAGGTCTGACCGAGCTGCAGGATATCAGATTCAAGGATAACGCCCTCACATTCTCGATGGCGATGCAGTTCAAAAAAGACAGCATCCCGGCTTATTTTTCGGGCACACTCGATGGCGACAGGATTTTCGGCACAATGACCTGCGGCGCCAACAAATCACGCATAGGAGGCAATCGTAAGCCCGCAATATCCCTCACTTCAGAAACAGCGGATGCGAACGCCGGCTCGCAGCTTGTGGGTATATGGATTCTTAACGGCACGACAACCTGGGGCTCCACACAGCAGCGCCTAAAAATCAATCCCGATATGAGCGGTATGTATGGCGTTTCACAGATTGATAAAATCACCATCGAAGGCGATAAAGTAAGTTTCAAAGTTACAGCCGGTATGAGATACGAGACAACCTTTGAGTTAAAACTCGAAGGCTCAACGCTGACCGGCCTGATGAAGACATCGAGAGACACGCAAACAGTCACGGGCAAAAAGATGGACTAAGGATTAGCTTTTCAGCGGACAGCGTATAGAAAGATTTCATAGTTCGTTGTTCGTTGTCCGCCGTTATTTTGTTTTCCGGGCGACGACAAGCCAGTCCCAGGGGAATGGCTCTTTCATCCAGCGGCCAGGAGAATCGAACTCGGTACCCCACGGGTACTCGATTTTGCTGATTTCCACGATGCGCAGGCCCCTTTCCTCCAGCAGAGCGACAAGCTCCTCCTTGAGGTAGTGCTTGGTAGGGACATTATCGATGGGGACAATACCCTGGCGCAGATGGAAGTGCCCATTTTTTTCAAAGCCGGCACGGACAGCCGATGCGGGACCAAAGCCGTTACGCAGATTCATCTGTATCAGGCAAAAATCGGTCAGCATGGCCGACTCCAGCGAGGGGACAACAAGCACCATGTGACCGTTTTTAAGGATGTGGCCTGCCATAACGTCGAGAATGCGCAGGCGCACGGCCAGCGACGGCATAATGAGCGTGTTTACGCTGAGGATAAAATGCGCATTTGCAATCCGAAGCCCTTTGGCGGCGAGGTCGGCCGTAATATACGAAACGTTCGTCAGGCGCGAGCATTTCTTTTTGGCTTTGGCGATTAAGCCGCGTGAGATATCTATGGCGAACACCTTTTGGAAACTCGCGGAAAGATACGGCAGATAGTGTCCTGGTCCGCAGCCGTAATCGCCTGCGATTTTCCCCGGGGACCCTAATTTGCGAATCTGCCGCAGGACAAGTTGCTTTCGGTCGTAATGCAGCACGCTGAAAATTTCGTCTTCGTAGCTGCACGACATATTATTCCAGTATTCGCGTTTCATCTCGCACAGCATAATATCAGAAGTCCACAGACGAAAGATAAATTGTCCGCCTTCTTGATATTATCGGCAACTTAGTTCTTCTGTGATTTCTCCGAGAACAAACTTAGCTGCACCGGCGGAATTCTGCTTTCAAAATGTTCCTGGGACTCAATACTCCCATCATGCCGGATATGCCGCACTTCAATCCCCAGTTTTGTCAGTTCGCGTGAAATCAACAGGCCCCTGTGGCATTTAGCCGGGTCTTCCTCGCTGCAAAGAATACACATAGTGTTTTCTTCTGCGCTCTTAAATAAATATTTCAATCCTTCGCGGAACTTATCTGTAGAAACAAGCTTGGAATAATCGTAGTTTCCTAAGTTGTCTTTGGTCTCAATGCCTGCCGGACGTCCTCCAAGCCGGTCTCCCATAAAGATGTACTTGATACCTGCGCCATTTGATGCGAGTTGAATTGCTTCACGATTTGCCTGCGGCACATATCGACTATACGGAACACTTCGTACATCCACCAAAATCTCAATGTTGTTTTTCTTAAGCCAGGATATTATGTCTTCAGTATTTTTATTACTGTGTCCAATTGTGAAAATTGGATGTTTCCCGGATACCTTAGTCATAGGTGTCTAAAAAACAATCTCTTTAGCGTCGAAGACGGGGCCGTCTTTGCAGCAGAGTTTGAATTTTTCGCCGGGGCCATCGGCTTTGCATTTGACGGCGCAGGATTGACACAGCCCTATGCCGCAGGCCATCATTTCTTCCATACTGACCTGGCAGTCGATTTTTTTGTCGCGGGCGAGCTTGGCAATAGTAGTAAGCATCGAGCGCGGGCCGCAGGCGTAGATAATCGCCTCAGCGGGATTGAAACTTATGCTGTTCTGCGAAACCCAGTCGAGCAGGCAGGCGCTGACAAAACCCTTGAAGCCCGCGGAGCCGTCGTCGGTTGCGACTAATGAGCTGATGCTGTACCTGCCGAACTCTTTGAGCCAGAAACCAATCTCACGCGAAAGATTGTCGAGCGGCTTCTCGAAAGGCAAATCCTCTTTTGTCTTTGCGCCGGCGAACGCAATCGCGTCCATTGTCGGGTGTTCGGCTGTAAGCACCTGCGCAAGATGTTCGAGCGGGGGCGAACCCATGCCGCCCGCGACCAATAGCGCACGCTTCTTGCCTGCGGGGACGGTGAAGCCATTGCCCAAAGGCCCGATGATATTGATTGAGTTGCCCTTAACCAGTGTTGTCATGCGCAGCGTCGCGGGGCCGAGGACACAGTAAACAACCTCAACGATTATTTTGCCTGCCCTGCCTGTCCCGAGCGCAGTCGAGGGGAGCTCTGTCGAAGGGCCTGTCCCGTGCGGAGCTGTCTTGGATATCCCGGTCGAACCTGTGGTGAGCACAGCCGAACCAGTCGAGGGGTGCGCAGCCGGATGAATCGAGTGGCCTGTCACGGTGTGAGTCGAGGAAATCACTTCTCTGGCGACGCGGGCAAAACTGAAGGGCCTTCGCAAAAGGATTTGCCTTGAAGCGGCGTCCTGCAACGCCTCCGGTATCGCCTCCGTCGCGGGCAGCGCGATATTCGAAAGGTCAAACTGGGCGAATTGTCCCGGCCTCGTCTTGGCGAAGGCCTCCGCACCGTGACCGCTGAATTGCAGACCAAGCCGATAAAACTTTTGACGCAGGGGTTTATTGAATAATACAGTCGCCTCAAACGGCCCCTTGGGGCCATGGCTCGGTGCGGCCGGCGGAACCGCAACTGGCGCGGCAGGTTGAGTTTGTTGAACTGGAGCTGGTTGTCCTTCAGTCATAACCGCTTATCCTTAACTAATTCCAAGAAGGTATTAAAAAAAAGGCCGGCTTGCAATCACAAACCGGCCTAAGTTCGTAATCAATTAAACGTTACTTCGCAAAAACCAGCGGGCTAAACAGCACATACAATATAAGCGTAAACACAATCACGAATACTCCCGCAATCGCAGCGCCTCTGGATGAGCGAACGTCAATTGTTGTTTTGTGCTCAAACTGCATCGGCTGTGCCAACGGCTTTACAAGAGTTATAATCGACATCACAATCAGCACAAGGGCAAAGCATATCGCCATACGATTCAGGAATTGTATCGATGGCACAGCGACTTTCAATGCGCTATACGCGACTATATTGGTCAAAAGACCGATGACGCCGCACATCCTCGGAGCCCTGCGAACAGCAAGACCGAACGCGAACACCGCAAGAATACCGGGGCTGATAAGCCCCTGGCTTTCCTGGATAATCGTGAAAATGCTGTTGCTGATTTTGGGATTGCCCAATAGCGGCGCAAGCACCACTGCTATAACCGCTAAAACCACCACCGCGATTCGTCCAATCAGGACAACCGCCCCCTGCGATGCCTGCGGGGAGAGATGTTTTTTGAAAATATCCATAGCGAAAATCGTGGAGCCGGCGTTGAGCATGGCGGCAAGCGAGCTTACGACCGCGCCCAGAAGCGCAGCCAGAACGAACCCGACAATCCCTACTTTCTGCGGCAAAACGCTGCCGAGTAACTGGCCCAGAGCCGTATCATATTTGTACGCGGTCAGTTTTTCCGTTGTTACTAATTTGCCTGCTGCCTTGGCTGCTTCTTCAGTTTTCGTGTTATAAGCAGTCACTTCTTCATACAACGCCGGGAACGTGCTCGGCAGCGATTTATCTTCCGTAACAAAAACCGTAAACTCCGCAGGCGCAGCCAGGTCGTATTTGGCCTGGGTCATCGGAAGAACAAAAGGACTGGCGACCTTAACACTCTTCACCGCCGCGTCGTTATCGTAAATCGCGAGCATAAACCGCCCCGACTGCCATTTCGCAATCGCATCATCTGAAGGCGACTTCGCAATCTCGACAACCGCGGTCTGCGGGTTGGCCTTGACATATTTAGCTATCAGCGGGGCATTATCCTTTGCCGCCCCAAGCTGCATATCGCCTGCGAAGAGATTGAACGCGATAATGCCCGGCACAACAATCACGAACGGTATCAAAAGCTTCAGGAACGCTGCGAAGACGATGCCCTTTTGTCCCTGCGACAGCGAGACCGAGCCGAGCGTTCTCTGTGTGATATACTGATTCAGGCCCCAGTAATAAAAATTGGGTATCCATAACCCGAGCATCAGCGCCGTCCACGGCAGGACTTTATCCGTGGCGGGTAAAAACATATTCATACGAACTCTGTTCAAATCCCAGAATCGCTCCACCGCCCCGCTGCCCGGCTTGAGCGCCTCGATTGCCACAGCGCCTGTCTGAACGTCAACAATCCTCGCCGCCTCGGTAACACTTCCTAATTTATCGAAGGCGAACCACATTATCGCGCCGCCGCCGACTATCAGTGCGCTGCCCTGAATCAAATCCGCCCAGGCACAGGCCTTGAGGCCGCCGGTTACGACGTATGCCATCGCTATAAGACCAATTATGAAGGAGCCCGTCAGCAGGGATACTTTATAGCCCATCTTGTCGGCGAGCGTCTGCATCGTAAGAGCGCCAGAATACGTTACCGCGCCCACGAGCAGGACATAAATGAGTATCGTTGCGACGGCCATTATCCCTCTTGCCCCGGCGTTGTAGCGGTATTCAAGGAACTCCGGCATCGTATAAATCCCGGCCTTAAGGAAATACGGCAGAAACGCGAACGCTATGACCACCAGCGTTATCGCCGCCATCCACTCGTAGCTGGCAATCGCAAGCCCGACGTGGCTTGCCGCGTTGCCGCTCATCCCGACAAACTGCTCAGTCGAAATATTCGCCGCTATCAGCGAAAACCCAATCAGCCACCAGACAAGCCCGCGGCCCGCCAGGAAATAATCCTCTCCTGTCTTTTCGTGCCGGCTCTTGCTGATACCGACAATCAGCACCGTTGCCACAAACGCCACAAATACCACTATGTCCGCTGTGCCAAACTGCATAATAAATCCTTTCCCTTAACGGCTGTAAATCAGTTCAGACGCTATCCTTAAGAATTCGGAAATTATACCTCTTAAGCACGGCAAAACAACTACTAAAGAACGACCATCCTGGCTGGCGGGCTGTTACGGAATGTATTAAAAATGGAAGGGTCGGCTGCGTTCGCCCCCGATACGCCATCAAACCACGCCGACCCTTCCCTCCGACCCCGACGATAACTGTAACAATCCAGCGGACTCTCACCATTTCTTCGCTGGTCGCCGAAACCGACGATATGTCCTGGAAGCAGGTCGGGGTGTGGAGGCCCGCTTCCATAAGATAAGTCCGAGAATACCCCATCGCGTTACAGTAATTTTGCGGAATTTTTCAGTTTTTTGAAAAAAATCGTAAAAAATGTGTAACAAACCCCGCCCTTCATGGACAATATATGCAGGACAGAATTATGGCGACAGCTTTGCAAAATATAAGCCCGGCCCTAATTCATGAGGCAAAACTGGGCAATAAGGATAGTATGAACCGGCTTGTCGAGCTGGCCGGAGATCGGCTTTATGCCTATATCTTCCGGCTAACGCTCGACCAGACCATCACGCAGGATATTCTGCAGGAGACAATACTATTTATGATTCAGTCGCTAAACCAACTCGAACACGTGGACCATTTCTGGGGGTGGATCTTCAGGACGGCAATGGGCAAGGTGCAGCATTACTACCGCGACCGGAACCGCAGAAAAACCGTCGAGCTGTCCGAAGATGAACGATTGTATATCCATAACCGCGTCAGCGCCGATTTTAACGACGGGCTGACCGAGCTTCTGCGAAAAGAGCTCTCCGACGCGGTATTTATGGCGATGAAAAAGCTGAAGATGAGATACCGCAACATCCTAATCCTTCGCTGCTTCGAGAACATGGATTACGCCCAAATCGCCGCGGTAATGAACACCTCCGAACTGCGTTCGAGGGTCATGTTTTTCCGCGCAAAGACATCCCTGCGCAGAGAGCTCGCTATGCAGGGTTTCGGCAAATACTACTTCCTCATCGCCCTTGCCCTGTTCGGCATCGTTACGACCTCCGCCAAGGCGGCATCTTCGGCGACTATTACCGCCTCGTCTCTGGAAGTGGGCTTCACCGCGTCACTGATTGCCGTGATGCTGAGCAAAATCGGTATTTCCGCGACAGCCGCTGCGACGATAATCGCTCTTATGCTGCCTTATCAATCGTGGATTTACCTGATTCCTTTTGCCTGCTTCGCCGTGCTTTTCGTTTTCTTTGTCTATTTAGCCACCATCTACGGCAATTAACCTGCAGGCTTAGTCATTAAATGCTTACTAACCACACCGACTAAAATCTATACAGCAACGCATATATCACCGGCGAAAAAACATCAAAGAAGGTTGTTCCTGCTCTGGCACACAATTTGCATCTCTAAAAGCAATAGTATATGCCAATATCCGATTGTTAGGGGTCAAAATGCCGAACCATATCGAAGCGCCGATGTCGGGCGATAAGCCTGCCTCTGCCTGTTACCGGCCCGTTAATCATTATGATTATATAACCCCCGACGCCGTGAAAGCCGCAACCGCGAAAAAATGTTCCATATCTTACATAGGCGACCCCGGCTCAACCGTATTGTTCATAACCAACCTGCCGATTCAGAACCTTTCCGAAGATTACGAGCTTCTTTTCACCTCCGAATCCCTCGATATGCTCGATGAGCCGACCCGTCGGTCTATTGAGGCGAAATCCAGGATTATCGACATGCCATACACGTCAGGATTAAATCAGCTGATGCTCGAAACAGCTATGCGTTCGACTGCGGATTTCCTGGTTTTCGTCAACAACCCCGTTAGTTTGGATGCGATATCCGAGGTAATACGGAACCTCAAAGAAAACCGCGGCAATTTTGCTACGACGTCCGACAAAAGCATTATCGCGATAAGGAAGATTGCGCTTGTTGGGCAACAACTGGGGATAGCCGTCAACAAGGAAAAACTCTGGGATACCGTCGAAACTTTCAATGCCGGCTTAGGCCATGTTCTCCAAACACCGGACAGAGCAGAAATGCTTCGCCTGATGCCGCAAAACGGGACCGTCGCCGAAATCGGCGTCTTCAAAGGCGACTTTTCCGCGCAAATCCTCAGCATAACAAAACCACACCGGCTCCACCTGATAGATTTTTGGCCCGATGAAATGATCCATTCCGGCGGCGAGAGAATCACCGGGACAGACGCCTGCACATTCGTCCGGAACACGTTCGCGTCCGAAATAAAAAATAATAAGGTTTTTCTGCATAAGGGATTATCCGGCCATGTTTCACAAGAGTTTCCCGATGAGTATTTCGACTGGATATATATAGATGCAGGTCACAGTTACGAGGATGTAAAATCCGATCTCGACCGCTGGTATCCAAAGGTCAAAACTGGCGGCTTTATAACCGGCCATGATTATATCGAAAAAACATGGTACGGAGTCGTTCAGGCCGTAAATGAATTCCTTAAACAAAAGCCGCTGGTCTTCGTCGCCCTGACCGCCGAATCGCACGGCTCACGGTCATGGGTTCTGAAAAAGCTGCCCAATTAGCCGGAAATTGACGGCGTTTTTATTGCCTTTCTGATGGCCGCCAAACCGCGTAACTCTTTATCCTCCACACCATAAAAATCCGGTATAATGTCTCAATGCCGATAGTAACGCTAAAGGACATACATATATCATTCGGGCCGCAGGTGATTTTCGACCGGCTCGATTTGAAGATATACCCAGCCGAGAAGGTTGGCCTCGTCGGGCCTAACGGGTGCGGAAAAACCACGCTGCTGAAAATGATTCTCGGGAATTTGGCGCCGGATATCGGTGAGGTCCACCAAAAGAAAGGACTGCGTTTCGGATACCTTCCGCAGGAGCCGGTTTTTGACGGCGAAAAAACCGTCCTCGAGGAACTGCACGATAGCGCAAAAGAAATACTCGCCCTGCAAAAAAGGCTGCACGACTCGGCCCAGACTCTAAGCGGGCTTTCCGGCGGCGAATTAAAATCCGCGATGCAGCAATACGACCGGCTCAGCTCCGAATTCGAAATTATGGGCGGCTACAGGTATGAAACTAAAATTAAAGAAATCGCCGCGGGGCTTGGTATAGAGGAAAAACATTATTCATTAAAAACAACGCAGCTCAGCGGCGGGCAATTGTCCCGGCTGGGACTCGCCAAAGTCCTGCTGGCGGACGCAAACCTGCTGCTGCTCGACGAGCCGACAAACCATCTCGACTGGGACGCGACGCTGTGGCTTGAAAAATTCTTAAAAAACTACGGCGGCGCCGCGCTGATTGTCAGCCACGATAGATTCCTGCTCGACAGATTAGTCTGTAAAATTGTGGAAATCAGGGACCGCAAGACGATTGTTTTCCCCGGCAATTACAGCAGCTACAGGCAGGAAAAGGAAAAACGAGACCTTGAGCTGTCGCGCCAGTACGAACAGCGCCTGGAGTTCATCGAAAAAACCCGCGACTTTGTCGTTCGCAACATAAACCGCAAAGGAACGAAAAATGTTGCACGGGGCAGGCAAACGCGGCTCGATAACCTTCTCAAAAACAATCCTGACTTTCTCGAAAAGCCGACCAGCGAACGAGAGCTTAGTTTTAAATTTGCCGAGGTGGAAGACAAGGGTAAGCGAGTGGACGCGGTCCTGACAGCTAAAAATCTCACGAAAAGTTTCGGGGCACTTATGCTGTTCGAGAATATGAGCTTAGAGCTTATGAGGGGCCAGCGCTGCGGCATCATCGGCCCAAACGGAATGGGCA
>JBFZBL010000124.1:0-2802 GCA_041308485.1 Phycisphaerae bacterium | reverse complement strand
ATATTCTGCTTTAAATCTGCATATTTATAAAGATGCAGTAGGGAATTATAAACGCACCTGTCAGACTGAAAGCGCTATCCAATAGACTTTTCAAATATTTGCTAAAAATAAATGCAAACTTGCGCATGCCCGCTGACGGGAACTGGTACCCGGCACTGCGCGCCGCCAGTTCCAGCGGGAGATGCTGTGTGTTAGCGCCTTCAAATCAATAAAGATCTACTTTGGCGCATGGCTTTAGAGTGCAAACTAATCGAATACTTTTTAACAAGTTGATATGACGTAAGCCATCGGTAAAACCCGTCTTGTCATTCAGATTATCATATATGATTTTATATGCCGTCAAGGAGGTTCTATGCAAAGAGAAGAACGCCGACGGCAGATGTTTTCCCTGGTTGAATCATACAAGTCGGGTGCAGTTCCCCGGAAAGAGTTTTGTTCTCGCCATAAAATAACGCTCTCCACATTTGGATGGTGGCAGCAGCAGTACCGAATAGCAAATAGGCAGAAGCAAACGAATAAGAAGTCCGATACACCTGGATTTCTGCGGGTGATGACATCATCGTTGAATGCCTCTTTTGAGTTATCCTTTTCTGATGGGTCAGTTCTGCGGTTTCCTCCTGGTATTGAGAGCTCACAAGTCGTTTCGATGTTGCGGCAATTGCGAGACCACCAGATATGTTCGGGCTGATAGGCGGGGTTTCGATATTTTTATGCTCGCGTCCTACGGACATGCGCAAGGCATATGATGGTCTTGCCGGTGAAGTCCGGGAGTATCTTGGACAGGACCCGCTATCGGGCAGTCTGTTTGTTTTTTTAAACCGCCGACGGGATCGGATGAAGATATTGGTGTGGGAGCGACACGGATTCTGGCTTTTATGTAAACGGCTTGAAGCTGGACGGTTCCAGCTTCCCGCAGTGAGTGATATAGCGGTACGCTCGATGGTTTTAAGCTGTGAGCAGCTCATGTTGATCGTGGAAGGGATCGATTTGACGAGTATCAGGCAGCGCAAGCGCTTCTCGCTAAAAGCTGCCTGAAAAAAATGATAAATAATCAGGGGAAATTGAAAAAATATCTGCGCGACGAGATGTTTTATGTTATACTATGTGTCAAGTATGACTGTCGCAGATTTATCTTCAGCACCCCGCGAGAAACTGGTCGATGAGATTATCAGGCTCCAGTATCAGCTTGATTGGTATGAACGCCAGATGTTCGGGAGCAAATCAGAACGCTTTATCCCTGCCGATGATTCGCAAACAAGCCTGACCTTGGGGGTAGAGCAAAAAGCATCGGCACCGGCAGTTGCTCAGCATATTACTTACGAACGACGCGACACGAAGAAACAGGAAGGTCATTGCCGGGGGACCATGCCGACGAATCTTCCGGTGAAAGATATTATCATTGAGCCCGACGAAGATATTACCGGCTGCGAGCGTATTGGCGAAGATGTAACGTGGCACTATGAGATGAAGCGTGGCTCTCTCTATGTCGAGCGGACCATACGGCCCAAATACGTTCGCAAAGTCGGCACGGGAATCGCCATAGCAGTGCTTCCTGCGCAGGCCATAGACAAGGGAAATGCCGGTGCGGGACTACTGGCGCAGATACTCACCGACAAATATGTATACGCCCTCCCGCTTGACCGGCAACGGCGAAAATACAGGTCAGAATATGGTGTTGAGTTTTCAGAGTCGCTTCTCTGCGGTTGGGTACGGCAATCGTGTTTCTGGATTGAGCCGGTGTACAACTTTGCAGTGGAAAGGGTTAAAAACGCAACATACGTGCAGGCAGACGAAACGCCTATTCAGGTGTTGGTGACCGATGTAAAAGGTAAAACACATCGGGGATATTTCTGGGTTTATCGTGCGGTGTTGGAGAATCTAGTCGTATTTGTCTACTCTCCAAGCCGTAGCCGCGCAGGGCCAAATGAATTTCTTAAGGATTTTAAGGGCGTGCTACAAGTCGATGGCTATGCCGGCTATAATGAAGTACTGGCGCATAAAGAGGTACGGTGGGCAGCCTGCATGGCGCATGTACGACGGGGCTTTGACAAAGCGCTGCCATATTTCCATTCAGATGCGTCCTATGCCCTGAAGGTTATCAAAGGATGGTTTGATATTGAAAAAGAGTCGAAAGAGACAGGGCTTGACCATGCGGCAAGGCTTGCACAACGTACTGAAAAAATTGCTCCATCAATGGATGCATTCCATAAGTGGCTCAAGCAGACAAGTCTTACGACACTTCCGAAAGAACCCTTGGGGAAAGCTGTGGCATATGCGCTTAACCAATGGGAAGGATTCAAACCGTTTCTCAGTGACGGGCGTGTCGAACTAAGCAATAATGGCGTAGAAAACGATATCCGGCCGGTGGCCATCGGCCGAAAAAACTATTTGTTCAAAGGCTCACATGATGCCGCTCAACGCGGAGCTATGATATATTCACTTGTGGAAACCGCTCGCGCATTGGGGCTGGACCCATACGCTGTTATTTATGCTCTACTGAAGAAACTCCCCAGCGCAAAGACATCGGAAATGGATTCCTTCAAACCGCATAACTGGGCTGGCCTGATTCAGAATACTGTCATGCAGGAGTAATCAGACAACGTAGTTTACCGATGGCTTACGATATGACGACTAAATGAAGCTTAAACAAATTCTTACTTTGCCATTTATGATTTTGCTTAATTGCGCCAAATGGTCAGAACCATTAAGACTTGAAAATGTTCAGCAACCATTTCCAGGTCCTTGCATGAAAATAATGACAGATTATTATGGTAGAAAATATTCAGACACTTATATATATAG
>JBFZBL010000123.1:0-17052 GCA_041308485.1 Phycisphaerae bacterium | reverse complement strand
GGCCACGACACTTTTCACGGCCCAGAAAAATATTTTCGGCTGTGGTCATAGAAGGCACAAGGGACAATTCCTGGTGTATTACGGATATTCCGGCGGCGGCGGCCTCGTGAATCGAGGCGAATCGCACCGGCTGCGAGTTCAGAGAAATCTGGCCTTCGTAATCCGTGTGGACGCCGGCAAGAATTTTAATGAGCGTGCTTTTGCCCGCACCGTTCTCACCCGCCAGAACGTGCACCTCGCCGGCTTTGAGGTCGAACTGGACATCCGTAAGGACTCTTACGCCGGAAAAGCTCTTGCAGATTCCGGTCATTTTAAGAAGCTGGTTTGTATTTGCCTGCTGTTCGGTCATAGATTATTACGATACTGCTTTCCACCCGTAATTTACGTATTGATGCTCAAAGGTTCCGTCGTCGAACAGGTCAAAGATGCCGTAGCCCTCCTTGAATTCGTAATTTTTCCCTTTCCACCACGCCCCGCAGACGGCGCCATCGCAAATATAGGTTACGCCGTTATATAATGCCCTGTCAACCATGTGCATGTGGCCGCTTATACAGAGATGAACGTTTGGGTGCTTGAGAAGTAAATCTTTTATTTTTCTGGCATCGAGGTGCATCCACTCATCAGGCAATGTCCAGCGGCCGCTTTTTTCGTTGTCACCGTCGAGGAAGGCTGCTACGGAGAGTATCGGGATATGGCTGATGATACAGACGTGCATGTTTTTGTAAGCTTCAAGCTCCTGCTGCAGCCACGCGAACTGTTCATCGTCGAGTCGTGCGGTATATAGTGTGCTGTCAGGATAGGTGCTGTCCAATATTATGATGTGCCAGGGTTTTACGTCGAAACTGTAGTACCGGTTGGTTAAGTTTAATTCCTGTACGGCCCTTTTCTTGCCCCACAGGGGTTCCTCGCCGGTTGTTTTACTTTTTTCTTTGTCCCAGCCCCAGACGTCGTGGTTTCCTATGCAGAACTTAACGGGCAGCGAGCATTCTTTTGCGAGGACTTTTTTGAGCAGAGTAAATTGCGTGCTGGTCAAGTTGTCATCTGCGCCCAGACAATCCATTATGTTATCACCGCCTGTAATAATCATCGCGGGTTTGTCTTTGAAGGCCTGAACGTGCCGCAGGGCAGCCGTTAAACCTTCGGGGGCGTGCCTGTTCGAATCGATGTGGATATCCGTGAAATGGGCAAACCTGATGGTGCGTTTGGAGATGCCGGGTTTGGAACTCATAGAGAAGGCGTCTGATGCGGCCAATGTCAGGCCGGCGGCGGCACCTGTTAGAAAGTCGCGTCTTGACACAGAAATATTTTTCTCAGGCATTTTTTAACTCCTTAATAATCCGATATTAGAACCGAATTTGCCTGAAGGTTCAATTGTTTTTAGCGTCCATTTGACTTGATGATTTGACGAATATTAATACAATTGCAGGCATAGAAATTACAGGGGAAACGATTGACTTTACACAAGATTAACATTGTTAATACTATCATAATACTGCTGAACATTTGCGGCGCATCCTGTTTACAAGCTGTTCCAATGAATGACCATTTTTTATTGGCACCAGTGCAGGATGTCAACCGCAGCGAGTGGCTCATGGACGCCCGGCAATATCGTGACAGTGCCAGAAGCGATGCGGAGAAAAAGGCCGGGGCGAATGCCTGGAGTATATATACCAGAGAAGATTTGAGGTGGATGAGCAGTGATTTCACATGCCGGATGTGCATGATGTACGATGTTGATTTTTATGACCCTTCCAAGGACGAATATCTCATCGATTCCGTTCTTGCGGATGGCGTTAAAGAGTTCGGCGGTTACAGCAGTATCGTGCTTTGGCAGGCCTATCCGCGCCTTGGATTCGACGAGCGAAACCAGTTCGATTTTTACCGCGATATGCCCGGCGGGCTGCAGCGAATCAGAACAATTGTTGACAAGTGCCACACAAAGAACGTTCGTGTTTTTATAGATTATAATCCCTGGGATACGGGCACCCGAAGGGAGGTAAAAAGCGATTACGAGATGCTGGCGGAGGTGATTGCCGCAATTGACGCGGACGGCGTTTTTCTGGACACGTTATCCGAGGGTTCGGAAAAACTCAGGTCCGCGTTGGATAAAGCGAAACCGGGCGTCGCAATTGTCAGCGAGGGACATCCGCCGGTTGAACAGTTGGCTATATGCTATGGTTCCTGGGGACAGTGGCTCGATGAGCCGAAAGAGCCGGGGATTCTGAAGTTGAAGCGGATTGAGCCGAGGCATATGCAGTATCAAATTCGCCGCTGGGACCGTGACCGCAGTGATGAGATTGAAATTGCGTTTTTCAACGGCAGCGGCATGCTTGTATGGGAGAATATTTTTGGAACATACAATCCGTGGAACCTTCGGGACAGGCAAGCATGGAAGAAAGCAAATCTGATTCTGCGCTTTTTCGCGGATATTTTCGCCGGTCCTGATAACGAGCCATATTACCCATCGAAAAATTCGCAGGTGTATATCAACCATTGGAGCGGTGCGGGGATGGATTTGTTCGTGCTGGCCAACCGCGGTAAGGCGCTGAGCGGCGAAGCCTTGTTTGAGATTCCATTAGAACAGCAGATGAAACTTTATGACCTTTGGCATGGCAAAGCCATTGAACCGAATATCAGCAAAGATAAGGTGATAGTTTGCTGCCCGTTAGAAAAGATAGGTTGTGTTCTTGCTGTAAAAGGCGCAGAAAACGATGTTCGTCTGCAAGAACTTCTTCAATCACTGTCGGAAGTTTCTGCTGAACAGGCGGGAACAATTGATTTGAGGAATTTTTCCAGGCCGGTTGTTTATGCTGAACCGGTACCTTCTACGCCGATTTTAAAAAAGACTGAGACGCCTGTCGGTATGGTGTTTGTTCCCGATGCTGTTAAAACTTTCGAGATAGAGCATATTCGCGGCGAGTGCGGATGCTACCCTGACCCTGGAAGCGAGGATATTAATGATGACAGTTTTGGTTATGGTCTTAAAAACGCGGCCGCGTATCCTGATGTAATTCACAAAACTATCAGACATAAAATCGGTCCTCTTACGGTCAAGCCGTTTTTCATCGACGAAGCGGAAGTAACCAACGCTGAATACAAGAAATTTCTCGACAGCACAGGCTACAGCCCAAAACAAAAGCAGAATTTTCTGAAGCACTGGACGGCTGGGAAAATGCCCGAAGAACTGACGGACCATCCTGTTGTGTATATCGATATTGACGATGCGAGGGCCTACGCCAAGTGGGCCGGCAAGCGTCTACCAACGGAGTTCGAGTGGCAACTGGCCGCGCAGGGGCCGGACAATCGAAAATGGCCCTGGGGAGATACTTTTGACCCCAATAACTGCAACACTACCGGCAAGCATACTTTGCCTGTGCGTTCATATCCAGCCGGCAGAAGTCCATATGGCTGCTATAATATGTCAGGCAATGTCTGGGAGTGGACGGAGAGCTGCCGGAGCGACGGGCATACGCGTTTTACTATGATTCGCGGCGGCGGCTACTTTAACGCCGATGGCAGCATCTGGTACGTCAAAGGCGGCCCGCAGCCCTGCGGCTATCACGCGAAATTCATACGAATCTGGCCGGGCCTCGACCGCTGCAGCACAATCGGCTTTCGTTGTGTAATCGATGCCGAGTAAAAAGGCCGTGGTATGCTTTAACGTTTAATCTCAGGCGGTACCGGCATGGAGGTATCGTTATCATCGATACCGTCGTTCCAATCGAGCGGCGCAAGATATACTCCGTCCTGTCCCCAGCCGCAGTGACTGACGTACCATTTGCCGTCCACGTCGCGGACTACTTCAGCGGCATGTGATTTAATGCGTGCGACTTCATCTTCGAGGGTCCACTTAAACGGGTCTTTGCTGCGATAAACAGCCGTGCATCGGTAGTCGTCCCGCGGCCCGATGAAGAGGTAATAATTGGGGCCTCTTCGCACAATGGTCGGCGATTCGGTCGGCCCGCCCCATGTCCCCTTTGATGAGTCCTCAAAAACCACCTTTTTATCTTCCCAGTGAAATAGATCGGTGCTTGCCCGCGTGGCGACTGTATGGTTGCCGCCCGCTGGTGCGCTTGTCGCTGTATAATACATTATCCATTTGTCCCCGAGCCGGAAGATAAAGGGGTCGCGGGCATCGTAGCCATCCATAATGACCGGGTTTCCCGGATATCTTTCCCACGAGTAAAGGTCTTTGGAAGTGGCCAGTTGAATCTTGTATTTTCGGTGGTCTTTTGCCCCGCCGCAATAAAACATATAGTAAGTGCCGTCTTGATATATGATGTGCGGCGCCCAGAGATGCTCCTCGCCTTTTTTCTGGTCAACCGAAAGAGCGAACGGCTCTTTTTTCCATCCTTTCTGAGTCAAACTCTGTGCTGTAGCGTGAGCGAAGTTGTCCTCATCCATCGGAAGCATCGGTTCCATGTGAGTGATGCCGAACAAATGCCATGTCCCGTTGGTGTCGCATATGAAGCAATGGTCGTTGATATACCATTTATTCGGCTCACCGATGCTCTGGTCGTAAATCCGAAAATATTCGCCGACTTTAATGCCTTCGCCCCGGCAGGAACAGCAGGCCATTGCAATGGATAGCAGAAAACAAACGCGTTTCATCGGATTTCCCTTTATAAAGGTCTGACTCTCAGGTAGTCCATTCCAAACATATACATCTTTATCGCCTCCGGGTTCGCCCCGACGATTTCTACCGTAAGAATATGTGCTCCGGGAGCAATATGCACCTTGCCCAGATTAAGCTCTTCTGTGATTATCACATTATCCTTGTTAAACAAGTCAATCGGCTCGCCTAATTTTGTATCATCGAGATAAAATTGAACAATCCCGTAATCCGGCGCTTTTGTCAGGCGGGTATAAAGCTCAAAGTCACCTTCGTTTTTGACGATTACCGCCAGTTTCAATTTTGCCCCAGGTTTGCCCGTCCACCAGAGATGGTTATTGTCTTTCCACTTTCCAGCCTTGAATGAGTACATATCCTGCTCTTCAACAGAGCCTTCCGGTTTTTCAAGAACTTTGATTCCAGATAGTTCCATGGGGTAGGTAAGCTTTGCGTAAAAATCAACCCTCTGGTCAACGGGGACCGGCTCATATGGGTCCTGCTCGCCCGCCGCCTGATACCAGTATGCTACACAGGAGTATTGTGTTGGCTTGTCATTGGCCCAGTATTTTTCGATGTAACCCTCAAAGGATTTCTGGAAGGGGATATTATCGGCAATTTGCCAGCGATTCACAGAGATATGTCCCTTGTTGCCTTCGCAGATGGTCTGGTTATGGAAGCAGTTCTTGAACAAATCAGCGCTGCTCCAGGCGTATCCGAAGTAATCTTCTGAACCCGTGCCGTAGGTAGAGGGGAATTTTTCACCATCAACGAAAAACTTTTCATCACCTTCACCCCACCAGCCGCCGCGCGGGTTCCAGACCTCAAGCTCCACCCCGCAGAATCTGCCCCTGCCGGTCGTCTTGAGCATTGTCCAGTCAATTTTCCGTTCCGGCTCCGCGGGCAGAAATGCGTCTCTGTGCCACTTTGCGTGGAACCGGCCGTATTTATCAATCGGCCGCTTTAGCGGTGCGTATGTGATTTCAAATTGAGCGGTCACATCAGTATTTCCGTCATTGGCAAGCTCGATTCGAACCTCTTTATCGAATGGCATAAACCAGTTGCTGTAGCCGGTGTAATCTACCATGCCCAGCGGCAAAGAACTGTATTGATTTATTCCCGGGGCCGTCCCGAAGAAATCTCCGAGGGGGCACCAGACAGCGGGCTTGCTCTGGCCGTCCCAGTAAATCGAAAGCGTCAATTCCCTTAGTAGCCGCCGCTGCACCTCAACGTCCTCGGGCATCGGCCCGTTCACAACTATTGATGTAATTGCTGCCGGCCCCTTGGTTTTGAAAACCACCTCTTTTTGGCCTGCCCCGACGTTAATTGACAGGGTTTCTGTCTTTTGTCCGTCATATTGCGCCCAGTTCGGTCCGCACTTGCTCAGTTGCTCATTGGCCTTATCGAGTGCCTCGTTTTCCTCTTTGGACAGGTTCATAGTAAAGGTAGGAACGATTGTATCTTTCGGGAAGATAGTATAAGTGAACTGGAAGTACTGGCCGTAACCCGGGTCTGCGATGATTTTACAGGATTTCTGAAAAGGAATTGGAATATAGCAGTTTTTCCCATTGCCTGCCGCTGTGTGAACGAGCATAGACCTGTTGAAGGGCGGGTGGTTTCCGTCGAAGTATCCGGCAAAAGGAAGGTCTACAGCGGGGTTGGGCTGGCCGTCCAGATAGATTCTTACATGCCCGTTTTTAGCGGTGGCCGACCAGATTCGCCATATACATCCGGGGCCATTCATCTCCGCCATCACGAGTTTGCCTCCTTCTCTGCGTATCCAGCCGTCCCCGTCGCCGTTGGCTTCCCATTTTATATATTTACCGGTTTTAGCGTTGTATTGACTTCTCCTGTCGTAGCTGGACCATTGCATGCACTGTTCGCCGAGCTGTGGCAGGGTGGAAGTTCGCTCCAAATCGGTCAGGTGCCCCACGAGGTCGGTATATGTCATCTTATTTTCAGCACGGCAGCCGACGTTTATCAGCGCCAGTACGCTTATCATCCATACGACTAAGCTTTTGCTGTTTTTCATTTGTAAACCACCCCTTTCTGAACGGTTGCTTTATTCTTTCCCGCGTTAAACTGCGGTATAGAAACTCCCCCGAAATGTAACCCGTATATCGCTGAAAATCAACCGAAAAGCTGAATGGGAAAAGCCAGAAAAATCTCCTGATGCGTGATTGCTTTTATGGGGCCAAACGGAGAAAATATCCCTTATGATTTATAAACAAGGGGATTGCATATGGGCACAATTAAAAATTTATCTTATGTGACTTTCATGATAGGTTTAATTACATGTTCGCTGCTTTCTGTTGAGGTGTCAGCGGCGATGACGCGAGACGAGTACTATGCTCACAAGACGCTTAAGGACCAGTACGGCGTTATAGCACCATGGAGTAAAGGACAAAACGGCCCGCATGATACCCCGCTGCGCATAGCCGTCGAGGTCCTGAAGCGGTATCCGTGGGTCGATAAAAACAAGGCGGTGATTGCCGCCCCGGATTTTGTGTATAACTCGCACTGGAGCATAAAAGACGACGGAACTATTTTAATACCGCCAACCAACGACTGGATGTGCGGCGACCTGAGCCAGCGTGCGTGGAGCATCATCAAAGGACTGACCGGCTATTATCAGTATAGCGGCGACCCCATCGCTTTCCTTTATATACCCCTCACAGCCGATTATATCCTTGAGTACGGTCAAACGCCCACGGGAAACAAATGGCCGAGTTTTCCAATAAGCACACCGACCAAAGGAAGGGCCTACGGCAAATGCGACCCGTCGGGCAGGAATCAGCTTGACCTGTGCGCGATAGTGGGGAGAGAGATACTGCGGGCCTATAAACTTACCGGCGATAAAAAATATTTTGACGCAGCCAAGCACTGGGGCGATGTTTTTGCCGAGAAGTGCAATCTTGACCCCACAATGCCGCCGTGGAACCGCTACACCGACCCGTCGGTTGTGGGCTGGTCCGATGAATTGACGGGAACAACAACGATTATCTGCGAGTTTCTCGATGAGCTTGTCAATCTTGGCTATACGGGCAACAACCGGATGATTGTCAAAGCGAGAGATGCCGGGCGCCGCTATATCAGTGATGAGATGCTGCCTCGCTGGATTCAGAATGATGTCTGGGGCAGACAATACTGGGACTGGGACAACCCTGTTACTTGCGGCATCGTTTCTATGTGCGGCGATTACATAATGATGCATCCGGATGTCTTCGGCGGGTGGAAGACCGATTTGCGTAATATACTGATGCAAATCGCCAACCGAAACGGCGCAGACCCCGGCTCGATGGGCAATGTCTATCACGGCGCCTGGGCCTGGCCGGAATCCTGCACCTGCTGCGGCATGTCTCTATCTTACAATCAATATACGGCTGCCCCGACCATTCTCAGATACGCCGTTCTGGCGGACGACGACCTGTTTTTCGAGATTGGCCGGCGAATGATGATTATGGCGACATACGACAGCCAGGAAAACGGTGTTGTTAAAGATGGTCTGCTCGGTCAGGCAGTTGCCACAGGAGAATGGTCGAACCTTGCTCACCCATGGCCTTTGTGTCAGGTTATCGAAGCGATGGCCTGGACACCCGAATTGTTCGGGCCTAAGCGGGAAAACCATATTATGCGGAGTACCTCCGTAGTGAATAATGTCGTCTATGCTAAAAACGAGATTGCCTGGTCAACGTTTGATGCGCCGCCTCAGACAATCGATATATTGCGGCTTGCCTTTAAGCCGACTGCTGTCACTGCGGATGGGTTACCGTTATCTTTGCAGCCGGACCTTAAAAATAATGGTTACACGCTGCAGCAGCTTAAAGATAGCGACTGGATTGTGCGGATAAGACACGACCTGGCAAAGAATATGGTTGTCAGGGGGATAGATGACCCCCAGCAGCAGATTGATGACGCTGCAATCGCATATCAAGGCAAATGGGACCAGAAGAAAGATGACAGCGCGTTTGGCGGCGGTTTTCATTTAACTTCTGATATGGACGCTTCTTTGGTTTTTGCATTTACAGGTAATCAGATTCGCGTACTCGGCTGTGTGGATGAGGCAGGAGGACTGGCGGATGTATATCTCGACGGCCAAAAACAACCTACGATGATTGATTGCTGGAATCCAAAACAAAGATGCAAACAGCTGCTTTATTCGAGAAGCGGACTGGATAATGTCAAACACGAAATGAAAATTATCGCGCAGGGCAAAGGAAACCTTATATCTAAAGGCGCAAATATTTACATCGACGCCCTGCAATATTGTGACGCGGCTGCGGACAGTAATTTCGGGCAGGGCGGCGGCCCAACGCGGGCGCAGCGGATGATTTTCGGCTATACCGGACGCCAGGATTATATAGATTCTAAAGGCAACGCCTGGAAGCCTGCTACTGAATGGGTCATTCGGAGCGGCTACGGAACAGACACGGTCGAAAAGGCGTGGTGGACGCATCGCCGCAGTATGTATATCGGTAAAACTCTCGATGAGGAGCTTTACAGATACGGTGCTCACGGCAAAGAATTCTGGGTGAATGTCACCGTTGCACCGGGCAAATACTACGTTTTGCTCAAGTTCGCCGAGACACCTCTGCATACGTTTCTTGAACGCAACAAAGACGGCGGGCGCATCACTCATACATTCGATGTTATTATTAATGACAAGAAGGTTATGGAAAAGGTCAATATCACAAAGGCGGCCGGCGGCATATTCAAGGCCTATGACCGGGTCTTCACCGATATAGAGCCGCAAAATGGAATCATCGAGGTATGGTTTGTCGGGACTGACGACCAGGAGGCTATGGTTCAGGCAATAGAGGTCGGCCCGATGACTGAATATTCTGGAGCAGAAAAATGAACAGAGGCGAATTCAGAAAATATATCCTGTGCGTTTTTACGGCTTTCTTTTTCTTATTTGCTTCCTATGCAGCGAACAGTGCCGAGACTTATACCCCTGTCATAGAAGGCGACTGGTGGCAGGCGGCGGGAAATCCGGACCTCGGCAAATATAATGATTCCAACCAGCAGCCCGTGGATTTCGCTGTCTGGCAGGCACAGGACGGGACATGGCAGCTCTGGTCGTGTATTCGTAATGCCAAAATAGGCGGGCATACCCGGCTTTTCTATCGCTGGGAAGGGAAAACCCTCACCGATACAAATTGGGCGCCAATGGGTATTGCGATGATGTCGGATAAAAAATTTGGCGAGCCGCTGAATGGCCTGCAGGCGCCGCACGTGGTCAAGTGGAAGGATGAATACTGGATGGCCTACGGGGACTGGGACCATATTTGCCTGGCGAAAAGTAAAGACGGCAAGAATTTCGAGCGTGTGACCGATGCAGGAGGTCGTTCAGCGATTTTTACCGAGGGTTCCGGAAACAATCCGCGAGATGCGATGCTGCTTTTCACAAAGGGCAAGTGGTACTGTTACTATACCGCGTTTCCGGCCAAGCACGGTTACGATTTCTGCCGTATCTCAGATGACCTCATTAACTGGTCTGATTCTGTGGTTGTTGCGTATGGCGGCAAGGCGGGCAACGCCCCGTATTCAGCGGAATGTCCCCACGTAGTCGAGTTCAAGCCCGACTGCTACTTCCTTTTCAGAACGCAGTTTTACGGCCCGGGCGCGCAGACCAGTGTATATCAATCGTCAAATCCTCTGAATTTTGGAATTGATGACGACAGTTATTTCGTGTGCAAATTGAATGTCGCCGCACCGGAAATAATCCATTATGACGGCCAATATTATATCGCAGCACTTAATCTCAACCTCGACGGAATCCGAATCGCAAAGCTTGGATTTAAAAAGTAAAACGCCAGATAACATAAGAAAGGAGTTTATAATGAAGGTTGTTTCTCGAAGCAAATCGACGGCTTTATCGCTCATATTTTTACTGGTATTTAGTTTGACCTTTGGGGCAGATTGCTTTGCTGCGCCGAGGAAAGAGGTGAAAATACCGGATATACCCGGCTACAAGACGCTGAAGTGTGATTTTCATATGCACACGATATTTTCAGATGGGCAGGTATGGCCCACTGTGAGGATTGAGGAGGCGTGGCGGGAAGGCCTAGATGCCATCGCGATAACAGACCACATCGAATACAAACCTCACAATAAAGATGTCCGTCCCGATGCAGGCAGGGCCTATGATATCGCAAAACCTGCCGCCGACGAAAAAGGAATCGTCCTGATAAGAGGTGCGGAAATCACCAAAAAAATGCCTCCGGGACATTTCAACGCTATTTTCATCAAGGATACGAAGCCGCTCGATAACAACGACTGGAGAGTCGCTCTGAAAAACGCACATGAGCAAGGCGCTTTTATCACATGGAATCACCCCGGCTGGACAGGCCAGCAGGAGGATGGTATCCCTAGGTGGTATCCCGACCATAACGAGATATATAGTAACGGCTGGATGCAGGGAATAGAAATTGTCAATGAAGTCACTTACTATCCCCTCGTATTTACATGGGCCAAAGAAAAGAAACTTACGGTTATGGGTAATTCGGATATCCATGACCCTACCTCCATGTTTTTCGATTCCACCAAAGGCGAGCACAGACCGATGACGCTTGTATTTGCCAAAGAATGCACCGAAGATTCAATCAAAGAAGCGATGCTGGCTCGCAGGACTGCCGTATATTACAAAAATATTATCTTCGGCGATGAGCAGTATCTAAAACCCATCTTTGAAAAATCAGTCCAGGTATCCGCTCCTGAAGTGACAATCAAAGGCAAAGGTAAGGCGTATGTCCGCGTTACAAATTACTCCGGTCTCGATTTGGAACTGGCCGCCAACGGCTCGCCTAAAGAAATCTGGGCCTCCGACTGGTTAATGCTTGAAAAAGACAAAACCGTTATGCTCACCATCGGCGGCAAAGATAAAACTCGTACCGGCACGGAAAAAATTAAAATACCGTACAAAGTCAAAAACCTGCTAATCGGCCCCGATGAGGGATTGCCGGTGGAGCTTGAAGTCAACGTGAAGTTTATCGGCGAGCAGAACAAGTAATAACTGATGAAAAGATTTTCTTTTTTGATTCTGCTTTTAATTTTTCCTCAAACTTTTGTTTGCGGTGATGAGCCCAATACTGTTTCCAGGTTACTGCCTCTGGAGTTTGAAAATCTGCCTTTGACTTCGATAGAAGTAAAGGGCTGGCTGCTTGGACAGCTTCGCATTCAGGCCGCGGGGTTAAGCGGTCATATAGATGAGTTCTGGCCTGACATCGCGCAAAGCGGCTGGATAGGAGGCAGGGCCGAAGGATGGGAACGGGGACCTTACTGGCTCGACGGCTTGATACCATTGGCATGGACGCTCAATGACAAAACCCTTAAGGATAAAGCGAACAGATGGATGAATTATATTCTCGAGCATCAGCAGCCGGACGGCTGGCTTGGGCCGGTAAAGGCCAAAGACCACAAGGCCTACGACCCCTGGCCGTGTTTTGTAATCTTAAAGGCGATGAGCCAGTATCAGGAGGCAACAGGCGACGAGCGTATCATACCGGCGATGCAGAAGTTTTTGCGCAAACTTGACAGTGTTCTCGATAAGCAGCCGTTGTTTGACTGGTCAAAGCCGCGCTGGGGTGATTTGGTTCTGTCGATTTACTGGTTATATGACCGCACGCAGGAGCCGTGGCTTCTGGATTTGGCCGCGAAAGTTGAAAAGCAGGGACTGGACTGGCGGGGACATTTTTCGGATTTCAAATATAAAGAAAAAATGAACAAGGCAAAACTGGAGTACTGCACGCACGGCGTGAATAACGCTATGGCTCTCAAGCAGCCCGCTGTCTGGTGGAGGCAGTCGCAGGACCCGGCCGACCGCGTTGCCGTGCAGGATTTTATAAAGACACTCGACACCTACCACGGTCAGGCGACGGGTATCTACACCTGCGATGAGCACTACGCGGGATTGAATCCGTCGCAGGGGACGGAACTCTGCACCGTTGTCGAATATATGTTCAGTATGGAAACACTGTTGAGTGTGTTAGGCCGGTGCGAATTCGGCGACCGGCTGGAGAGCGTCGCGTTTAACAACCTGCCCGCGGCGTTCAAGCCGGATATGTGGGCGCATCAGTTCGACCAGCAGGCCAATCAGGTCGTTTGTTCGGTCAGCAAGGAACCCATTTACACCTGCAATTCCGGCGACTCAGGCATTTTCGGGCTGGAACCTTGCTACGGCTGCTGCACAGCAAATTATCATCAGGGCTGGCCCAAGTTTGCCGCGCATCTGTGGATGAAAAGAGGGCAAGATGGTCTGGCGGCTGTCGCTTATGCTCCAAGCAGTGTTCGCACTGATATAAAAGGAGTTGCCGTGCAGGTAGACCTGCAGACGGATTACCCTTTCAGCGAGACGCTTGATTTTACCGTCAAGACGGATAAGCCGGTTGAGATGTCACTCTATTTGCGCATCCCGACGTGGACGCAATCGCCGCAGTTGGTTGTGGGTAAAGAGCAACCGGTAGAACCGGTTGCCGGCATGTTTCATCGCATCCAGCGTCTTTGGACAGGCAAGACGCATTTGACCTTGCGATTACCTATGTCTGTACAAACGCAGCGTCGTTATCATAATAGTGTATCAATCCAGCACGGGCCGCTTGTGTATGTGCTGAAGGTCAAAGACCAGTGGAAGTATCTCAAGGGCGAAAAACCTCACGCCGATTGGGAGGTTTACCCGGCATCACCGTGGAACTACGCTTTGGTCATGGACGCCAATCAGCCGGAAAATTTCATTAAATTCAGCTCTCGGTCTGTGGGCAACAGTCCCTTCACGCCTGAGTCAGCTCCTGTGCAGGCGAAAGTTAAAGGCCGGCGCATTCCGCAATGGATCATCGAAAAAGATGCCGCCGGGCCATTGCCCCAAAGTCCGGTCGAATCATCGCAACCTCTGGAAGAACTTACACTGATTCCATACGGCTGCAGTCATTTGCGAATTACGGAATTTCCTGTGCTGAATAGTAATTGACAGCCGTATAGTTGCCTAGCGGGTCATCTCGCAAAAACCATGAATACATTGGCACAAGACGGGCATACGATTTGGAGGCAGGTTTACACATTATGGCGTTTGGTTATAGAACATATTTTCTTAAATTGCAGTCAGGAAAGGAAAAACTATGGGCAAGGAATTAATTTTTCGGATGCTTGTGCTGTTGCTTCTATGTATTGTATTGCCGCACAAGGCCTATGCCGTAAAGGGCGTGGACTTATCTACTCTGACGCAGCAGGAAGCCTATGGGGTCAAGTATAACGAGTGTGGCGTACAAAAAGATGTTCTCGCCATTTTGAAGAACCATGGCATAACTTTGGTTCGTATACGATTATTCGTTGAGCCCAATAATAGTGACGCCGGGGCAGCTATGGACCTCGCCTATGTGAAAGCCCTCTCTGCCCGGTGTAAAAACGCTGGTATGAAGATTATGCTGGCCCTCCATTACTCGGACACATGGGCAAATTCCGGCAGGCAGCTCAAGCCTGCCTCATGGAGCGATTTGAACCAGCCGCAGCTTGTTACCAAAATTCACGACTATACTAAGGATGTCTGCTCACAGATAAAGCCGGACTATGTGCAGATTGGCAACGAGATAAATTGCGGTATGCTCTGGCCGGACGGAAACTGCTGTGATAATAACAACTGGGCGAACCTTAGAGAGCTTATAACCGCTGCTCATCAGGGCGCGAAAGATGGCTCAGATGCAAACACAATAGTTCACGTCAGCGAGAAATCTGCCGCGGATCTTAAATATTTCTTTGATAACCTTCTTGCGGGGAAAGTCTCATTTGACATGATTGGGCTTTCTTACTATCCGGAATATCACGGCAGCATTTCCGATTTCAACGCGATTAATGCTCAGGCGAAGTCATATAAAAAGGACGTCATAATTTGTGAGATGGGTGATTACTATACGAGCAAGTCAGCAACCGAAGAAACCCAGGCTAAATTTATTACTGACGTTCTGGCAATAAATGGTAATGCGGTCTACTGGGAACCGTGCTGGGGCTGGGGTTCGCCGGTTGGCTACAAAGCATTGTTCAAACCGATTTCCGGGAACTGGCAAAACGTCGAAATGACAAAAGGTCTGCTGAGTTTTGGCGGCAGCCCATGCGGTAACTGAACCGCAGGCACACGGAAATAATTTTAAGAGCGTGGCAATCTCAACAGGTTGCCTCGCTCTTTTATTTTGCACGTTACCGGGCCCAAAGAGATGTTTTTTACTCTTTGACAGGAGGGTGTAAATTTAATATAAGTAGTTGGTATGAAAATAGTTGCAGTAATATCAGGAGGCATCAAAAATAGTGTTGCGGCAGGCAGATGAAAACAAATAAACCAAAGATTTGTGTTGTCGGCAGCTCGAATATCGACCTTGTCGTGAAATCGCAGCGATTGCCTTTGCGGGGAGAGACAATTTTAGGCGGCGAATTCCTGATGGTCCCCGGCGGCAAAGGGGCCAACCAGGCGGTTGCGGCGGCCAAGCTCGGCGCGGAAGTATATTTTGTGTCCAAACTGGGTGACGATATTTTTGGGACACAATCGTTTGCCAATTTCAAAAAAGAGGGTGTGAACATAAAGTATGTGACTCGAACGAGTAAGGCGTTGTCGGGAGTGGCTTCGATTGCCGTTGATGGGGCGGGCAATAATACAATTGTTGTAGCACCCGGAGCCAATCATTTGCTGTCGCCGCAGGATGTTAAAAAGGCGGAAAAAGATATAACCTCTTGCGGGGCGGTGGTTTGTCAGCTTGAAATTCCTTTAAAAACAGTTGAGTGCGCTGCAATTTTAGCTAAAAAGTACAAGATTCCTTTTATTTTGGACCCTGCGCCGGCGCAAAAACTAAGCAAAGAACTTCTCAAAATGACGGATGTTATAAAGCCGAATGAGACCGAAGCGGAAATACTTACGGGCATTGAAGTTACAGACACAAAGACGGCCGAAAAAGCGGCAAGAAAATTGCTGAAATGCGGGGTGAAAACAGTCATCATAACAATGGGGGCGAAGGGGTGTTTTGTGGTTAATGAAGAAACGAGTGAGTTTTTCGGCGCCAAGAGTGTAAAAGCGGTGGATTCCACGGCTGCGGGGGATGCTTTTGTCGGGGGGCTTGCTTTCTGTATCTCCAGCGGCAGCAACATCTTAGAGGCGATTTCATTTGCCGGTAATGTGGCGGCACTGTCTGTTACAAAGATGGGTGCGCAGTCATCTATGCCGAGCATGAAAGAAGTAGAAAATTTCGTAAAATTTTCAAAAAAGTAATGAAAAGCAATGAAAAGGAATGAATTAATGAAAAAAATAATGCTGATATTTTGTGCTTTTATAATAGCGCTGCAATTGGGCGGCTGTAAACAAAAAGCGTCGAGCAAGCCGAGAGTGGCGCTGGTTATGAAGTCACTGGCCAACGAGTTTTTCAAGACGATGGAAGAGGGCGCGCAGGCGCACCATAAAGAGCACTCACAGGATTACGACCTCATCGCGGTGGGTATTAAAGACGAGCAGGACGTGGCCAAGCAGATGGAGCTGGTTGAGTTGATGATTGCGCAGGGGGTGAACGCCATAGTCATCGCCCCGGCCGACTCGAAGGCGCTTGTGCCCGTATGCAAAAAGGCGATGGACAGCGGGATTATAGTTGTAAATATCGACAACAAATTTGACAAAGATGTGCTCGCGGAGCAAAACGTTAAAATTCCATTTGTGGGGCCTGACAATCGAAAAGGAGCAAAGCTTGCCGGCGACTACTTGGCAACGAAGCTCAAGCAGGGGGATAAGGTTGTTATTATCGAAGGTGCGCCGAACGCATTCAATGGGATTCAGCGCAAGCTCGGATTCGAGGATGCGATGAAGGCGGCGGGAATAAATATCGTTAGCTCCCAGACCGGATACTGGGAGATGGACAAGGCCAATCAGCTCGCCTCGGCATTAATTACGGAACATGCCGACCTAAAGGCAATCCTGTGCGCCAATGACAGTATGGCCCTCGGCGCGGTATCAGCGGTTAGAGCGGCCGGCAAATCGGATAATATTATGGTTGTAGGTTTTGATAACATTGCCGCGGTTCAAAAACTTCTCAAGGAAGGGAAAATCCTCTGTACGGTTGACCAGCACGCCGACAAGCTCGCGTTATTCGGCATCGAATACGCACTTGATATGCTCAAACAAAAATCAATGCCGGTGGATAAGGAAACGCCGGTTGACCTTATTACAGCTGAAAATCTTAAATGATGGACACAGCGAGTGAACCACTTTTCAGGGCCTGTGCAATCAGCAAGAGCTTTCCCGGCGTGCAGGCGCTGGCAGAAGTAAATTTCGACTTGAGACAAGGCGAGGTCCATGCCCTTGTCGGCGAAAACGGCGCGGGCAAAAGTACCCTTGCTCGCATTATAGGCGGCGCTGAAACCCCCGACTCAGGCGAGATGCTTTTTTGCGGTAAATCCTACCGGCCTGCCAACAGGATGGA
>JBFZBL010000122.1:0-15303 GCA_041308485.1 Phycisphaerae bacterium | reverse complement strand
CTTCTTATGGCCGCAATTCTGCTGTTTATCTGGTTCCGCAAAAAGAAAATGGGCATAACCGGGGACAGCAACGTTTAAACAACATAATGAAAGAGAGATTATGAAAAATACAATTATCACGTTAACGATTGGTTTGATTGCGTTGCCGTGTTTTGCAGTTGAGCCGTTGGTGTCGCCGATGTCAAAAGAAAAGGTCAACGCCTGGTACACTGAGGCAGGTTGGTCTGTCGGGTGCAACTTTATCCCCAGCACGGCAATCAATCAGCTTGAGATGTGGCAGAAAGATACCTACGACCAGAACACTATCGACCGCGAGCTTGGCTGGGCACAGCAAATCGGCTTCAATACCGTAAGAGTGTTTCTGCATTACCTTGTCTGGCAGGAAGACCCGAACGGCTTCAAGGGCAGGATGGACGATTTCTTAGGCATCTGCGAAAAGCACAAAATCAGAGTGATGTTCGTTTTCTTCGATGACTGCTGGAACGGCAACGCGAAATTGGGCAAACAACCCCCGCCGAAGCCGGGCGTCCATAATTCCGGCTGGCTGCAATGTCCCCGTTATTCAGAAGTGAATGACGTAAATAAATTTCCGATTTTCGAGCAATACGTGAAAGATATTCTGCGCTCTTTCGGCAAAGACAAAAGGGTCTTGATTTGGGATTTATACAATGAGCCGGGCAATAGTCATACACCTGCGCAGAATATGCCGCTTTTGAAAAAAGTGGTCGAATGGGCAAGGCAAGCCAATCCTTCACAGCCGATTACTATGGGTGTCTGGAAGGGCGGGGCGGATTACGTTGAACTGAATGATTTCCAGATAACTAACAGCGACGTGATTAGTTTCCACAACTACTCACCTTACGAGAATATGAAGAATGATATAGCCAAGTATAAGTCCTACGGCAGACCCGTTATCTGCACGGAGTATATAGCGAGAGGCGCGGGCAGCAGATTCGAGACGCACCTGCCTTTGATGAAGGCCGAAAACGTCGGCGCGATAAACTGGGGACTTGTCTATGGCAAGACGCAGACGGTTTATCCCTGGGGCTCCAAGCCGAACGCCCCTGAGCCGAACGTCTGGCATCACGATATCTTCCGCAAAGACGGCTCGCCCTTCGACGCCAATGAAATCGAGCTGATAAAGAAGCTGACGAAGTAAATGTTAGACACGGATTAACACCGTTTTTAAGGAAATCGGCGGGGTAAACCCCGCCCTACAATATGGATTCCCGCTTTCGCGGGAATGACAGTGGCGTAAGCCATCTCGACGGTATGCGCAACCGGTTCCAAATTCCATAGACAAAGTCGCATTTTTTGTTTAAACTGCTTCCCTCGTAATGAGCAGATGTGCGCTGCAGGAAAGAACCATTAACGTCATTCCGAGCGGAGCGAAGCGCAGTCGAGGAATCTGTTTTTTAACAGATTTCTCCGCTACGCGAGGCTTTGCATCGCTTCGGTCGAAATGACAAATTAATTTTTCTACAGAGCAATATCGGCTCCGAACAAACAATTAACAATAACGAAGGAGGCAAAGGTCATGAAAACAAGTTTGATAAAAATCGGTGTTGCGGGTTTTGTATGTCTGGCGGTGACGCTTGGACTAGCGGGCCAAAGCTATGGTAATTTGCCGCGGGTGATCGGCGATTTCGAAACCGGCGACGACGGCTGGACGGTTCATTCCGAGGCCCCTGAGGGCACCAAAGCGCAGGCCGTCAAGGAAAACGCCACGCTGGGTAACAGCAGCCTCAAGGTTTCCGTGGCGTCCGGCTGGCAAAAGGTCATAACGCGCGATTTGACGGGTGACGCGAATGCGCTGAAGGACCTCGGCAAGGCCGCAAAGTTACAGGTCGATATAACGCTGAAAGCCAGTGAATGGGCCGTCGGCACCGGCTGGGTCAAGGCGATTGAATGTATCGTCATACAAAGCGATATGGGCGGCTGGCAGCAAATCGACCCGGCAGGAAATCCGGAAGATATCTCCTGGAACGGCGCAGAAGATAAAACTGTCACGGTGACTTTTGATATCCCGCCACAAACCCCGCCGGATTTGACTCACGCGGGCATCATTATCGTTACGAACTACGATGGCGTGGAAAAAGCGGGCAATTTCTATTTCGACAATGTCCGCCTGGTCGGCGCGGAAGAACCGAAAAAGGCAGCCGAGCCGAATCAGCCCAAAGAACCCGCCAAGCCCGCAGAGCCGGTTAAACCCGCGGAGCCGAATAAGGCGAAGTAAGTGTATCAGGATAACAGGTAAAATGAAAAGCCCCCCGATTTATTCGGGGGGTTTTTTATTCTAAAACTGTAAGTAACGTCTTACTCCCGAAAGGGCGTAAAAAATGAAGTATATTTTGGCTTTTATTATTGCTTCAATATCTTTCGAATTTTGCGTTGTGACTGGCATCATATTTATAGCAAGTCTGACATGGTTCTTTTCAACAAGGCGAAAATTGTTCTTGAAGTGTTTTACTTTACCGGGTCCGGGGCGATTAAAGGCTCACCTGGAGTTGCCTGATGGAGAAAGCTTTAGGAAAGTCCTCCGCGGATTTGCAATCGCGGAATTTGTGATTGGAGCAGTCGTTCTGTTGATAGCGATTTTCTTGCACTATCGCTCGAAATAAAGAAAGAATGAGAATAACTATCGCTTTTCCAGGGCTAACAGTTTCTTTTTTGTGCCGGTTCCGCCTATTGCGCTGAAATTGCCGAGTGAGCCGTCGGAACGGATTACGCGATGGCAGGGGATAATAAGGGGGATGGGATTTTTCGCAAGTGCGCTGCCGACCGCCCGGCTTGCGCGAGGATTGCCAATCATACTGGCTAACTGGGAATAACTAACCGTTTTGCCGGCGGGTATCTTGCTGCAGGCAATCAGCACTTTGCGGGTGAAGGGCGAAAGGCCGGAAAAGTTCAGAGGACTGAGGACAGAAGACGGAAGACGGAAAGAATGTTTTCCGGCAAAATAAGCGATTATCTGTTTTTGCAGGGGTTTGAGCAGATTTTTGTCAAATTGGGCAGCTTTGATGCCTTTTAGGAGGCGTTTTTCGACGGTTTTTCGGCTTGAGCAAGGAAGAATAGTGCGGATCAGCCCTTTTTCGTCGGCCAGCAGGCCAAAATAGCCCCAATCAGTATTGAAAACCGTGTATTTTATTTGCGTGTCCATACTAATACTACGAAAAATCATAAAAATATGGCCTGTCATTTCGACCGAAGTCCCGACTTGTCGGGACGAAGCGGAGAAATCTGTAAAATAAACAGATTCCTCGGCTCGCTGCGCTCGCTCGGAATGACATTTAAAGGCTTTTCTGTAAATCAAAAATCATATTAAACACATGTAAAGTCGTTGACGCAAGGGGGCAATTATGATAGGAATGCGGGTTTGTAACTATGTGCAGGTAAAAGGTTTGTCGCCCCTTCGTCTTTTTATCAAAGACAAATGCGGGGGCAGGTGGAAATTTTGTCTTTAGAAGACCTTAGAAAACAGATTGACGAAATAGACCACAAGCTTGTCGAGGTGCTCAACGAGCGGGCCAATATTGTAATAGAAATTGGCAAGCTCAAAAACCAGACAGGCAAGCCCGTGTATTCGCCGGACCGCGAGAAGGAAGTTCTTGAGAAGGTGGCCGGGTATAACAAGGGGCCGCTGCCGAACAAGTGTTTGCAGGCGATATGGCGCGAGCTGATGAGCGGGTCATTTGTGCTGGAAAGGCCGCTGCGGGTCGGCTACCTCGGACCTGCGGGAAGCTACAGTCATACCGCGGCGATTTGCAAGTTCGGGCAAAGCGCGGATTATGAGCCGTTAGTGGATATTCGCAGCGTCCTCGATGAGGTAAGCAAGGGACATTGCGACCTTGGTATTGTGCCGATAGAAAATACATTAGGCGGCGGCGTGGTTGAAACGCTGGACGCACTGGTCGATTCGGATGTGAAGATTTGCTCGGAGATTTTGATGGCGATTCATCATAATCTTCTGGCCAACTGCAACATAGACCAGATTGAAAAGATTTACTCGAAGCCGGAAGTTTTTACGCAGTGCCGCAACTGGCTTGCCTCGACGTTCAAAGAGGCGAAAACTGTCGCGGAGCCGTCAACGGCGAAGGCCGCGCAGAAGGCCGCCAAGGAGGCGAAGTCGGCGGCAATCGGTTCGGCTGTGGCGGCGGAACTGTACGGGCTTAAGGTAGTGTGCGAAAGCATCGAGGACACGCCCAACAATGTAACGAGGTTTTTTGTCGTCGCTCGTGAAGATGCCAGGCCCACAGGCGAGGACAAGACCGCGGCGATATTCAGCACTGCCCACAAGGCAGGCGCCCTGGTCGATGTGCTTGAGGTCTTCAAGAAGTATCAGGTAAACCTGACTAATATAGAATCGAGGCCCAGCAAAAAAAGAGAATGGGAATATTACTTCTTTGTGGATTTTCTGGGTCATCGCGGCGACGAGAATGTTCAGAAGGCCTTCGACGAGGCAAAACAGCACTGCCTGCAGCTTTCGGTGCTGGGCAGCTTCCCGCGGGCGATGGAAGTATTGGGATAAATTTAGGAGAACAGGATGCGTAAGTCGTTTATAGCCGGCAACTGGAAAATGAATACTGACGTTCACAGCTCATTCTCGCTGGCTGAGAGCGTCGCTTTGGGATGTAAAGACGTGGCGGGCAGTAAAGTTGACGTGGCTGTGTGTCCGCCGTTTGTGTACTTGCAGCAGGTGGGCCATGCCCTTCAATCGTCGCATATCGCGCTTGGCTCGCAGGATGTTTACTTCGAGCAGAAAGGCGCTTTCACCGGCGAGATAAGCGCGGCGATGCTCAAAGACGTCGGCTGCACTTACGCGATATGCGGACACTCTGAGAGGCGGCACGTTATCGGCGAGACGGATGAACTGATAAATAAAAAGGTGCACGCCGCCATATTGGGCGGGCTTTTGCCGATATTGTGTGTCGGCGAGCTGCTTGAGGAGCGAAAAGCGAACAAAACCGCCGAAGTGGTGACGCGGCACATGAAAAAAGGTCTGGCGGGATTGACGCCTGAGAAGATGTCGGCGGTTACGATTGCCTATGAGCCGGTCTGGGCGATAGGGACAGGACTGACGGCGACACCCCAGCAGGCGCAGGAAGTGCACGCGCTGATTAGAAAACTGCTTGCGGAAATGTATGACAGGAAAATTGCCGGCGAGATTCGTATCCAGTACGGCGGCTCGGTCAAGCCCGACAACGCGGGCGAGCTGATGGCGCAAGAAGACGTTGACGGATTACTGGTCGGCGGGGCAAGCTTGAAAGCGGAAGATTTTGCGGCGATTGTCAAAGCGTCGGTTTGATTATAAAAATTATAACGAAATAGGGGACATATTATGGCATTGAACCAGGTATTGGCGGCAAGTTTCATAATGAACATTCTCGCGGTGATTTTTGTTATCGGCTCGGTGGTACTCGTCCTGGTGGTATTGATTCAAAAAGGCAAGGGCGGCGGACTCAGCGGCGCTTTTGCCGGCGGTATGGCCAGCGGCATATTGGGAAGCAAGACAGGCGATGTGCTGACGTGGGTTACCATCAGCGTGGCCAGCCTGTTTATACTTGTTGCGCTTGTGCTCGACAAGTGGTGGCGTCCGACGACGAGCGGGCCCGAATCGCAAACCCCCGCTCCGATTACAAGCAATGATACCGGCAGAGGCCCAGAGCAGCCGACGCCTGCACCGGCGGACCAGCAGGGACAGCCTCAGCAATAGGCATGTTTTCTGCCGGCCGGGGCAAAGTTTTTGTCCGCCGGCGATATGTGTGTAATGAGGGTTGAATCTCTATGATAAATAGTATGACCGGATATGGAAATGCGGAGGGGCGCTTGAGCGGCATTACTTATGTCGTTGAAATCAGCGCGGTGAACAACCGCTATTTCAAGCCGACGCTGCGGCTTCCTGAAACGCTTGGGTTTCTCGAAAGCGATGTGGAAAAAGAGCTGCGCCGCGAGGTGTCGCGCGGGACGGTAAATTATACGCTCAGGCAGAAGGGTGCGCCCGCAGAGGCGCTTTTTGATATAAACGAAAAGGCGCTGGCGACGCTGCTGAAACGGCTTGGCAGAATATCGCCGTCGGGAGGGCTGGAGCGCGAGCTGGATTTGGGGGGGCTATTGGCTTTGCCGGGAATTTTGTCGCCCGCGGTGCCCAGCGCAAAGGAGGCAGCGGCTATCCGGCGAAAGGTGCTGGCGATTACGAAACAGGCACTGAAGGGGCTTAAGGCGATGCGGGGGACGGAAGGTGCGGCCATGGCGGCGGACCTTGAAAAACATTGCCGGGCGATAAAGACCTCTCTTGAGCAGATACGGGTTCGCAGCGCGGCGGGCCCTCAGCAATATGCCGAAAAACTCAAAAAGAGGGTCGAGGATTTGCTCTCGGTCACCAAATTAAAATTGAATGACGAAACACTGGCCCGCGAAGTTGCGATTTTTGCCGACAGGGTCGATATATCGGAAGAAGTGGCGCGGCTCGATTCGCACCTGGTGCAGTTTGCAAAGAGCCTCAAGGGCAGCGCCGGGCAGGGCGAAGGCCGCAAGCTCGATTTTATCTGCCAGGAGATGCTCAGAGAGGCCAATACCATCGGCAGCAAGGCCGGCGACTCCGGCGTTGTGCATTTGGTTGTGGATATCAAGTGCCGGATAGACCGAATCAAAGAACAGGTCCAGAACGTGGAGTAACACATTGCCGATGAGCAAACAACAGACGTCAAAAGGAATTATTGTTGTGATAAGCGGGCCCAGCGGCGTCGGCAAGGGGACTATTTGCAAAGAGCTGGTCAAACGCCTGGATGACGCCTGCCTGAGCGTTTCGGTTACGACGCGGCCAAGGACGCCGAAGGAAGTTGACGGCAAAGATTACTGGTTTGTGAGCAAAGATGAGTTTCAGCGGCGAATTAAAAAAGGCCTGCTGCTTGAACACGCCGAGGTCTTCGGCAATTTTTACGGCACGCCGAAGGATAAGGTTGATGAGGCGATTGCCGCCGGCAAAACGGTGATTCTGGAAATAGACGTTCAGGGCGGCAGACAGATTAAGAAGCTCTATCCGGATACAGTGATGGTGTTTATACTCGCCCCGACGCCCAAAGAGCTTGCGGGCCGGTTGCACGGCAGGGGCAGAGATGATGAGGAAACGGCAAAACGCCGGCTCGACCAGGCGTCGGCCGAGATTGCTGCCGCGTGGCAGGATTATAATCATATGGTCATAAACGACAAACTCGACGTGGCGGTAAAAGAAATCATGGGAATAATTGAAACAGAGCGGAAGGCAAAAAAGAAATAAGCGGCACTGGAAATTAATTGTGGAGTCGAATTAATGATTGAGGACCTGAAAAATATCGAGTTGGTGAGGAAAGTCGGCGGGCGGTTCAAATTGACGGCCCTGATTCAGAAACGGCTGATGGAATTGATGCAGGGCGGGCGGCCTTTGATTGAAGATACGGAAGGCATGAGCCAGCTTCAGATTGTCGTCGAGGAAATCAAGCGCGACAAGATTACTATCGATTACGAACAAAGCGATATCGACAAGCCCGGCAGCGTATCGTAAACGATACCGGGAATTGCTCCGAGGCGGACGAGTATGGCCAAACAAACCGCAAAACTTGACGGGGTAAGGATTATGCTGGGAGTCAGCGGCGGCATTGCCGCGTATAAGGCAATCGACCTTGCCAGCAAATTGACGGCCGCAGGTGCCGAGGTGAGGACGGTCCTGACCGAAAACGCCCTTCACCTGGTGGGAGCTAAAAGTTTCGAGGCCGTTACAGGCGGGCCGGCTTATACGAATCTTTGGGAGCAGGAGGAGTTCAAAATCGGGCACGTGAATCTGGCCGACTGGGTGGATATTGTTGTGGTCGCGCCGGCGACAGCGAACATCATCGGCAAATTCGCCGGCGGCATCTGCGACGACCTGCTCAGCACTACGCTGTGCGCCTGCTGGGCAAAGCCGATGCTTTTTGCGCCAGCGATGAACGACAAGATGTGGGCCAATCCCGCCATGCAGGAAAACGTCAAATTCGTCGAAAGAATCGGCGCGGAGCTTACAGGGCCGCGGCAGGGCCGGCTTGCCTGCGGCGCGGAGGGCATCGGCAGGATGACCGAACCGCAGGAAATTTTAGAGGCGGTCGAAAAAATCGCCGCCAGACTTAAACACAAACGCAAATAGGTTTCTCCAGGATGTATTCTCGAAGGCAGCGGCGAAAACTTCAGTTCTTGATTACGGCCGGGGGGACGCGAGAATATATCGACCCCGTGCGATTCATTTCCAACGCCAGCACCGGCACAATGGGCTATGAGCTTGCGCGGTCTGCGCTTCTGGCCGGACACCGCGTAACGCTGATAACAGCGCCGACAAATCTGGATATCCCGAAAGGAGCTGGTGTAGTCAAAGTCGAATCAGCCCGTGATATGCTCGAAGCAGTAAAAAATAAATTCGGTGAATGTGACGGCCTGATTATGACCGCGGCGGTCTCGGATTACACTCCAGCTAAACCAGCCCGGGAAAAAATAAAAAAAAGCCCCGGTGCGATTACGCTGAAACTGAAATCCACACAGGATATTTTGAAATGGGCCGGAACCCACAAGAAACGAAATCAGTTTGTAGTCGGTTTCGCGCTTGAAGACAGGGACATTAAGGCAGGCGCGGCCAGAAAACTGCGTGATAAAAAGCTGGATATGATTGTCGCCAATACGCCCGCGGCCATCGGCAGCGAGCGGTCCGAGGTATGGATAAAAAAAGCCGGTCAGGAATGGCGTCGATTTGCTGAAGCGCCGAAAAAGCGCATCGCTAACCGGCTGATACGGCTGATTGAACAATCGATACGGGCAGATTAAGTGAAATCGGAAAAAACCTGGCTCGAAATAATTTGGGAGGACCGCCCAAAACAGCTTGTCTTCGGGCTTTGTCTGCTTTTAATTGCCGGCGTGGCCGCGGCGTATGTGCAGGTTGCCGGCTTTGATTTCGTAGATTACGATGACCCGTTTTATGTCACCCGCAATCCGCAGGTGCTTGCGGGATTGACCTGGGACGGTGTTAAGTGGGCCTTTACAACGATGCACGCGGGCAACTGGATACCGCTTGTGTGGCTGTCACTGATGGCCGACAGGAGCATTTTGGGAACTGGGGCGGGGGGTTTTCATTTAGTCAATGTCGCTCTTCATATCGCCAATACAATACTGCTGTTTTGGGTGCTGAAACGGTATTCGAAATCGTTGTGGCCGAGTTTTTTAGTGGCTGCGTTATTTGGTCTGCATCCCCTGCACGTTGAGTCCGTCGCATGGGTGACGGAGCGGAAAGATGTTCTCAGCGCGCTCTTTTGGATGCTGACAATGCTCGCGTACGCGCGATATGTGGAGAGGCCCACGGCCTGGCGGTATGTCACGGTCTGCACAACTTTCGCCCTTGGCCTGATGGCAAAATCGATGCTGGTAACATTGCCGCTTGTGCTTTTGCTTATGGATTACTGGCCTTTGCGGCGTTTGCTGCCTGAAGATGCCGGAAAGGGTGTTTCGATTGGCCGGCTGATACGGGAAAAGATACCGCTGCTTGGTTTATCGGCATTGACATGTGTTGTTACTGTTATCGCGCAAAAATACGCAGGTGCAGTATCAAAAATAGATGTAATTCCTTTCGGTCGGCGGGTCGGTAATGCCCTGGTTTCTTACAGTGATTACATATTTAAGATGTTTTGGCCCGTTGACCTTGCAGTTTATTATCCTCACCCGATAAAATCACTCGCCGGCTGGAAGGTCGCTGCGGCATTGGCGGTCCTGCTGACGATTACAATCGTGGTCATATTGCTGCGTCGTCGCCGCTATCTGTTCGTCGGGTGGCTCTGGTATCTGGTGACATTGGTACCCGTCATCGGGCTTGTGCAGGTAGGCAGCCAGGCGATGGCCGACAGATACACATATATACCCCTGACCGGCATTTTCATTATGCTCGCCTGGCTGGCCGGTGACATTGCAGCGCAGCGCAGGTTGAGACAGGCCATAGCGGGTGTAGCCGGTTCGGCTATTCTTGGAGTTCTCGGGATAATGACGTTTGTGCAGGCTGGTTACTGGAGGGACACACTCTCGCTGTTTAAGCATTGTGCGGCGGTAACCCCGGATAATGTTGTCGCGCGGGAATATCTCGGTATAGGTTTTGCGAGAAAAGGAGACGCCGAAGCGGCCTTGCGCGAGTTTAAGGAGGCCCTGAGATTTGAGCCCAACGACGTCAGAACTTTCTACAATATCGGCAATATGCTTGCCTTGCTCGGCAGGACCGACGAGGCGATTGAATACTATAATCGTGTTTTGGCAGTTAAGCCGGGCGACCCCGATACCTGCATCGCTCTGGCGTCGGCAAGGGCTATTAAAGGTGAAATGGAACTTGCGCTGGAGGCGTATCGACAGGGATTAAAATACAACCCGCAAAATACTGTCCTGCGAGGCGAGTTTGCGTTAACTTTGCTGAAGCTCAACCGTGTCGATGAGGGGATAACGCAGCTCGAGCAGTTGGCCACAATCAAAACGGATTCCACGACGTACTGCAACCTCGGCATCGCCTGGGCACAAAAGGGCCAATTCGACAGGGCCGAGGAATATTACAAAAAGGCAATTGGATTGAACCCCGCCAACGTAAAAGCACATTATAATTTCGGCAACCTTTTGCTTGCGCAAAATATGCCCGACAAAGCGATTGACGAATACCGAAAGGCGATTGGGGCATCGCCGGATTTCGTCAGGTCATACGATATGCTGGCAATAGCGCTTATACAAAAGGGTAAGATTGAGCAAGCCAAGGCCGCATATGAGCAGGCGCTTAAAATAGATCCTTCCGACGAAAATGCGCGGATAGGTTTGGAAAAAATCCGTGCTGTGCAAAAAGACGGTTCGCCTCAGCAATAAAACCAGAAAAATGTTTTACGTTTTTATTCCGAAGACCGTTTTGAGCCAGGTTTTCGCCATCAGGTGCGTTCCAGCGACGGTAGGGTGGACGCCATCCGCTGCCCAGTACTGGGGCGGCGCGTTTTTCACGGCCTCGTCAAATGCCGACTGGAACGGAACAAAAAACGTTTTGAATTCGGCTGCCGTCTTCTTCGCAGCAGCGCGGTAGCCGTCAAAGGCGGGGAACCATTTCTCGTTCACCGAGCCGCACTTCAGGACAAACGGCTCGCAGATGACCAGCGTAACTGCGGGCAGCGCCTTCTTTGTCCGCTCGAGCAGGGCGCGATAATCACTTTGATATGTCTCCACCGTGCCCTTGTACCCGGCGTTCAATGTATGCCAGAAATCGTTAACGCCCACAAGTATGCTGAGCAAATTCGGCTTTAATTCGATACAGTCCTTGTCCCATCGTTCTGCGAGTTGGAAGACCTTGTTCCCGCTGATTCCGCGGTTGTATATAAACGGTTTGAGGTTTGAGTATTCATCGAGGATTGCGCCCGCGGTCAGAAGCACATAGCCGGAGCCGAGACATTGCGAATCGTTGGGGGTATTTTCCTTGCTTCGTGTTCTTCCCCAGTCGGTGATTGAATCGCCCTGGAACAATATAATCTTGTTCGTTTCCGTCAAATGGTATGTCCCTGTGCCGGCCGATTGAGTTGCCGAACAGCCGGAGGATGAAAGAAGTGAAGATGCAGTCAGGCCGGCTGCCGCTGCAAATGCGGACTGTTTGAGAAACTCCCGCCGGTCCTGCCGATTCACATTTGAAGTTGTGTCTACCATTTCAATTCTCCTGATTTAATCTTTGATACCGAGGTCATCTTTGGTCAAAAGCGACTCGAACTTATATCCCGCGGCGGTGATGTTTTCGCCGGCGCCTTGTTTGCGGTCGATAACGGCGACAATTTTCTTTACTTTTGCCCCCGCCTCGGTAATTACCTTTGCTGCTTCGAGCACTTGTCCGCCAGTTGTAGCAATATCCTCAACGAGGAGCACGACATCACCTTTATTTAGTTTGCCCTCGATGAGTTTTCCTGTGCCGTAGTCTTTTTTGCTGTTGCGTATGATAACCCAGTTTTTGCCTGATTCCATAGCGGTCGCCGCGGCAAGGGCGATACCGCCAAGTTCCGCCCCGGCGATTAAGGTTACGTCGTCGCCGACGTGTTTTGCGAATTCTTTGCCGAGGGCTTTGAGTATATCCGGGCAGGTCTCGAATAAGTATTTATCGAGGTAATATTTGCTGCGTTTGCCGCTTCGCAGGATAAAATCGCCTTCGAGATACGCCGTTTCCTTTACGCGCTTGATTAGCTCGTTTCGAGTCACTTTTCGATTCCTTTCATGGTGAGCAAAGTCGCACCGTTAGACGTTGAGGTCGACTTTTCGGTTTAACTGCTGTTTATATTTTCTTATCGCAGGCGTTACGATTTCCCTTATGAATTTATCGACCTGAAGAGGAGCGAGGCCGACATAATCTTTTGGATTAAGCACCTTTGCGAAGTCGACTTTCGCAAAAGCGGGGTTGGCCTTGAGCCGGTTGATGAGGTCGTTGGGTTCGCCAAGTTGTTTTACCTGTGCGGCTGCCTCGTGAGAGTGCTGCCTGATTTTTTCGTGGATTGTCTGCCTGCTGCCGCCCGCCTTGACTGCCGCCATAAGGATATTTTCCGTTGCCATAAAAGGCAGTTCCGCCGCGACGTGCGAGGCGATGACCCGCGGATAAACAACGAGGCCATCGAGAACATTAGTCAGGATTTCGAGAATGCCGTCCACCGCCAGAAATGCCTCCGGTATAACAAGCCGGCGGTTCGCGGAATCATCCAATGTGCGTTCGAACCATTGCTGCGAGGCGGTCATAGCTGGGCTTGTCGCTAATGACAGGACAAATCTCGATAGCGCTGTAACTCTTTCGCATCGCATCGGGTTGCGTTTGTATGCCATAGCGGATGAACCTACCTGTGATTTTTCGAACGGCTCCTCGATTTCCTTGAGGTTTGCAAGCAGTCGCAGGTCAGTGCAGAGTTTCTGTGCGGATTGCGCGATTGAGGCAAGCGAGTTTACGACCAGCGTATCGATTTTCCGCTGATACGTCTGGCCCGTTACAGCGCATATATTTTTGAAGCCAAAAGCCGCGGCGACCATTTTATCCAATCTATCGACCTTGTTCTGATTGCAGTCGAATAAAGCGAGGAACGATGCCTGCGTGCCTGTTGTGCCTTTGATGCCCCTGAAGGGAAGTGTGTCTAATCTATGTTCGACTTCTTTGAGGTCCATCGCGAATTCATAGCACCAAAGTGTGGCTCGTTTGCCTACTGTGGTCAGTTGCGCGGGCTGATAATGCGTAAAGCCAAGCGTCGGCATTGATTTATATTTTTTGGCGAAACGCGCCAATAGATTCATCACCGACGCGACCTTGCCCGCGGTGATTTGCAGGCCCTCGCGAATAATAATCAAATCGGCGTTGTCGGTTATGTCGCAGCTTGTCGCGCCCAAATGGATAATCGGTGCCGCCTTCGGCGCGACATCGCCAAATGTGTGAATATGCGCCATCACGTCGTGGCGCACCTTCTTTTCGTATTCCGCGGCCTTCTTGAAGTTGATGTCATCCAGGTGCCTAGCCATTTCAGCGATTTGCGCATTGGATATTTTCAGGCCGAGTTTCTTTTCGGCTTTTGCCAGCTCAAGCCATATTCTCCGCCATGTCCTGAATTTCTTCTGCGGCCCAAAAAGCTGGGCCATTTCTTTCGACGCGTTTCTCTCAACCAGCGGACTTGTGTAAGTATTTGTGTTGTCTGCCATTTTCAATCCCTTATCTTTCTGCTTAAATTTTTGTCATGCTGAGCGAAGCGAAGCATCTGGGACAACAAAAACGAGATTCTTCGCTGCGCTCAGAATGACAGTTTTTAATCTTTTCAATCCCTTTTATTTGGCCTTTGCTAATTTCTTTTCGTGTTCGACGAGTAATTTTTCGATTTCCGCGATATCGTTTTTGTTCAGAATCCAGTCGGCGGCGGGGGCGGTTTCCTCGATTTGTGAAGGTTTTCTTGCGCCGACGATAGCCGAAGTCACTTCGGGCCTGCGCAAGACCCAGGCAATCGCTAACTGGGCGAGCGTCCTTTTGTTTCTCTCGGCGATTGGTCTTAGTTTATCCACAAGCTCAAGCGTAGCGGAAAATTCCGGCTCCTGGAAATCGCGGCTTTTTAATCGGTGGTCATCCGGGGCAAGCGTCGCGAGATATTGTTTGCTGAATTTACCGGTGAGCAGTCCCCTCTGCATCGGGCTGTAAGCAACAACGCCGATATTGTTTTTTTCGCAGCAGCCGAGCAGCTCTTTTTCGACGCCGCGGTTATTCATATTGTATGGCGGCTGCAAAGACGCGACAGGCGATATTTTGCGAACCCGGTCGAGCTGGCCTTTATTGTAATTGCACACGCCGATATACCTGACTTTTCCCTGTTTTTGCAGGCGGGCCATTTCTCCCCAGCCCTCTTCGATGTCAGTCTCCGGGTCGGGCCAGTGCATTTGATAAAGGTCGATTACGTCAACACCGATGCGTTTTAAGCTCGCCTCGCATTCTTTGCGGATGCTTTCGGCCTTGAGGCAGCCGATTTTTTCTTTTTTTTCATTCCAGAGCAGGCTGCATTTCGTCGCGATGATTGGCCTGATTTTTGTTTTCTTCAGCGCAATACCGAGCAATTCTTCCGAGTGCCCGCAGCCGTAAATCGGCGCGGTGTCAATCCAGTTTATACCCAGGTCGATGGCTTTCAATATCGCGGCTATCGCCTCGCCTTGGTCCTGCGGGCCCCAGCCGAATTGCCATGAGCCGCCCATGGCCCATGTGCCTAAGCCAACGACGGTCAGCTCCAAATCTGTGTTGCCCAGCCGCCTTGTGCGCATAGTCAATTCCCGAAATAAGTATTCGGCTAATAGGATATTGCCGCAGGGCCGGTTTAGCAACACTTTGGTGAGTTTTTCGGAATGTTTCTGCGGGCCGTTCTTAGCTGGAATTATCGGCCAAATCGGTTATACTTATGGCCTTTCAGGGTCACCGTTCGTGGCACGGCCATCTTGGCCGTGAAAGCACGGGCTGGAAGCCCGTGCCACAATAGAAAAACGAGGTTTTGTTGCAGCCGGAACCGAACATACAGCAGAAGCTCAAAGACCTGGTCATAGGCAAATCCCGAAGCCCGCGGGACAGGCACATTTTCCATAAGCTTTCGCTGATAGCGTTTTTCGCCTGGGTCGGCCTTGGCGCAGACGGCCTGTCGTCTTCCTGTTACGGTCCCTCGGAAATGTTCCTGACGCTGGGCAATCACCCGTATCTGGCGATTTTTGTCGCTGCGGCATCGGCGTTTACGATTTTCGTCATCAGCGCCGGCTATTCACAAATAG
>JBFZBL010000121.1:0-6913 GCA_041308485.1 Phycisphaerae bacterium | reverse complement strand
GAATACGCGTACATAGCGCAACAGATGTTAAAGGGTGTGCCGCCTTACGTCTCGGCGTACAGTATGAAGCTGCCGGGTATTTACGTTGTGTATGCTCTGATAATGACCTTGTTCGGACAGACGCATACAGCCATTCACCTAGGGCTGTTAATTTTCAACGCCGCGACAATTTTTGTCATATTCCTGCTTGCCAGAAAATTCTTCGGGGCGCTGGCCGCGGTTGCCGCTGGTGGCGCCTATGCTGTCGCATCGCTGACCGCCGAGGTAAACGGTCTATGGGCCAATGCGGAGCATTTTGTTGTTTTGCCCGCCCTTGCCGGCCTTTTGCTTATTTGTAAGGCCAACAACAAAACAGAACACGTTCGTTCGCTTATCGCTGGGCTGCTTCTCGGTCTGGCGTTCATTACCAAACAGCACAGCTTCTTTTTCGTCCTCTTTGCCGTTTTGTATCTGCTTTATTCTGGTCTGTGCGACAGACCAGTCAAATGGGTAAAAGTAATTGCTGCTCAGATTGTTTTTGCCGCGGGTGCCATTACTCCATTCGTTCTTGTCTGTTTTTTCTTCTGGCGCAACGGCACATTTGACAAGTTCTGGTTCTGGACGTTCACATACGCCCGTGAATACGCAACATTGGTTCCGCTGCCAGAGGCATGGAGGATTTTCAATGAGCAAATATCCATTATTGTTAAAGAAGCATTTTTTATATATCTTTTTGCGGCAGCAGGTCTTCTGGCCGTGGTTCTCGTCAGGCGTTATCGGCAGGGAGCGGTATTTACCATTGGTTTACTTGTTTTTTCCTTTCTGGCTGTTTGTCCTGGTTTCTATTTTCGGGGACATTACTTCATATTTTTCCTGCCAGCGGTTACGATTTTAGCCGGCGCGGCGATTTCCGCGATTGACTTTTTACTTCAAAGGGTAATTCCCGTTATATTGCGAGTATTTATAATCGGCGTGCTTGGTGTGAGTGTTGTCGGCTACTCGCTATATCAACAGCGAGAGTATTTATTTGACAATTCCCCTGAGGGCGTTTGCCGAATGGTTTATGGTCCCAATCCATTTCCTGAATCGCTGCGGATAGCGGAATTTATCCGCAATAATACCAGACCTAGTGACACGGTGGCAGTGCTTGGTTCAGAACCGCAGATTTATTTTTATTCGGGCAGGCGTTCCGCAACCTCGTATATCTATATGTATCCTCTTATGGAACCAGCTCCTTTCGCGAGGAGCATGCAGCAGGAGATGATTGCCCAAATCGAAGCTGCGAAGCCCGAATTTATGGTTGTAGTAAATGTTAACATATCATGGCTGGCGAATTCTGCTTCCGACACAACACTATTTAAATGGTCCGAATCTTATTGTCCGCAGTTCTACAATCTTGCCGGCGTCGTGAATATGCTGCCTTCGGGACAAACCGTTTATCGCTGGGATGAGCAGGCGGTCAACTATACGCCTGCGTCAGAGTTCTGGGTCTCTATTTACAAACGGCGTCACTGATATTGGAGCTTTTTTGCGCTACCTTGTGTAAAGCAAAGCCATTATAATATTCTTATGTTCGCGAATAAAAAAGTTATTGTTGTGATGCCGGCGTATAATGCCGAGAAGACCATTCGTAAGACCCACGATGAGGTGATGGCACAAGGGATTGTTGACCTTGTCATCATCGTTGATGATGCAAGCAGAGATGGAACGGCAGAGGTGGCTTCGAAGCTGTCGGACACTATTGTTCATACGCATCCGCAAAATCGCGGCTACGGGGCAAATCAGAAGACCTGCTATAAACTCGCTCTCGAGCACGGTGCCGATATCGTAATAATGGTGCATCCGGATTATCAGTACACGCCTTTGCTGATACCTGCGATGGCGTCTATGATAGCAAACGAGCTTTACCACTGTGTTCTCGGCTCACGAATACTGGGCGGGCGGGCATTGGCGGGCAATATGCCTTTTTACAAATACGTATCGAACCGATTCCTTACACTGGCCGAAAATATTCTAACAGGGGCGAAACTTTCCGAGTATCACACCGGCTACCGCGCTTTTTCCAGACAATTGCTGGAACAGCTGCCGCTGGACGGCAATTCCGACGATTTTATTTTTGATAACCAGATGCTTGCCCAGATACTGTGGTTTGGGTACACGATAGCCGAAGTAAGCTGTCCGACCAAATACTTCCCAGAGGCGTCTTCGATTAATTTCGTTCGCAGCACCAAATACGGTTTGGGCTGCCTGTGGACAGGTCTTCTTTTCCGCCTCGCGAAAATGAACCTGATAAAATCATCGCTGTTTCCCAATAACCGATGCGCAAATCCATCCACAAGTCCCGAGCTCCCTGGATAACAGGAGCGGCCCTGGCGGTAATAACCATCGCTGTATTTATCCAGGTCTGCGCTTTCGATTTTCTCATTTATGATGATTATGCATATGTGACCGCGAACCAGCAGGTGAAGAACGGTTTAAATTTAAAAAACTTTGTATGGGCGTTTACCGCGACACAGGCATACAACTGGCATCCCCTGACGTGGTTATCGCTTATGCTCGACTCCTCGTTTTTCGGCCCTGACGCAGGCGGGTTTCACTTTACTAATCTGCTTTTCCATACGGCCAATACGGTCTTGCTGTTTATCCTTTTGTTTAAAATGACCAAGGCTTTATGGCCAAGCGCATTTGTCGCGGCGGCGTTTGCGCTTCATCCGCTTCATGTCCAATCGGTCGCCTGGGTGGCTGAACGGAAAGACGTGCTTAGTACGTTGTTCTGGCTGCTGACCATGCTGTTTTATGTGAGATATGTTGAACGTTCTTCCGCAGGCAGGTATGTCCTCGCGCTATTTGCTTTTGCTTTAGGCCTTATGGCCAAGCCGATGCTTGTTACACTGCCTTTTATTCTGCTGCTCGTTGATTACTGGCCCCTTAAACGTAAATGTTCGCTTCGAAGGCTGCTTTTTGAAAAACTACCATTTGTTTTTCTTGCAGTTGTGTCAAGTGTAATAACTTTCGTAGTCCAGTCACAAAGCGGAGCGGTAAAGGATATAACCAAGTTTCCGTTTGACATACGGGTCATAAACGCCCTTGTTTCATACGCTAAATATATCTCAAAAATGTTCTGGCCTGTGAACCTGTCAGTGTTTTATCCTCATCCCGGGCGGTCGCTTCACTTTTCTGATGCGATTATCCCCGCAGTGCTGCTTATTGCGGTAACGGTTCTGGCGATTCGTTTTGCCAGGACACACGGCTATTTGTTATCCGGCTGGTTGTGGTATGTCATCACACTCATACCGGTTATAGGTTTAATTCAGGTCGGCAACCAGGCCATGGCGGACCGATATACCTATATTCCGCTTATCGGATTATTTATCATGATTGCCTGGGGATTACCTGATTTGTTATCACGATATGAATTTCGTAAAACCTCTCTTATAATTGCGGCTGCTGCTGTCCTTTTGTCTATGACTGTTTCGACGTGTATGCAGCTGCGATACTGGCGAAACGGTGTAAGTATTTTCGAACGGGCCGTTGAGGTCAGTCCGAACAATTGTTTCGTGCATACGAACCTTGGTGTTGCCTTTATGCAAAAAAAAGCTCTTGACGCCGCGATATCTCATTTCGAGAAGGCCCTGGAAATAGACCCGTGTGAAGTGAAAACCCACGTCAATATCGGTGTCGCGTATTATGAAAGAGATAAAAATATTGACATGGCGATTGCTCATTTTGTAAAAGCTATCGAAATTGACCCCTGTGATATCCAGGCACGTCTGAATTACGCTGTTGCACTGCGAAAGCAGGGCAACATGGAACAGGCGATTGAGCAATGTAACGAGGCATTGCGTATCGACCCGGGGAACACTAATGCTTATAATTTAAGACAGGCGCTTCTGACTCAAAAGAAATGATTCGAGAACCGAAAAAATATTTTCCTGTCTTAATATGTCTGGCGCTTGCGTCGGCGACATTCGCGGTTTACTGGCAGGTCCATAATAATGATTTCATCGATTTCGATGATGACATCTATGTTGCCGCAAATACAAATATACAAAAAGGTCTTACGGCGGAAGCCGTCAAGTGGGCCTTCACCACAAACCAGGCATACAACTGGCACCCCGTGACGTGGCTGTCCCATATAATGGATTACAGTTGCTTTGGCCAGAATCCCGCGGGTCATCATTTAGTCAATCTTGGTTTTCATGTTGCAAACACACTATTGCTGTTCATTGTGTTATTGCGTATGACGAACGCTTTGTGGCGAAGCGCGTTGGTCGCGGCGTTGTTTGCTCTGCACCCGCTTCATGTCGAATCAGTGGCATGGATTTCCGAGCGAAAAGACGTGCTGAGCACTTTTTTCTGGCTGCTTACTATCTGGTTTTATATCCGATACACGAGGCGTCCGAAATTCAGCACATATATCCCTGTTATGGTCGTATTAGCCGTTGGCCTGATGGCTAAACAAATGCTGGTAACGCTTCCGTTTGTGCTGCTTTTGCTTGACTACTGGCCCTTAGACCGATTCGCAGATTCGCAAAACGAGCGTAAAAAGAAAATCACATCCGGCAAACAAACATTTCTGCGATGCCTTGCGGAAAAGCTGCCTTTACTTGTTTTATCTTTTATCGCCTGTGTAATCGTGCTGTATGTGCAATCCGGGGCTGCGCTTGTCAGAGGAACCGGCCAGATGCCGATTGTCAACCGCTTCGGCAACGCCATTCTGGCTTATGTAGATTATATCGCGAAGATGTTCTATCCTGTTCATCTCGGAATCCTTTATCCATATCCGCTGGTTAGTCCGCCTTTTTGGAAGATTGCGGCGGGGGGACTGATACTTTTGAGTGTTACTTTCGCGGCGTTTCGTTTTTCACGGGGGCGCCAATGGCTTGTCGTGGGATGGTTATGGTTTGTTGGGACGCTTGTGCCGGTCATCGGCATAGTCCAGGTCGGGCTTCAGGCGATGGCGGAACGGTATACTTATGTCCCGCTTATCGGATTATTCATAATAATATCCTGGGGGGCGGCGGAGCTTTTTGAAAAGGTACGATATGGAAAGGCCGTACTTGCCGTATCAGCCGGCGTTATTCTTTTGTCATTGTCCGTTTTGACGTATAAGCAGGTATCGCGATGGAAAGACAGCATTACCCTGTTCGGACACACGGCGGCGGTGATACAAGACAATGACATTATGCACTTTAACCTCGGCCGGCTGCTGCTTGCTCGAGGAGATATCGATGGGGCAATCAGCCACTGGACGGAGGCGGTAAGGATAAAATCCGACCAGCCGACCATTCACAAATACTTGGCCGAATTATTTATCCAGCGAGGTGATATCGAAAAGGCGATTAAAGAATATCGTGAGGCGCTGAAATATAAGCCGGACGACACATTGGTACGGGAGAATCTTCAGAAGCTGCTTGAGCAGCGAAAAAATAAGTAAATAAACATAGCTGGATTCCCGCTTTCGCGGGAATGACAACCGCATCTATTGCTTTGACAGTCCACCCGTCCTGACACTATATTGTTATTAATGGCGAAGACACTTTACATAATCGACGGGCACGCACATATTTACGCGGCGTATTTTGCGCCTATGAGGCAGCGGCTGACAAGCCCGTCGGGTGAACCCACCAAGGCGACATACATATTTACTACCGCCATTCTTGGCCTGATGAAAAATAAAAAGCCCGATATGCTCGTTGTTGCGATGGACAGCAAAGGCCCGACATTCAGGAATGAGATGTATTCCGATTACAAGGCGCACAGGCCTCCTATGCCGGACGATATGCCGGTGCAGATAAATCGCATCGAGCAGATTCTTTCGGCGATGAATATTACTATGCTGCGAATCGATGGCTTCGAAGCGGACGATATAATCGGCACACTCGCGAAAAAGGCCTCGAAAGAGGGAATCGACGTTTATATATGCACAAAGGACAAGGATGTTCTACAGCTCATCGATGACCACGTTTTTGGATATGATATCAAGACAGGCGAGGTAACTGACGAGGCATGGATAAAGGCTGAGATGAAAATCTCGCCCCCGCAGTTTATCGACGTTTTGGCTCTTCAGGGCGATGCTTCTGATAATGTTCCCGGCGTCGCGGATGTAGGGCCCAAGACGGCGCTGGAGTGGGTACAAAAATACGGCTCGGTTGATAACCTGCTGGTGCATGCGGACGAGATAACGGGCAAACGCGGCGACAATCTTCGCAAATCGAAAGAAATTATCGAGCTTAGCAAACGATTAGTAACGATTGACTGTGATGTTCCGGTGAAGATTGATTACGAGGCGTTTGCGGTAAAGCCGGCTGATGAGGCGCGACTAACGCAAATATTAAACGAGCTTGGTTTTGCCCGAATGCTGACACAAATGGGGCTTTCCTCAGCCGAACAGCCGGTTCAAACACAGCAGCTGCAAACAACGTCAGTCAGCGGGCCTGTTTCGGCGGCGACAGCTGAGCATAATTATCAGCTCATCGATACGCCGGAAAAATTCGAGGAGTTTTTCGGGGAACTGAAAAAGCACAAAGAATTTGCCGTCGATACGGAGACAACTTCTATTGTGCCGATGAGGGCGGATTTGGTGGGAATAAGTTTTTCCTGGCAGGCGAAGACGGGGTTTTATATTCCGGTTCGTGCGCCGATGGGGGCGAAACGCCTGCCTTTAGCGAAGATGCAGGAGAAACTTGGCCCCATATTCGCAGACAAGGCGATTAAAAAAATCGGACAGAACATCAAATACGATATGCTGGTTTTGCGAAACGCCGGACTGCCTCTTGCTGGTGTGTATTTCGATACGATGGTCGCGTCGTATTGTCTCGACCCGCTGCGAAACAGTCATTCGCTTGATAATATGGCCCTGGACTTCCTCGGTTATCTCACCATTCCGATATCCGCACTCATCGGCAAGGGGAAAAACCAGCTCAGCTTTGAT
>JBFZBL010000120.1:0-2586 GCA_041308485.1 Phycisphaerae bacterium | reverse complement strand
CTCAAAGGGGCGCTGGCCGATGGTATTATTGATTCGCTGGTTACCGACCACGCACCGCATCTGGCAAGCGAAAAAGAACTTGAGTTTTTGGCGGCGCCGTTTGGCATCGCGGGCCTGGAATGCGCATTGGGGCTTTATATCAAAGCGCTTATCGAACCGGGAATTCTCGACTGGCCCGGGCTGATTCGGCTAATGACTGAATCGCCTGCCAAAATCATCGGCGTTGACAAGGGCGCTATGACTAAAGGCAAGCAGGCCGACGTTACCATTATAGACCCCGACGTCGAATACAAAATCGACGTTAGCACGTTCCGCTCCAAATCCGGAAACTGTCCATACCACGGATGGCAAGTAAAGGGTAAAGCCATAATGACAATCGTGGGTGGTGAAGTTCGTTTTTCCGCTGATGCAATTTAAATGAAGTTAGATATTTTTTATTTTCGATTTTCTATTTTCTATCACTACTGTCCCGTTATAAGTCGAACAAGGACAACTGGTTATGAAACTCGTTAAAATCGTTTTGCGACATATTGTTCGTAAGTGCTTGTTCTATCGGCATTTGCTCGAAAAGCGTAATGCTGAGAATTTGCAGGATTTCGCCAAGACTTTTCTCGATAGCCAGTTCTTTCTTGACAATGGCTGCCAGCAGGTACACGCTGATTGCAATCCATATCTGGGTCTTGACGGCGTTGACGCTGGTGCCGAAAAACGTCTTTATGCGAAGATACTGCTTTATCCATTTGAAAAAGATTTCTATCTGCCAGCGGCACCTGAACAGTTGAGTTACTGTCAGCGCCGGTAAAGAAAAGTTGTTGGTTAAGAATGCCAGTTTCGTATTTGTTTCGGAATCGAAATAGCCGATACGGCGCAGCACCGCGGGATAATCCTGCGATGCGTAGAAGCCCACCAGGCGAATTGTCTGGTCGCAGCGAAGGCCGGCGCTTTTGTCGACCTGGCGATAAGCGATGCGGGTATAACGAAAGTTGCTTTTGGTCCGCGTTACAAAGGAGCAAAGATTTTGAGTAAACGTGTAAAGACGTGCGAAGTCGAGGTAACCGCGATCCATTATGTATAACGCGCCTGACTCCAGAACGAGCTCGTCGAGAATATTTACATCGTGCGTAGAACCGTCTGTAATGCAGATAAAACACGGTATAGAGCCGCGCAGGTCCATAAGCGTATGCACCTTGACTGCTGCTTTGTGCCGACGGAATTTGGCCCATGGAAACAGCGTCAGACACAAATCGATGGTTGTTGAGTCGAGGGCATAAACGTCCCGATTCAGTTGGACGCCGAAATCGTCGTTGGCGTAAAGCGTCCTCGCTTTGGCGATTAATGCCTGCGCGAAATCCGCATAGATGCGCCAGTCGCGAAGCTCGTTTGCCTTTGCCAGCGTGTTGCGGGACGCCCTGCCGCGAATGCCGCAGTGATACAACTTCGTTTGCATTGTCCTCAGACATATTTCGATGTCGCGTAAGCTCTGACGATACGTTATCTGCGCAAACATCATGCAAAGAAACTGATCGAAACATGAAAACGCCCGGATGCGGTGATTGCCGCGATACCGTCGAACACAAATATCGAATTGGTGTTTTGGCAGAAAGTCCAGAAGTTGTGAGAAGACGGTTCGTCCCGTGTGCATTGGCCAATCCTTTCAATGTTAAAGCGAAAGTCCCGACTTGTCGGGATTGGCCAAAATCTAAGAACGAGTTGAAATCGAAAACAATCATTTTTTCTCGCAACTTATTATATTTGTATGACTTACATCAATTTCCTAAAACTTCAACGGGACAGTAGTGATCCGAATTCATTCATCGCAAAACATATCAGAACTCGAATTGAGCAGCGTGGAAGGCAATGGTATGTTCTTAAGAATATTTTCGAATATGAATGTTATTACCTGTATGGGACAAGCATCCCGTATATTCATATGCTCGTAGACAAAACGCCTATAGGCGATAACCGTTATCGCGTATTTCTCAGCAAACATTAATAATTAACTTTTCATTTCGGCGGGGCAAGCCCCGCCCTACGGATGGATTCCGGCTCAAGGCCGGAATGACATAAAACACGAGCGATGGATTATGGAGGACATTTGGCGCAGGCGGCGCGGAAGAGCATTGTCGAAAGATAGCGGTCGCCGCGGTCACAAATGATAGTAACGACTGTGCCGGATTTCAAATTTTTAGCGACACGGGCAGCGCCTGCGACGGCTGCGCCGCTGGATATGCCGGCGAAAATCCCCTCCTCGGAAGCCAGCCGGCGGGTCATTTCGTAGGCCTCATCATCTTCCATTATCATAACGTCATCGAGCCGGTCTCGTTCGTAAATGGCAGGCACGATTGACTCGGTCATATTTTTAAGACCCTGAATAGTATGGTGCGGCGTCGGCTCGATACCGATTATTTTAACATGATTGAGCTTCTGCCGCAGAAATCGGGAGACACCCATAAGCGTCCCCGTCGTGCCCATACCGGCGATAAAGCAGTCGATTTGGCCGGCGCATTGCTGATAAATTTCGGGGCCTGTGGTTTCATAGTGGGCAAGAGGATTGGCGGGATTTGCAAACTGGTTGGGCATAAAATA
>JBFZBL010000119.1:0-7330 GCA_041308485.1 Phycisphaerae bacterium | reverse complement strand
ACCATGTTGTCCTTGTCCCTCTTTTCCGGCTCGTCAACATGGTCAGGCGTGTATATATTCTGTCCGAAAAAATACCCCAGTGCCGTTGAAACCTGGCCGTTGTTTTGACCGAAATTATTCCATCTCGCGAATTCTTTTAGAAAATTGCAATCGGGCTGGTGGGTATAAACAAGTTTTAACCCGTCGGTATAGTGCCGGTCCGTTTTATGATATGGCTTGACAAAAGTCCCGTCGTTTTCCACATACAGCGTAAACGTCTCCTGCCCCGACGCAATGCCGCCCGTCAAAACGCAGATAAGCCCTGTTAGTATTGCTATGCTGACCCTGTGTTTTTTCGCTTGCCCTTTAATGGTCTCTGGCTCCTCACTGCTGCACTAATAGTATGGCCCTGCACAAGCGGACTAAATGTAATGGGCGGTACTGGACTCGAACCAGTGGCCTCCAGCGTGTCGAGCTGGCGCTCTAACCAACTGAGCTAACCGCCCCGGTCATCGATATATTAGCGATAATTGGGCCGTAGTCAATCCTTTTGGTTAACGAAAGTTTGGATGGTCATTTACGGTTGGTTGAAGTTTCAGGTTTGAGCTGGCGGGTCATCAGGTCAGCGATGGCGCCCTGAACGGATTTGTTCTTAAAGATGACTGCATAGACGGCCTGCGTAATGGGCATTTCAACCTTGTATTGCTGCAAGAGCCCCTCGACGACCGATTTGCAGGTGGCGATACCCTCGATAACGGATTCGGTTGCGGCTTGCGCAAGCTGGGGATTTTGGCCCTTGCCCACCCTTTCGCCGAAGGAACGGTTTCTCCCCTTTGGTGATATGCAGGTCGTAACCAAATCGCCTAAGCCCGTCAGACCCGCGAATGTCTGCGGGGTCGCACCCATAGCGACGCCGAGACGGGATATTTCCGATAACCCTCTGCAAAGCAGCGCAGCCTTGGCGTTGTCGCCCGCGCCGACGCCGTCGATTATGCCCGCGGCGATGGCGATGATATTTTTCATCGCGCCGGCCAGCTCCACCCCGACAACGTCGGTATTGGTGTAAATGCGGAACCAGATAGAGCTGAGAGTATGCTGGATTCTCTGGGCGAGTTCCTCCTCGGAGGAGGCAACGCACGCGGTTGCTGGTAATCTTGCGGCAAGTTCATCGGCTATTGTCGGGCCGGATAACGCGGCCAGACCACGGGAGTTGCTCTCGCCCAGCACGTCAGCGATGATTTGCGTCGGGCGAAGCAGCGTCTCATTTTCGATTCCCTTCGTGACAGAGCAAATGGGGACGCCTTTGGGCGTGTGTTTTTGCAGGCGCATCCATACGCTTCGCATAAATTGACACGGCACCGCGGAGATAATCAGGTCGGCGCCCGTCATGATTTTTTTGTCGTCAGGTTCGAATATAATCGTTTCGGGGAGTTTGTGGCCCGGGAGAAATTTTGTGTTTTCGCGGGCACCCATCGTCTCCTGTAATTGCTTGGCATCATAGCCCCAGATGCGAACAGGCGTCTTCTTCTCCGCCAGCAGCATCGCAAGCACGGTTCCCATACCCCCGTCGCCGATTATTGATATGTTGTTGAACATAGCCGCCGTATTATAGCCGCTCCCGTTAGGTATGCCAACTGGCAAGAGGATATCACCGACAACGACAATCGAGAGCAGCCGAATACTTGAAAACCGGATTTAAAAGCGTATAATAAAGACAGCTTTGTCGGGGATGGGACAAAGCAACAGAGGAGAGCATAATGGCTCATATTCATAGAGGCGGCTGTCAGGAGGCGACGCATTGATAATACCAGCGCGCGTTGATGTTCCGCAGGACCGGCTGCCGATTGTGAACTGGCTCATAATCGCGGGTACTGTCGCCGTGTTTGTCTGGCAGTCAGTTAGTATCTCTGAACGCCGGGCTCAATTGCACGCCAGGACCAGTGAATATGAGAACAAGTCAGTCGAAGATTTGGCCAAGGACTTCGGCGTCAAGGATAACGAGCTTAAAAAGATTGAAACCTCGGTGGAAAAAACCACCCAGAAAATGGAAGATGCGGATCTCTTTAAGAAGGCCGATGAGCGCGAGAAATTCAAAGAGAATATAGTCAAGGAGATAATACTCCAGCAGTATTATTTGTGGGGAGCAATTAAGCCGTACATTATGGACGGCTTGACGTTAAAAGGATTATTCGGCCACATGTGGCTCCACGGCGGCCTCTTGCACCTTTTTGGCAATATGCTTTTTTTGTGGGTATTCGGCAATGCCGTTTGCGCCAAAATTGGCAATCTCCGTTACATTCCGGTTTACATAGCAATGGGTCTTATCGCCGGGATTTCTCACCTTATATTCGTCGGCGGACCCATGCTTGGGGCAAGCGGTGCCATTAACGGCATCGTAGGAATGTTTTTGGTCTTCTTTCCTCAAAATGAAATAACCTGCTATGTTTTTTATGGGATTATAAGACAAATCAACGTAAGCAGCGCATGGATGATATTATTCTGGCTCGTGTTCGATATCTGGGGAGCGATGAAGGGCGGGGGCGGGGTGGCGTATTTCGCCCACCTCGGAGGTTTTGCGGGGGGCGTTGCCCTGGCGATTTTAATGCTGAAATTAAAGATGCTCACAATGGAGCGGTATGAGAAATCCCTTTTGCAGATAATCGAGGAATACAGGCATCCCGCGGCAGCGGAAGTTGCGACACAAGAAGGATATTATGATTATCTAAGTGAAACGGCGAAACAACGCCCCGAAATGCCGCTCGTCCCATTTGAGCCTAAGACCATATCGACGTTCTCTCCTTCTGAGCAGCCGCAAACGAGACCTTCGAAACCACAGGTTCCTAAAGACGAATTTATCCGGTTCGCCTGCGCCTGCGGCAAGCGCCTCAAGATGCCGGCAAAATACGCGGGTAAGACCGGTAAATGCCCCCAGTGCAGCGCCCGCCTGAAAATACCGGTTGCATAACCCTCCCTCGCACTTTGTGCTATGTAGGACAGGTACACCACAAGCGGTTATTTTTGTATTTTACCCGCAGTGAGACATAATAATTTTGGTGGAAAATCGCTGGCCGTAGCGGGCATATCAGGCCGATAATAAATGTGATAAAGGATTATTGAAAGGGGCGAAATATGGACGTGAAACTGATTGCATTGGTTTTATGTATGGCGATAGTATTGGCCGGCTGTGCGACGGTGCCCGAAGAGCCGATGGAAAGAGAAGTTCTGGCGGCCCAGGTAAACGAAGCGGTCGCGATATTCAAAGAGAAAGACCCCGACATCAAGCAATTTTTCGACAAGTCCTGGGGTTACGCGGTGCTGCCCAGGGTATTCAAAGGTGCAATATGGGTCGGCGGGGCATACGGCAAGGGCGAGGTCTATGAGCAGGACAGAATGGTGGGCTATTGCAGTATGTCGCAGGCTACACTTGGCTTTTCGTTTGGCGGCGAATACTTCCGCGAGATTATTTTCTTCAGGGACAAATCCGACCTCGATGCCTTCAAGGCCGAGGAGTTCACGTTCTCCGCGCAGGCTACCGGTGTAGCGGCGACCGCTGGCGCCGCGGCCAAGGCCGACTACAGATCCGGAATGGCTGTATTTATCACCACCGATGCGGGACTGATGGTCGATGCCTCGCTTGGCGGCCAAAAGTTCAAATACGTCGGAAATATTTTCCTCGAAGACACAACCATAAAGAAATAACCCGGCGATTGCGTTTTGAGCCATAGTGATTGTCGTAGCTTATCGGCGAATCTCGCAATGGAATCTTTTTAATAGATTGCGAGATTTGTTCGTCGCACGTTCCCTCTTCGCCTCCCTCTTGACCCTTTTTTCTGAGCATCTCCGATTATTCAGGACAAAAGCAGCGCCATTAAATTTGCACGACACAGTTGAATAAAGTTGGCCGCTAAGGTAGATTGTGCCTGTCCAAAATGGGGACCGATGAAAGGAGCAAAATATGAACGTGAAGTTGGTTGTCTTGAGTTTGTGTGCGGCGATTGTGTTTGCCGGGTGTTCGACGTTATCAGAGAAGCAGGAGTCAAAGGCGGTTTCTGGGATACAGGCAAGGCCTTCGTCCCCGCCGCTGCCTCTGAAGGTAAAAGGCAACCAGGTTCTCAACAGCAAAAATCAGCCGGTTTTACTTCGCGGCGTCAATGCCGCATCACTTGAATGGACAGTCGACGGCGACGGACATATCCTCGAAACGATAAGAGTCGCAATCGATGACTGGAACTCCAATATCATTCGCCTGCCTTTATCGCAGGACCGCTGGTTCGGCAAAGACCCCAACTCAACCGACGCAGGTATGGGCTATCGAGCCCTTGTCAAGCAAGCAGTTGACCTCTGCAGTTCGAAGGGATGCTATATTATGTTGGATTTGCATTGGTCCGATGTCAACGAATGGGGTAAAAATATCGGCCAGCATTCGATGCCCGACCGAAACAGTCAGATATTCTGGAAAGATTTAGCCCCTCTCTACGCCAATCACCCTGCGGTTCTTTTCGACCTTTACAACGAGCCGCACGACGTAACCTGGGACGTCTGGCTCAATGGCGGGATGATTACAGACCGTCCCAATTCGAGAGCACAGGCGCCTAAAAAATTCGAAGCCGTAGGGATGCAGGATCTGCTGGATACCGTTCGCTCCACCGGTGCCAAAAATGTCATTGTCGCGGGCGGCATCGACTGGGCATACGATTTCAATGGAATCCTTGAAGGCAGGCAGCTCAAAGACCCGAAAGGCAACGGCGTCATTTATGCCAATCATGCGTACGACAACAAACAGCAGAGCGTATTTACCTGGATTGCAAATATGGAAGAGGCCACCGCCCAATTCCCCGTTATCGTTTCCGAATTCGGCGGCGCTGGCGGCCCGAACAGGCGATTCGGCTGGTGGGGACAGAGTCCTTCAACCGCGATAGGCGACGACTGGCTGCTCCACGTTTTGCAGGCCATTCAGGACCACAACTGGGCATTCACAGCGTGGGATATGCATCCGACCGCCGGACCGACTCTGATAGTCGATTTCAATTATGCGCCGACGCCCGAGTTCGGCGTTTACGTCAAAGAATTACTAACCACCGGCAAGCTCCCCAGATACACCCCGCCGGATATTACTAAACTTGCTCATGCCCCGCCTTCGCCTCTGCCCGAATCGGCTCGTATGGGTGGGAACGAATTATACGGCGACTGGCTCCTCAAAGCCGCCCCAGGCGACCGGAGGATGGGCAATTCAATAATCTCCTTCGGCTCTGATAGCGAAGGCAGGCTGACAGGACAGTGGATAAATTTCAGGGGCTTCAGCGATCTGGAAGATGTCCGGTTCAAAGATAACCAGGTCAGCTTCACCCAGACCGTCCGCTTTACTAAAGAAACATTCAAAGGCAGCTTCCTGGGTAAAATCGAAGGCGATAAACTTTCCGGCGCCCTGACCCACGGCGGGAGTCAATCCGAAATCGAGGCAAAACTCAGCCGAAGAATACCGCCTGCTGCGGGCAGCTGGGATATTAAATTCATAACAAAAGACAGAGAAATGTCTGCGGTCCTTGCTGTTAAAGCGGACGAGAATGGCGTGCTGTCCGCTGAGTGGCAGAAAATGGAAGGCGACCACAAAATCACGGACTTAAAATGCGAAGGCAATAAACTGACTTTCAAAAGCGCCTCCAAAGTTCAGGACGCCGACAAGATAAGCACTTTTGAGGGCACGGTCGACCAGAAAACGGGAACTCTTGCCGGCGCGTTCAAAACAGACGATAGCGTTTTGCCGGTCGAAGGAAAACTTATCGGTTCGGAAATCATCGGCGTATGGGTTCTCGATGTCTCAGCTCCCTGGGGCAGCTCTAAGCAGCGGCTGAAAATCAACCCAGATATGAGCGGCATGTACGGCACTACCAATATTGATAAGATTAGCCTCGAGGGCGATAAAATGACCTTCAAGGTTATTCCCACATTTGGCAGGATGAGATTCGAGATGGATTTCGTTGGTAAGCTGGACGGCTCAAAAATCACCGGTGAATTTAAAAATCAGATGGGTTCTCAGTCCGTTACAGGCAAAAAGACAGGCCCCATTTTTTATAATACACAGTCAGGGGCAGACAGCCTACTCCTTTGAGCGGGTGCCTGTCAACTCCAGCTTCACCGGCTTGAGGCGTTTGAGATTCACCAGCTGGTTCTGGCCTAAGCGGGCCTTGATGATTACGTTGGCGGTGGTGTATCTTTCGCTCAGGATTGTGCTGTGCGCCCGCAGGAAACTCTGGGTTTTCCCGTCCGCCTGGCTGACGGTGACTTTGATGGTGATGATGCCGCCGTGGTATTTTTCCAGCACTGCTTCGTGAAGCAGATTTAGCCCGTAGCCGGTCTTCGCCGAGATGCCTACTGCGTCCGGGAAAAGCGTTTGAAGTGTCTCTAATGTGTGCACGCCGCTGACGACGTCTATTTTGTTGAGGACGAGCAGCATTTGTTTCTCGCCGCATCCGATGTCTTCAAGTGTTTTTTTTACCGACTCAATTTGTTTCATCGCCTCTGCGTTCGAGACATCCACCACGTGCAGCAGTAAATCGGCCGTAACTGTCTCTTCGAGTGTCGCCTTGAATGATTCCACCAATTGATGGGGCAGGTCCCTTATAAATCCCACCGTGTCGCTGAGCAGCACCTCCGCGCCTCCTTCTAACTGCCATTTTCTTGTACGGGTATCGAGTGTCGCGAAAAGCCGGTCTTCGACATAAGCGTCAGCGTCGGTCAGCGCGTTGAGCAGGGTGCTTTTGCCGACGTTTGTATAGCCGACAAGGCATATTTTGAATATGTCTTTCCTGCTGCCGATTTCGCGCACCCGCCGTTCGTCGAGTTCTTCAAGCTCGTCTTTGAGGTCGCTGATGCGTTTGCTGACCAATCGCCTGTCGATTTCGAGCTGCTGTTCGCCCGGCCCGCGGGTTCCGATGCCGCCGACTGCTCCTGCCGTCGTCGCGCCGCCTGCCCCCGCCACGGTATCTAAGTGCGACCACAATCGCGTCAGGCGCGGGTATGTGTATTCCAACTGTGCAAGCTCCACCTGCAGCTTGGCCTGGGTGGTTTTGGCGCCCGTGGCGAATATATCGAGAATCAATTCGCTGCGGTCTATGACCTTGGCGGGGATAATTCCCTCAAGCTCCCTGATTTGCCTCGGCAGCAGGTCATTGTCGAATATGACAATGTCTGCGTCGAACCGTTTGACCCGTTCGGCCAGTTGTTCGGCCTTGCCTTTGCCGATATAAAATGCGGGATGGATTTTATGGATTTTCTGCTGAAACCGGTCAACGACAATGGCCCCCGCGCTTTCAGCCAGCGCCGTAAGCTCTTTGAGGTCATCGTGGTCTCT
>JBFZBL010000118.1:0-2785 GCA_041308485.1 Phycisphaerae bacterium | reverse complement strand
GGACAAGGGCAAGGTTGAAAAGGCCGAGGCTTTGCTTGACCGGGCCGAAGCGGTGTATGTTGAGCCCGTGGCCGTTGCCCCGACAGTTGAGAAAACAACGCGCCTGGACAGCGGTGGAACGGTCAGCACAAAAAAGGATATTGAGGTTGTTCTGCCGGAAACACCGGAGGACATACGCGCCCTGTGCGCCGCCATTGGCAGCGGCAGCGTGCCGTACACGGCGGTAAATTTCAGCAAGGCCGTACTTAAGGCGTTTGCAAAAATGAACAATCTCAGCGGCAGGCATTACGGCTGCACGTTTAAAGAAGTCAGCACTACAGTAATACGATAGTGATGCTTGCATTAAGAGAAAACAAACGAATTAATTTATTTCTATGAAAGGAAATTATATGGAAGCAAACAAAAAAGTATCGTCTGATTTTAATTTTGAATTTAACGGTATCAAATGGCATTGCTATGAAACATATGTTCAACAAAATGGTAAACCGGCTTGGTTTGAGTGTGAACGAACAAATGAAGATGGGGTGCGAATTATGAGATTGTTTGGGCCAGCAGAACTCGATGCGGCTGGTGTTAACTTAGAAGTTGAGGCAGTAGTGTAACTATGAGGCACATGAGGTGTGAACCCACCAAGCGACACGGCTGATTTTAACCACTCCGGTAATCGTATTGGCGGGTTCACGACCAGTAAACAAGCAGGTTCAATTCCTGCCGTGTGCCTCTTTTAAACAGGAAAGAAGAATGCCGAACACTCCACAGAATGGAAAAATTGTCGATGAATTTGCTGGCATGGATGTCGGAGTTATTATTTGTGAGCATGGATTGCCAGTTGATGCTTATTGTGTGAAATGCCAGAAGGAATGGGAAGAAATTACTGGTAATAACCGTGAGGCACCCATATCGCCATGAGCCAGTTAAACTGCAGATAAGAGACTGGCGAAAGAAGGGTACAATGAAAAATGTTCTGATGGCGTGACCCTGAAGGTGCCAAGCGGTTTTTAAGGAAGGAGAAGGTATGAGGTCAATGAGAAAGACGTACACTTGGGATGAAGCAAATAAACAGATAGCAAGCCTGAATGCCAAAAAGTACAGGGGAAAAAGTGACTGGCGATTGCCCACCGTCGAGGAATTGATTAGCATAGTTGATTACACACATTATAACCCAGCAACTACCGTACCCGATACAGTGGCGTCCGGCTACTGGTCGTCTACTACCTACGCAAGCAGTACCTCCAACGCGTGGTACGTGGGTTTCTACTACGGCTACGTGGGCACCAACGGTAAGACGGGCTACAACTATGTGCGCGCTGTACGTGGACGGGGAACTAAATTGGAGTGGAGCAAAACAATTAGAATGGTTGTTGTGGACTGCTGCGCCTGCCCGTACTGCAATATTCATTGCCAGCTGTGCGAGCATGGCAATTTCAGGTTTGATAAAGATGAAATGGTGCAGATTGAAACACAAGAAATGTTTATCCCGGAGAGGTGCGGGTTGTTAGACTATGAACCGTGAGGCACACATGACAACTATGGAGAAATTCTGGGTGACGAATCTGCTTAAATGCCACCGGAGCATGACTGCAAAAGTGGGATTGAGAGGGCGTATGGCTGGTATATTAGTTGAGAAAGACCACGATGCAGTTGGTTATCAGCATATGCATAAATTGGCAGAGTATATTAAACGTAAAAAATTGAGGATATATAAACCGTGAGGCACACGTGGCCCAAAGCTCCAATACGACGGACGGGAGCACGAATAAAGTAGATGCACGAAATTGAGTGATAGACTCCTGCCGTGTGCCAAGCGGTTTTTAAGGAAGGAGAAGATATGGATTGTAAAAAGACAAAAGAGGAAATTAAAGACGAAGCACTGGAATGGATAAACGGGACTCGCTCGATGACTAACATTGTACCTCAGCACCCGTATGAAACGTGGGCTGAGCGGATAACCCGGGCCGATGCAGCTATGGTTGAACAGTCCTATTGGATTCTGAGAGCCTATAAGGAAGGATTACTATAAGCGGGAAGGGGAGATTTGGTGTTATGACAAGGGTTAAAATAGAGGACGGCTATATTGTGTTGGATGGACACTACGACATTAAACTAAACAGGTGTGATACCAAGGCCAAAATACTGGATTGGGTATGCCACCTTTCAGAAAAAACATGGGTTACTAAAAAAACAATAACTGATTTTATTGACGCCGCATGTTCGGCGCACGGCATTAATCCGAGGTGTGACGCATGATTGACTCAGAAAGAACTATTCTTGACTATCTTATAAGCGGTTATGACCCGTCAATAATTGATTCGATACCAGACGAGGCAATAACCCTGCAGGAGCACCGGCAGATATGGAATATATGCAAGAAGCTGCACAACAGCGACAGACCGATTGATCTGGTGACGGTTTCAGCGGCCCTCAAGACAACGCCCATAGACATTTGCGGCGTGTACTTCTTCCCTGGCGTTGACATTAACTGCCATGTTCAGGAGGTGATGGACGCATACGAGCGCAAAAAACTACAGGCGCGGCTTACCGGCATTGTCGCCGACTTGAAAGACGACAGCAAGCCAACGGATGCCATATTGGAAAACATAACCGACATAATAGCTGGTAAATCGCGCAGCGTGTCAATGGCAAACGTCTATGACGTGGGGCGCATGTTTGAAGAATATGAAAGTCATGTCAAGAATATAAAAAGCAACACGCTTGTCACCGGGATAACCAACATAGACCAGCAGATCAGGGGCGTGGCGCCCGGGGAAGTGCTGACCATAATGGC
>JBFZBL010000117.1:0-8573 GCA_041308485.1 Phycisphaerae bacterium | reverse complement strand
GCTGAACCGGTGATGAAAATCGCGATAGTCGGCAAGCGGAACGCGGGCAAAAGCTCGATTGTCAACGCAATCGTGGGTGACGACCGCGTAATTGTCAGCGAAACGCCCGGCACGACGCGGGACGCGGTTGATATTCGATTTGAAAAAGACGGGCAAACAATCGTTGTCATCGACACGCCTGGGGTGAAGAAAAAAAGCAGGCTGGCCGACAACATAGAATTTTACAGTTTCGTCCGCGCGACAAGCTCGGTGCGCAGGGCGGACGTGGTGCTGCTGATGATTGACGCGACGACGCCCGTATCGCAGCCCGACAAAAAGCTCGCGCAATTAATCGCCGAAGAAAGCAAGGCCTGTATAATAGTCGTCAATAAATGGGACCTGGCGAAGAATTCCGCGGATACCGGGCAATACGAAGATTACCTGACGAAGCTGCTGCCGGGATTAAGTCACGCCCCGATTGCCTTCACGACAGCCAGCAAGGGTAAAAATGTCAAAAGCGTTCTTGATTTGGCCGCGGAGCTTTTCAAGCAGGCAACGACGTGGATACCGACGGCCAAGCTCAACAAGGCGTTCGAGATTATAAAGGAAACGCAGTCCTCACCGACGAAAATCGGCAGGCCGAAAATCTATTACGCCACGCAGGTTGCAATCAATCCCGTTACGATTCTTATGTTCGTCAACAGGGCGGACCTTTTCGACGATAATTACCGTCGATTCGTCGTTGCCCGATTAAGTGATTTATTGCCCGCAGCCGAAGTACCTATCAAATTATACGTCCGGGCACACCGGGAAACCGAGCCGACGCCGGAACCCGTCAGGCGGCCCAAGGGCAAAGGCAAACCCCGCCAATCACGTAAACATTGAGACGAAAACAAAAAAGGGGCCCCCTTTTTCCAGAGTATGAAAAAATCCTGCACGGCCGTCCAATTCGCCGATATAATAGAGGATTGCAACTTTACCTGCGCTGCAATAAGACTAAAAAAGGATAAGGAGCATTTATGATCTGCGTAATCGTTCTTGCTTCGATGGCAATACTGGGAGCCGGCTATCTTTCCTACGGCCGATTCGTAACAAGGCAAATCAACCCTCAGGATGGCGCAAAAACGCCTGCTCACGAAATCAACGACGGCGTTGACTATGTGCCGGCCAAGGCGCAGCTTCTCATAGGGCAGCATTTTTCAGCCATTGCCGCCGCCGGCCCAATTGTCGGGCCGATTCTGGCCGGGATATGGTTCGGCTGGCTGCCCGCGATATTGTGGATAATTCTCGGCTCGATTTTCATCGGGGGCGTCCACGATTATCTCGCGCTTATCGGCTCGGTCAGGCACAAAGCCGCCTCAATCGGGGAAATTGTCAGACGATACATGTCGCCGGGGACAAGATTGTTTTTTATGATTTTCGTCTGGCTGGCGCTATTGTATGTGATAATCGCCTTTACGGATATTACCGCGCAGACATTCACGGCGGTCTCGCGCGATACGGCGTTTGGGCCGGCGGTGGCGGCCTCCTCGATTATATATCTCGGTTTGGCTTTAGTGATGGGGGTTCTCCTGTATCGCTTCAAAATGAGCCTGGGGCTGCTGACGATTGTGTTTTTGCCGCTTGTCCTGCTGGCCGTGTGGGTCGGCCCGCACCTGCCTGCGCCGCTGCTTACCTTTTTCGGCGGGATTTCCGCAAAACAGTGGGGAGTTTTTCTTCTGGCGTATTGCTTTTTCGCATCCATTATTCCGATGTGGCTGCTGCTGCAGCCGAGGGGCTATCTGGGCGGCTGGCTGCTTTACCTTACGATTATCATAGGTCTGGTCGGGGCGCTATTGGGCGGTTTCAAAATCGAATATCCGGCTTTCAATGTGTCTGGCCTGAAAAGTCTGGCCAACGGAAAATTGCTTTTCCCCGTTCTGTTCATCACAATTGCCTGCGGCGCCTGTTCAGGCTTTCACGCGCTGGTCAGCTCGGGCACGACGTCGAAACAGCTTAACAAAGAATCGGACGCTTATTGTATCGGGTATGGGGCGATGCTGCTGGAGGGGCTGGTCGCGGTTTTGGCGCTGGCTACGGTTATGATGCTGCCGAAAGGCTCGCAAGAGCTCGCAGCCGACCCCAATCTCATATACGCCAACGGCCTTGCAAGCTATCTGGGACTGCTGGGTATCGGTTTCAACGTGGCGTTCCCGTTCGCGCTGCTGGCTTTTTCGACGTTTGTCTACGACACCCTTGATGTTTCAACGCGTCTGGCCCGCTACATATTCCAGGAAATGATGGGCTGGAATAGTTTTGCCGGGGGCTGTGCGGCCACTCTAATCAGCCTGGCCATACCGCTGGTATTTATACTGCTGACCCAGGAAAAGGCATATCTCGTTGCCTGGCCAATCTTCGGAACAAGCAACCAGATGCTGGCGAGTCTGACGCTGCTGGCCATTACGGCATGGCTGGCAAAGACCGGCAAGAAGGTTTTTTACGTTGTGATTCCTATGATTTTTATGATGGTGATGACGCTGGTCGCACTGGTGCTGCAGGTGAAGCCTTTCATAGTCGCTTTGCCGAATATTCTAAGCGGCGCCAGCATTAAACCGGATGTGATGATTTCGGGTATCTGCGGCGTAGTTCTCCTGGTATTGAGCTGCTCGCTGATATTCATAGCGGCAAAGACATTCCTGTTACAAAAGAAGGTTGTCAATTAAATCTGCGGCGCTTCGGATTTTGGCTCGCGTATTAATATCCAGAGAACGGCTGCGCCGATTAAATCGAGCAGCGCGATAGTTACGAATACTGGCGCATAACCAATATTCATTACAAGCCAGCCGACGCTGAAAGTAAAGAGCATCCCGCCGAAATGACCGCAGGTTCCGGAAAGGCCGTTGGCGGTGGCGACTGTACTTTTGGGAAATAAATCGACAGGCAATACGAGCAGCACCGCTGATATGCACTGATGGCCGAAGGCGGCGATACAAATCCAGAAGATTGCCCAGTACGCCGATGGGGCCTGGATAATGAGAAGAGAGACAGGCATCATAAAGGCGGCTGTAGTCATTGCCATTTTGCGTGAAGTAAGAATTTTAAAACCGAGCTTCCTATAAAACGGCGATATAAATCCTCCCACAAAACTGCCCACATCAGCGGCCAGAAACGGAATCCAGAGAAATAAACCTATTTGTTTGAGATTCATGCCGCGCTGTGTCGCGAAATATATCGGTATCCAATATGAATAGAACTGCCAGGCCGGCTCGGAAAGAAATCTCGATAAAGCAATCCCCCAGAAATTTCGCTGGCCAAGCACGAGCTTCCAGACGTTTTTGTTAGTTTGTTCTTCGGCCTGTAATTCTACTTGACCTTTAGCGATATAATCCAGTTCTTCCTGGGTTATCAATTTATGTTTTGAGGGTGATTTATAAAACAAAAGCCATAAAACGACCCAAATAAAACCGACTGCCCCGGTGATAACAAACGCTTCCTGCCATCCGTATTTATAAATAATCCATGCGACAAATGGTGTCGCGATGAGCGAGCCTGTTCCCGAACCGATATTTGCGATGCCGAAGGCAATGGTGCGCTCCTTGGCAGGGAACCACTCGGAAATGGTTTTGGCGACGCCGGGGAAATTACCCGCCTCGCCGACGCCGAGCAGCGCGCGAAACGCGCCGAAGGAAAATGGCGTTCTTGCAAATGCGTGGAGCATATTCGCGATGGACCACCATATTGCCGCCAGCGAGAATCCGCGTTTTATTCCCAGCCAGTCCATAACGCGCCCGGAAACCGGCTGCATCACGAGATAGCTGAACTGGAAGCACATTATAATGAACGCGAACTGCTGCTCGTTTATCTGGAGCTTGTCTTTCAGAACCGGACCGGCGACGGATAAGCTGGTACGGTCGAGATAGTTAATCGTAGTGACCAGGCACAGCATTATGGCAACGTACCAGCGAAGACCGCGAATTTTCATCATCGAGACGCCTCCTGCGGGACACTGAATTCCATTGATTTGAGACGCGGATTTATCAGATGTATGATAAATAAATTAATCAGGTACGCACAGGAGGCGATAATAAGCAAAATCCTGTATTCGCCTGTTTTCTCGAGAATGTAAGGTATGAGCATCGCAATAAAAAATGTCCCCACGCAGGCGGCTGTACCGCCGAGCCCCATAATTGAGCCGACGACCTGGCGGGGAGCGGTGTCGGAAACGGTGGTAATAAGATTAGCGGCAAAACCCTGGTGCGCCGCCATCGCCAGCCCCATCAGCAGCGCACCATACCATGAGTTAGTTACAATTGAAGCCGTAAACACAGGCACTACGCACAAAGCGCAAATAAGCATTGCTGTTTTACGAGAGGCGTTTATCGACCATCCGCGTTTAATAAACCATCCGGAAAGCCATCCGCCGGCGATACTGCCTATGCCTGTTATCATATAAACAACGACCATCGGCAAACCCAGATGCTTTATATCCAGACCATATTGCTTGAGCAGAAAATCCGGACCCCAATAAAGCCAGAACCACCATATCGTGCCGCTGATGCCGGTGCCGATGATAAACATCCACGTCTGGCGATAGCCCATCAGTGTCCACCATGGTATCTTTATGCCCGGCGGGTCAGGAGGGTCACTGTCTATATGGGCAAGCTCCGCCGCTGAAATTCGCGGGTGCTTATGGGGATTCGCGTAAAGAGGCCACCAGAACAAAAGCCAAAACAATCCTGCCGCACCCGTCACAACAAAGGCAATCGGCCAGCCAAAATCGGCGGCAAGCCATATTATTATTACTGGTGCAGCCAGAGCGCCGATATTGGTTCCGGAGTTGAAAATACCGACGGCCAGCGCACGTTCCTTCTTGGGAAACCATTCGCTGACACTCTTGGCTGCGGCGGGGAAGTTGCCGCCTTCAGCCAATCCAAGAACAAACCGGGCAGCGCAAAAACCAAACGCAGTCGCGGACATCGCAAGAAAACCAATCCTGGCCTCGATTGGAATGTACCAGTTCAAGGCGTGAGCCATCTCTGCTATGCTCCATAACAAAACCGCGAGAGCATAGCCCAGCTTGACCCCGACGCGGTCTATAAACCATCCTGCGCCTGAATAGCCTATTGCGTAGGCAATAGTAAAGGCCATGACGATATAGCTGTAATCGCGCTCGCTCCAGCTGAGTCCCTTCTCCAGCATCGGCTTCAAAAGACCGAGGATTTGCCGGTCTATATAGTTGAGGGCGGTCGCAAAAAAAAGCAGCGTGCATATACCCCAGCGAAACCACCCGACCGATTTGGAAGCCATTGCTTTGTCTGTTAAATCGCTCGTCACAATAATACCTTTATAAGGGAACAAGCGAAAATCCTACTTTATTTCAGCTGGATACACAACCTTTTGATGAATCAATTCTGGGCAGGTGCTGGCGCCGGCGAAGCGGCAGGCGTTTCGGGGGCAATCGGCATCAGCCGGAACCTCGCCTGTACCGGCGACTGGTTGAGGGTAATTTCGTCTTTGCGGAGAAATTCGGGAGGAAAATTGTAAACAAGGTCCCTGCGGACCTCCGGGGCGGGCTCGCCGGCGGCAGGTGATGATTTGTCAGGCCGGCTATCCTTGTCGCTGTCGTCGATTTCGAGAATTACGTGGTATCGCATATTTTCGTATGCCCGTTTGGCCTCGGGTGTCGCCCTGATTGCGACAGAACCCATAACCACCTCAGGATTAACAAGTTCGACCTTGTATTTACCTTCCAGGTTTGCGCTGAGCGAGACGCCAAGGCGGACGCTGGTAACGAGATATTCCTGGAGCCGGTCCTGTTCCTTAGGCAGGATGATTTTGACGCTTGAGGCGGCTTCCCTGGTCTGGCCCGGCGCAAGCTCTACTAACGGCATTTTCTCTATCGGGGCGAGCCGGGCCTGTTCAACTTCCCTTTTGCTGAGTGTCACCCTGGCTTCAAGGGCGGCGCCTCCGCGTTCGGCGGGCACGAAGGCCTCAACCTGGGCCGGCTCGATACTAGCAACCCTGAGGGGATTCTGGTTGTCATCGAGGCAGCGGACGACCACCTGCTTTTTTTGCAGTTCAACAATACTGACAGTGAGCAGGTTGGGGTCAGCTGAAACAACGGTGAGTCCGAGCTGCTGAATGCCGTCCGGGCCCTTGAGGAATTCGGCGACATTTAGCGGGTGGTCGCCCGGCGAGGTTATTTTTTCGTGTGCCGGATCGAAATAGAACTCGCGGACAAATCTTCCGGCGTTTACCCGCTGGCGCGCCTCAGCGATTCTGCGTGCGGAGCCCTTGAGTACGACCTTTTCCAGCGGAACGACCGACTGGCCGGAGAACGTGACCCAAAGCGCCGGGTTTACGGATTTGGCAACACTGAGCTTGAGATTTGAGACAGTAAGCTCCTCATCGAGGGCCAGGTCCGCAAAGACCCATATCAATGTGGTGAAAATCACCGTAGCTATTATTTTTCTCAACCTTCGCCGTTCTATAATCATTGTATAATCAGACAATCCTCATCTGCTCAGGGTTTTGTTTTTGTCGCCTGTGAGCCGATCGCACCGGCCAGCGCGTCGCGAAGCTCGTCGGCGGTGAGTTTGCGAACGAGCCTTCCGTCGCTGGCTAAAGAGACGATTCCTGTTTCCTCGCTTACAACTATGCACAGAGCGTCGGAGCCGGCAGTTATGCCTATTGCGGCCCTATGCCTTGAGCCCAACTCAAGACCATCGACTGTGCCGGGTTCAGCCAAAGGCAATTGCACGCCCGCGGCAACAGCTGTGTCGCCCCGTATGACGACGGCCATATCGTGCAGGATTGTGCCGGGATAAAAAATGGTTTTGAGCAGCTCGGCGGTGACATGGGCATCCAGGCGGACTCCCGTTTCGATAAACTCACCCAGCGCGACACGTCTTTCGATAACGATTATTGCGCCTGTTTTTGACGCAGCCAGCTCGGTTACAGCACTGACGATTTCTTCCACGGTACGGATCACCTGACGAGAGGAGCCAATGAGGAAGCCGCCCCCCGCCGATTGCCCCAGGCGCATTAGTGCGCGTCTCAGTTCAGGCTGAAACGCTGCTACGGCAATTACGAGGACGGCAACCAGAAAGCCCTTGTAGAGATACTCAAGCCGTTCGAACCGGTAGCGCTCGGAAACGAGATTAAGGATGAGAACGCCGGCGATGAGGACGTATATTACACCGCGAAACAGTCTTTCGCCGCGTGTGCCTTCGAGAAAATCCACCGCCCAGTAAACAACAATACCGATGAGAAACAACTCGATGCTTACGACCCACCAGTCGTAGTTGGCGACTCGCCGGAAATAATCTATAAGGGTCTGCATCCGTTCAGAACTCTCTGTAAAACACACAGGCCTTATTGGCCGTGCTAGTTACCCTGCTTACGGCACGTGCTTATCCGTGAGCTTGCTTGGCTGATCCAGGTCGAGTGTGCGGTCAATGTCTCTCATCAACTGCTGATTTTGAGTCCGCAGCACATCAACGTGAGTTCTGTGAACTTCAGCAGGAGTTTTGCCCGGCTGATTGCATCCCGTCGACATCACGACCAATGCCAAGAGCACAAAAACAAGCAAGCTCGCACAAATTCTACTCTTCATTATGCATTCTCCATAGTCAACCGTCAAGCCCCCCGCATATCTGGCAGACAAGGTCCGGACTTGATTATAAAATCATTATACCGCTTGCCGGCCTATTTTGTCAATGGCAAAATAGGCAAGATATCGCAAAAGAGGGCTTAGAGGGCGTTCTATGGTATATATCTTGATGATTATGGGGCCAAACAGGCTTATCCGGCCTCGCGGTCATCTCATTTTAGCTTCCGGCAGAACTACGGGAAAAATAGCTGACATCTCAATTAGATATGGTTAAAGCAGTAACACAAACCCCAGACAATACGTTTTTTGTCGCCGTAACTTGTGGAATACAGGTTTACGGCCATCGCAAAGTAACAGCTTATCCACTATCGTTCTTTGTGCTCTATCGGCGCATATCTATCGAGCCGAGAACAAGTAACGACTCTCCGGCACAATAACACTAACAAATTCACAGGCCTTGCGGATTCTACTACTAAATCTCTTTCATAAACTATAACTAAAACAACAACTTCACCTCACTATGTAACCTTTGTATAACCCCAAAAACGAACAAAATAAAACTCGAAATTTATTGAGAAGTTGTCCATTTTTTTGTATTCTGTGTTGACTTAAAATAGACGCCCGATGAAAGTCAGCGTTAAATAATAACAGATGACTCAATAAGAGAGGGGCACACAAATGAAAGTGCAATTTAACAGGGAAGGCCTGAGCCAGGCGCTAGCATTACTAACCTCGATAGTTCCAGACCGGACACCCAAGCCGATTCTGCGGTGTGTCAAGATAGACGCGACAAAAAATGATGTGAGGATATACGGCACGGATATGGAGGTGGGCATAAACTATCTGCTGCCTGCCGTTGAGGTTAAAGAGCCGGGGCAGGTTGTTGTCCCTGCGGCGCGACTTGCTGCGGTGGTGCGCGAGAGCACCGACGAGACGCTGATGCTCAAAGCGGCTGAAGGCCTGTGTGAGGTTAAAGGCGCGGACAGCCACTTCTCAATAGATC
>JBFZBL010000116.1:0-5199 GCA_041308485.1 Phycisphaerae bacterium | reverse complement strand
CATACTCTTACTCCTCCTTCTTCGATTGTAATTACCCTCTACTCTCTTCAATTTTTATCCTGACAACAAACCAGGATATTGTGTGGTTCTCGACAAACACTCTCTCTTCTATTGCGTTCGTCGCGAACAACATTAAACAAGCACTACTTTGACTTTCACCATTACACCTTGTGCTTATTTAACACACCAAGAGCAACTGCCTTCATTATATCCCCCAAAAGAGCTGTTATAGTCCGTAAAAACCCTTATTTGGCAGGGTAAAATACCCTACTGGAATTTGGGGTTATTTTTTCGAGGGTATAAAATAAATGCGAAACTCACTTTAACTCATACTTTGGCCTATTTCTTATTAACCGGCAGCAATATATAACCTTATTATTAACAGGCAGTTACGCATTATACAAAATAAAGGGCCTGCCAAATACCCGATATGCGGATTATATGTCAAATCATTACTATTGATGCCTCTATACGCGAGTATCGAATATCAGACATCCGACCGGAATTGCGTGGACAGTAAATTACCGGGGCAGGGAGGGCAAGCGAGCAACCAGTATCCAAATCAATCTTTTCTCTTTCATTGCTCTTTTCTGCGTGTTAAAATCCTCGCTTTCATGGGTGATGAAATTTCAAGGATGAAATATGCTAAGGACAAATGTAGGGATACAACAGCCGGGGACAAAGGCCGGTAGAGGATGGGAAGTGGTTACGAACGGATTTAACGGACTTGCGGGAAAAAGATTTCATTTCATAGGCGTCGGCGGTATCGGGATGAGCGGGCTGGCGATGCTCCTGCTTAAGCATAAGGCAATCGTTACCGGCTCCGACCAGAATCCCGGCGAAACAATCGACCACCTCTGCCAGTTCGGTGCGGATATAAAAATCGGCCACAAGGAGCACAATCTCGCTCCTGATGCCGATGCTGTTGTGATATCAGCGGCGATAAAAGAGGAAAATCCAGAATTAAAACTGGCCCGACGCGAAGGCATACGCATCTATAAATACGCCGAGATGCTGGGCAAGGTCTTTCAGTTTTATCAAGGGATTGCCATATCGGGCACTCACGGCAAAAGCACCACCAGCGGCTGGCTCTCATACATCCTCAAACTGGCGGGCCTTGAGCCGAATTTCGTAGTCGGGGCGGTCGTAACACAGTTAGCCGGCTCATCGGGCATCGGCAACGGACATCATTTTGTGGCCGAGGCATGCGAATATGACCGCAGCTTCCTGAATCTCAAGCCGCAAATCACCGTTATACTGAATATCGAGGCCGACCACCTTGACTACTACAAAGACGAGGCGGAAATCGTCGAGGCGTTCCGCGATTTCGCACTAGGCACAAAAAATTCAGGCGTCATCATAGCCAACGGCGAAGATAAAAACACTGCGAAAATAATTATGGATTCCCGCTTGCGCGGGAATGACAAAGGGGGGTTGCTCGAAAACAACCGAAGAATTGAAACCTTCGGCTTCGGCAAAGAAAACAATTTTTACGCTGACAATATCGTCGAAAAAGACGGGCTTTACTACTTCGACGTTTATCACAATAAGGAATTGCTCGGCAAAACTCGTATCAGCGTGCCTGGCAGACATAACGTCGCCAATGCGCTAGCTGTAATCGCTGCAGCCACAAACGCCGGTTTAGCCGCAAAGGACATCCTGCGATTATTGCCCGGCTTCACGGGCGTTGACCGCCGGCTGATGCTCAAGGCAAAAATCAATGGCGTAACCATTCTCGACGATTACGCTCACCACCCTACCGAGATTCGGGCGTCGCTCAAGGCGATTAAAGAGCATTACCAGCCAAAGCTCCTTTGGTGTGTTTTTCAGCCCCACCAATACAGCAGGACGCGATTTTTGCTTGCTGACTTCGCTGAAAGTTTTAAACTTGCCGATATAACCATTGTGCCCGAGATTTATTTTGTACGAGACTCACAGCAATCGAAAAAAGAGGTGAACGCACAGGTCCTCGTCGATAAAATACGGGCAAAAGGAAGCGAAGCTTTGTTTATTGACGGCTTCGACGCAATCTGCGATTATTTAACCAAACAAGTGTCCGCCGGCGACGTGGTTGTTACGATGGGCGCAGGCGACGTTTGGAAGGTGAGCGATGAATATATTCGGTGGCTTGGAAAAAATAGTTGAAACGAAGCATACGTTAGCGAAAGAGACGTGGTACGGGCTGGGCGGCCCGGCGGATTACTTTATAAAGCCGGAGAGTAACGAGCAGCTCGCGCTGGTCGTCAAACGATGTAATGAAAACAGAGTACCAATTTACGTGCTGGGATACGGCTCGAACCTGTTAGTCAGCGACGATGGCGTTCGCGGCGCGGTAATCCAGCTCAAAAGCGATAACTTCTCGCAGATTAAGTTCGTCAAAGAACAGGTTATAGCGGGTGCGGGGGTGGAGCTTAGCCGGCTTCTGCTGACCTGCGCCAAAAAAGGGCTTTCAGGTCTCGAACCGCTGACGGGCATTCCCGGCTCGGTAGGCGGAGCGGTGAGGATGAACTCGGGCGGAAACTTCGGCGATATCGGGACCGTCGTCGAAAGCGTTACCCTTATGGACAAAGACGGCAAGGTCTTCGAAAAGAAAAAGCCGGAGCTTCAGTTCGATTACCGCCAGACAAATATCACGGCGAAATTCATCCTCGAAGCAAAAATAAATATGACCGCAGGCGACCCGGAACAGATTACGAAAACGATTAAGGAAAACTGGGTTTACAAGAAGAACAACCAGCCGCTGAATACAGTCAATTCCGGCTGCATATTCAAAAACCCGTGGGGACTATCGGCTGGCGCTATGATTGACCGCACCGGGCTAAAGGGTCTGCAAATCGGCGGGGCAATCGTAAGCGAAAAGCACGCCAACTTTTTCATCGCGCAAAAGGGGTGCACCAGCCGCGACGTTATGCAGCTGATAGAAACAGTTAAAGAAAAGGTCCAGAAGCAGTTCAACGTTGAGCTGGAGCTTGAGATCGAAATCTGGAAATAAAAAATGCGGTCTCATCCTTCTCCAAGTCCTATGGTATCACCGTCGTCTGACCAGCTTAAAGTGGCTGTCCTTATGGGCGGGCCAAGCCGGGAACGTGAGGTAAGCTTGCAAAGCGGCCAATGCGTCGCCGATGCCCTGAAAAAAGCCGGCGCTAATGTTATCACTTCTGATATAAGACCAGACGCACTGGGCGTCCTTGACGATGAAACCATCGACGTATTTTTCATCGCCCTTCACGGCACGTTCGGCGAAGATGGACAGATACAGGAAATCCTCGAATCAAAAGGTCTCATCTATACAGGCAGCGGCCCATTAGCCAGCCAGCTGGCGTTCGACAAATGGGAAAGCAAAAAACGATTTACCGCCGCGGGAGTTACAATGCCCGATTCGATTTTGTTCGAGCCGAGGGCAAACCCTGCTGACCTTGAAAATCGGATTCGTCGACTCGGGTCAAAATACGTCATCAAGCCACTGCGGGAAGGCAGCACAATAGGCATATCAATCGCGGATGACCCCAAATCGGCTGTCGAGGCCGCGAAAAAATGCAAAGCAGAGTTCGGCGACTGTATGATTGAAAGCTTTATAAAAGGAAAAGAAATCACCGTGGGCATCCTCGCAAATCTGGCCCTGCCGATACTGGAAATACGCCCTCCTGCCGGATTTTATGACTATCACGCAAAATACATCGGCGATAAAACGGAATATCTGTTCGACTCAATAAATAACCCCGCACTTGTCGATAAGATACAGGAATCGGCGATTACCTGCTTTAATTCGCTTGGATGCAGGGGTGCCGCGAGAGTTGACTTTATTATCGGCGACGACGGCAAACCTTATGCGCTCGAAATCAACACTATTCCGGGAATGACGAGCCATTCGCTTTTGCCTAAGGCCGCCGCTAAGATTGGAATTTCAATGAGCCGGCTGTGCCTGAAAATCGTGGAATTGGCCCTGGCTGATTCCGCTATCGCCCGTAAAACAGGCCGGAGGAAATGAAATTGGCTGCGAAAAAAAATGGTTTGAATATATTCGGATTCAGGTCGGGCAGCATTAAGATGTCCGGCAAATCAAACGTCGTAGGTTACGTCAAGACAACATTGTTTGTATGCGCCTTTGGCCTGGTATTGGCTGGCTTCGCGTTTTTAGACAGATACGTAAAAATGCAAACCGTCGGTTCGTCGGGCAACCGAACTATCGAGCTGGTAGGCGAGGTCCCAGACTGGGTGAGCGAAGAAATTAAAAACAGGATTTACGCCGCCGCCACCGCTGAAGCGAACAACAGCGCTAACGACGACGAAAAAATCGCCGCCTCCGCCCAGCGTAATATCGCCGCTCTGGTCCCGTGGCTGGCGGACGCGAAAGTGCAGACCACTCACAAAAACATACTCATCACCGGACGCTGGCGAAAACCGATGCTCTTAGTTACCGCCGAAAAAAATAAATTTTTCATCGACGCCGACCTCGTCGTTCTCGATTATTCACCGATTGGCAATCTGCACGTTATAAATATAACGGGGCTGGAGATCAGCAAAATCCCCCCTGCCCCTGGTAAGGTCTGGCAGGGTGACGACCTCGCAGCGGGTATGGCAGTTCTGAATCGGCTGTCACGTATGGACATCGCCGTCACTCCCGATAAGCCGCTGCTGCGCCACATAGACAGAATCGACGTTGCCAATTTCGAAGGCCGCAAAAACAAACGCGAACCACATATTTCCCTTTACACAAAAGACGGCACACAAATTATCTGGGGGGCGGAATTAGGAACCTGGCAGCGGCATCTCGAAAGTCCCGACGACGATAAGTTAGCCAAACTTTATACCTACTACCAGCAGTATGGGACACTGTCGGGCGTCAAATACATCAATCTCCGGGACCCTCAACAGAAAATTTATCTGCCGGTTGACAAGTACTGAGCAAAGAATTCACTGTAAAGACCGCTCACCACATGCTAATTTTTTCACCGGATTGGGAAGTTACAGAATATGCGAGGGAATCACGCCCATGGAGACATAAGGCAGTCCCAAATAACCTTGTCAGCCGGCTTAGGCGATAATGGGGTCAATGCCTAACGCCATCTCGCGAATTATCCTCATGGGTATTTCGGTTTTGCGAAGCTGTTTCTCAGGAATTGCCTATTTGCATGCAATTGTCGTCCGTCCGATAGTAATAGTAGTAACTGCTTCGCCGAGGACAACACTTTTTTCAAA
>JBFZBL010000115.1:0-9879 GCA_041308485.1 Phycisphaerae bacterium | reverse complement strand
ACTGAATAACGCGATTTGCTGGAGATAATCAACCAGAGCTGGAGTTTCGGTCTGCTTATCATATACGGCAGCCGCGCTTATTAGCTCCTCGACATTCGCGGCGGCGTCTTTACCCTCAGCCCCTTCGGCAATCAATGCCTTTTCGAGGCCCGAATCAGTAAAGACTCGCTCGACCATTTCGGCTACTGAGCCGGAATCGTCTTTTCGGAAACCTTCAATCATATTAAGGAATGCGGTGAGCTTGGCGGCGGTGGACTGAGGAATACTCGATATTTGCGAAACAGTCTTAATTGCCTCATATAAACTTATATTGCAACGAGAGGCATAATCCTGAACCTTATCGATTGTTGTTTTGCCGATGCCTCGCGCGGGGGTATTGATAATTCGCAGAAGCGCGACCTTGTCTGCTGGATTAACGATGACCTTCAAATAGGCGAGAATGTCGCGGATTTCCTTTCGATTGTAGAACTCGACGCCGCGAACGATTTGATACGGTATCTTGCTTCTTATGAAGGCCTCTTCGATTGCGCGGCTCTGGGCGTTGACACGATAAAAAATGGCGATACTGGAAAGCGATGTCCCATCGTCAACCAGGCGCCAAATATTTTCCGCGACGCCAATGGCCTCCTCAGCTTCATCTTCATACGGCTCAATGACGACTTTGCCCGCGGGCGGTCTTGTCGCGATAAGGCGTTTTTCCTTGCGGCTCTGATTATTGGCGATGAGCCGGTCGGCAACTTCAAGGATGCAGGGAACGGAACGAAAATTTTCTTCGAGGTGAACAACAAGGCAATCGGGCCAGTCACGCTCGAAATCGAGGATGTTGCGTATGTCGGCCCCGCGCCAGCGATAAATCGACTGGTCCGGGTCGCCCGTCGCGCAGATATTGTTGTGCGCAGAGGCCATTGCTTTGGCGATTCGGTATTGTGCGTGATTGGTGTCCTGGTATTCATCGATTAGAAGATATTTATACCGATTGCCGAGTTCCGAACGAACATCAGGATTGTTTTCGAGCAGAAAGGCCGTCTTCATAAGCAAATCATCGAAATCGACGGCGTTAAGCTCTTTTAGGATTTGCTGATAGCGGTAATAGACTTTTGACAGCGTCTTCGAGAAAAAATCGACTGCCTCCTTATCGAAAGCAACGGCGTCGATGAGCTTGTTTTTCAAAGAAGAAATCGCGTCAAGCGTTCTCGCCGGCGAAAAATCGGTGGTATTGAGATTGCAATCGACGATTGCCTGCTTTACGCATTTGGACTGGTCAGATTCGTCATAAATACTGAAGTTGGGGGTGATGCCGGCAGCTTCGGAAAACTTTCGGAGAATGCGAACGCATAGGGAGTGAAAGGTGCTGATGTGAGCGCCAGCCGATGCGCTGAAGGCAAAAGCACGCTGGCGCATCTCATCGGCGGCTTTGTTCGTAAAAGTGATTGCGCAAATGTTATGAGCTGGAACTCCCCCATTAACGAGAGCAGCGATGCGGCAGGTTATGACTCGGGTTTTGCCACTGCCCGGCCCCGCTATGACAAGCAAGGGACCATCGCGGTGCAATACGGCCTTTTGCTGGGATGGAGTCAGCCGAGAGGCGAAATCATCGTCGAGTTTACCAGAGGAGAGGGACATCATTGCGGGCCCTGCTGCTGCCGCTGCAATTCCTCTATCAACTGCTGCTCAATCTGCGAAAATTGCTCGGCAAGTTTGGGCTGCTCTATTTTTATCCGGTTAAGGAGATTCTGACGCATCACAAGCGGGTAACCCTCGTCGGCAAAGAAATCCATAAAAGCGTTATATTTCATTATTTTAAACTCCGGCAGCTGGAGCCGCGCCTCATCACCATATTCCTTGGTGTAAACATTATATATGTCTTCAGCCATTTTCTCTATGGCGTAGGACGCGTCATCGTCTCGCAGGGCATACCGGAAATACGCCTCGCGGAGCATCGGCATAATCGTATCCATCGCCTTGGTTATCGTGATTGTCTTAAGGTCTTTGCGTATCTGCTGTATGATATAAGATTCTACGGCAGGGTCGCTGAACTCGGGACGAGGATACAGTTGTCTGACATAATCGTATATCTTCTGCGCCTTGGCCCTGTGGCCTGCCTGATAGAACATAGTCAGGGCGTTAGTAAGCATATTGCGGTGACCAACCATGTGCGAGTCGTCCGACTTGTCGTCCCCGGCGCTGTACTTGCGGATAATCTCCGTTATGGCCTTGTTGTAAGGGTCGAACATCCTGAAATCAGGGCGGAGAAATATGTCTTTGGTAGGCCGGTACGCAGCGGCTGCCTGCGAACCCTGCGACAGCGACGCATTATCGTTGATGTCGTAGATAAATATTTTCCCGTACCGGAAAAGGTTCTGCAAACTGTGAGCGACAATACGGTCGGTATTAATTTCATCGACCGGGAACTCTCCCCTGCCCATTTTAACGACGTCTTTTTTGCCCGCAACGCGAAGGCCTTGGACCGCCCAGTAAATTGCGTGAACGTCGGGGTGTCGCCAGTCGAGTGGAAAATGATTGTTTGGGTCATTAAAATCAGTGGGACCATACGTGCGATTCAATTCGAGCATAAGAACAGGGTCGAGCTTCCAGACATTTCGCAGCTGCCACGCCTTCGCAAAGACGTCAAACTTTTCAAGGGTCTTGGTGCCTCTGAACCGGTCTATGACCTTAAAGGCCGCAGGATCGAACCGGGACGGATTTTGTCGCAGCGAAAGGTAATTGCCGACAAATCGTGAGTCGTCCTCAAAATTCTTGTCGGCGGCTTTCAGAGCGGCTATAAACGGCGCTATGTTGGTATCAGCAACAATCTGGCTCCAGTCGGCCGGGGATTTGGCAAGAGATTCAAACCATGCGTTATCGGCTTTGCCAAGCAGCGGTTCCATCGCAAGGGCAAGCTGGAGCTTATAATATTTGTTGGCGTCGTCGCTGTTGCCGCCAATTTTGTGCTGAAAGATTCTGCCAAGCTCACGGTACAATCCGATTGATTTTGGATTAAGAGGTATGCCCTTGTCGCGCAAAAGCTCGTAGCCGTTTTTTACCCACTGCCATCTCTGGTCGGGTTGCTCCGCGGGAATAGCGACAGAGATGTTGTAGGCCATATTCCATGCCTGAAACGCCCAGACCTGCGCAAAACGGGGCTGAAGAACCGTAATCCATTCGGCAAGCTGTCTTGCGTCGAAGTATTGCCCCTCTTCCTTTAGTTTGTCGGCTCGTATCCAGAGAATATCAACTACCAGCCCACGAAACGCCCCCATCGCAACAGTAGCAAAAGCGAGCGAAGGCGGGGCATTCTGGAGCGGCTCGTTGCTTATAAGCTTCATTTCAACCCGCTGCGAGTTTATGAAATCGAGACGCATACCCGCCGCGGTAATCAGGGCAACCGCCAGAACGATACATAAAACAATAATCAGCTTATCACGTAAACGCATAATTGTACTCTGGTCGGAACTTAATGATAGCGTCAGACAATAACTTTTGCAATTTCACGGTAAGTGAAAATCAGCAGCGACATAATCGCCAGCGGCACCGCCTTTAAACAGACAGTGGTAAAACTCAGCCATCCCAGAGAAGACCAGCTAAACAGCCGGGCAGGAATAAGAAATTTAGAAGGACTGACCCGGTCAAATTCCGGCAAAAACATAATCAACGGCTTCATGAAATAGGAATACACCCCGCTGGGCTTTGCGCCGACAACATGGTAGGACTCGCCTATATACCCGCTCATATTGGCCATAGTAAAGACCGACAGGCAAAGCAGAATCGCGACAGGAAACGAGAGAAATGAGCCGGCAAAAACGGCAAGAGCGGCAAGAAAAATAAGTCGAACAAAAATCAGCAGAACGGCCCTGGCAAAATTGGCGGTGAAGGTGTCTGCCTTGTAAAGCAGTTCAAGACCATCCTCAAGCGGAAAGATAACGACTGTGTCATTAAGAGGAACATTAAGAAACGCCAGGGCAAAATAGCCGTCGCGGGCAACCGCGTCGGCAGGCACCGCAAACTCATGGAATGTTCTTATCACGTCCTTTCGTTCGAGTGAATACAATGGTGTCTCCATCGGAGTCACGAGGTGAAGCTGGCGAACGTCGCCAATCACCCATTTGCTGTAAATAGACAAGTCCTGCGGATTGACGGCGACATCATATTTTAATCTTATAAATAACTCCTGGTTGGGGTCTTTGGGTTTAACGTTGTTGAATTCCCAGAGCAGTTCTTCGCCGACCATAGCGGCGCGTTTTCTAAGCCCGATGCGGCGAGCAAGCTCATTTTTGTAGTTTTGACGGGCGATTGGATTTTCATCCACCCCCGCTGGTACTTCACCGTTCTGCTTGAGCTTGTTATATGCCTGCTCGAGTTCTGCTGATATGTCCGGTTCCACGGGCGTCAGAGATGCCCTGGCGGTAAAGAATTCGTTGCGGACCTGCGCAATCTGCTCATCATCAGCGTGCAGTAAGGTCGGCAGCGAAATGGTGATGCTGTAAATGATAACGGCAAAAAGCGTCAGCAAAACAGCGTCCAGAAGAATAACGCCGAATAATTTGCCGAGGATAAACTGAAACCGTCGAATCGGTTTTGTCAGGACGGTATAAACCTGCTTGTCTTTGACGTCGCTTGTCAAAGTATATGCGGTGGTGAAAATGGTGAGCAGCGCCAGCAGCAAAGTCGTCAGCGACAGACCATAGCTGACAAAGGCCTGCATGCGTCCTTTCAGCGTGCCGTCGCCGGTCATCTTCAGCCCCATTACAGGCAGCAGCACAAGCAGCAGAACAATAAAGACAGCGGCAATTTTGAGACGCAGGGCCTGCTTTACCGTATTGACTGCGACGGCCCAGATGCTACGCATTGGCGGAATCTCCGGGATGGATGTTCTTTTTGTCCGGCGAAGTTCGGCCTGTTAATTCGTCGAGAACGCTTTTATCCGGCCGGTCGGATATCGCTGGTTCGGGCTTGGCTTTCGCCGGCTGAACAGCAACCGGCTTCGAATCCGCCTTTTCGGTAAGCTGCCTGAGTAAATTTTCATCCGCCCCTGCTGTCTGCGCCGGCTGCGGCTGAACCGTACTTGTATCGACAACGGCCGCCTTCTCATCCGATGGAGACGCGGAAACGAGCTGGTTGAGTATGGCCTCTCTGCGGGCACGTTCGTCGGTGCCGGCGGAGAGAAAAGCACTAATCTGTGTTTTGCTTTCCGCGCCGCTTGTCGGGACCGCCTGCTGCTGTGCCCTGGCAACAATATTAATGAAGAATGTTTCGAGCTTGTCTAACGGCGAACCAATGGTGTATTCCGCGCGTTCCTCAGCCAGTGTTTGTTTTATTTTTTCAATCGCCGCCGGGCTGAGGTGTCCGGTTGTGATTTCTGTTTTGTCGGAATGTCGCAGGAGGTCGCGGACATTGCCTTCGGCCTGAATCCTGCCGCCGTAAAGAATCGAGATTCTGTCGCATACGTCCTCGACGTCCGCGAGCAGGTGGCTGCAAAGAACAACTGTTTTGCCGCGTTTGGCGAGTTCTATGATAAGGTCTTTGATTTGCCTTGTTCCGATTGGGTCAAGCCCAGTGGTTGGTTCGTCGAGGATAAGCAGTTCAGGGTCATTAATGAGGGCCTGCGCAAGCCCGATTCTCCTTGCCATACCCTTCGAGAATGTTCCAACGGTCCTGTTGGCAACGGCCTTGAGGCCGACCATATCCAGCAGCGCCTCGATACGCATCTTTCGGATTTTTGCAGGCAGTCTGAATAACTGGCCGTAAAAATCGAGCGTTTCGCGGGCCGTGAGATATTTATAAAGATAGGACTCTTCCGGCAGAAAACCGATTCTGCGGCTGATTTGAGGATCAGTGGCGTCGCCTTCGAGAACGAGGGCCTTTCCTTTTGTGGGATGAAGCAGGCCGAGGAGCATCTTGAGCGTGGTTGTTTTGCCTGAGCCGTTCGGCCCCAGGAAACCGTAAACCTCATTGGTGCGAATCTTCAGATTGAGGTCATCGACTGCGATGACACGGTTGCGTCCCCACCAGTCGGCAAATATCTTGGTCAAAGAAAATGTTTCAATCGCATATTCCATAATCAGCTAATCCTGTCGGCCGGCATATAGATATTACGTAACGTTGCCCGTATGGTGCGAGAGTTCCTCGCCGTGGCGAACCAGCCGGGCACTGTTGAAGACGACAATGAGTGAGCCCGCGAAATGCAGAAACGCCGCCAGCGTCGGCACAATCCAGCCGGTCAATGAGATTGACCAGCCGATAACTATAAAGCAAACTCCAAAAGCAAGGTTTGAGTTGATAACAAATCGCGTTTTGCGAGACAGCTGGATCAGTGCGGGAAGCCGTTTGAGGTCATCGCTCAGCAGGGCTATAGAGGCGGAATTAATGGCAACATCAGAGCCGGCGGCGCCCATCGCAATACCGAGGTCGCCTGCGGCAAGCGCTGGGGCGTCGTTTATGCCGTCGCCCGCGACAAGAACGGTGTGGCCGTCTTTTTTGATTTTTTCGACTATAGCGAGTTTATCCTGCGGCAGACAATGTGCCTTGTAATCGGTGCAGCCCAGTTCCGCCGCAACACGGCCGGCAACTTCATCCCTGTCGCCCGTCAGCATCGTTACTCTCTTGACACCGAGTGCGAAAAGGTCTTTTACGGCCTCTTTCGCCTCAGGCCTGGTTTTATCCTGAAGGCCGACCCAGCCAATACAATTGTTATCCAAAGCGACGTATAGAGTGCTGAAGCCCTGCTCCTCGTGCAAAGACGGCGAGGAAACATTGGACATATTTATTTTACTTTCCTTAAGGAACGACTCCCTGCCTATAATTACCCTGCTGCCCGCCACTTTGGCTGTAACACCTTTGCCAGGCGTTTCCTGGAAATTGTCCGCGTCAGGCAAAACAAGATTGGCCTGCTTTGCGACTTCGAGAAGCGCCCTTGCTGCCGGGTGCTTGCTCATTTTTTCAGCGGAGGCGGCTAATGAAAGCAGCGTCGACGGCTCAACTCCATTGGCGGGAGTGAGTTTTGTCACATACAGCCGGCCTGTCGTTAGCGTGCCCGTCTTATCGAAAACCATCGCGGTAATTTTGCCTGCTTCTTCGAGGTCGGCGACGTTCTTGACAAGTATGCCTAAGCGGGCGGCAGCTGATATCGCCGCGACCATTGCGCTGGGCGTCGCCAGAATCAGTGCACAGGGACAGCCAATTACGAGAATGGTTATGGCGATGTTGATATTGCCCGTGAAGAATAAGGCAATACCCGCAATCATCAGGACGGTCGGGGTATACCATTTAACATAGCGGTCGATAATCCGCATAATGGGTATCTTGGTATGCTCGGCCTGCAGAATCAGCGACTGGACCTTGCCGAGCGTGGTATCTTTGCCGGCCTTGGTAACGGTTATATCGAGAGCGCCGGTGAGGTTGTTTGTGCCCGCGAATACCTGCATACCGGGGACCTTGTCGGCAGGCAGCGATTCGCCGGTTATTGTGGCCTCGTTGACCGAGCTTAAACCCTTTACCACATCACCATCAACGGGAATATTATCTCCTGGTCTCACACGCACTATATCGCCAGGATTAATCTGGCTGACCATCACTTCCGCTTCGGAACCGTCGGGCTGAAGTTTATTTGCCTTTTGGGGAGTGAGTTTTATAAGCGATTCTATCGAGGCCCTCGCCCCAAGCGCTGTCCGGCTTTCGACCAGCTCGCTAAGTAGCATAAAAAAAGCAACTACGCCTGCGGCAACATATTGCTGCGTGGCTATGGCAGCAATTATGGCCAGCGCCACAAGCTCATCCATATGTGACTCTTGATGCAGCAAACTTTTAATTGCGTGCCAGATGATAGGGGCGCCCAGCAGGATAGCCCCCGCCAGGGCGAGGGTTTCGGTCTGGAAACTGCCGGCGCCATAAATAAGCCATTCGCCTATTTTGCTGCTCAATAGCAGCGTCCCGCCTGCCAGTGTCCCCAGCAGGGCCACGCTGACGCGGACCTGTTTGCCGTGCGTGTGCTCGACGGCTATATCGTGCTTAAAATGCAGATGTTCATGAGCCATTATTTATCTCTCAGCTTCTGTCACTAAGGTTGTTTTCCCGGTTCGGTTTTTGGTTTTATCGCGGGGTCCCTGTTGATGAGCACCCTGATTTCAGTGTTCTTGCCGTGTTGTGCGGGCTGAATAATCGTTTTCTCTTCCGCGTCGCGAAGTACCTGCTCAATCGCGTCCTGATAAACCCTCTGGATGACAAGCTTCGGATGCTTTCGATATTCAGGAAGAATACTTTTGAGGTATTCAGCGTCTGCCCTTGCCGACTCGACAACCTGCGTTTTATAACCGCGGGCATTGGCAATTGTCTCCTGTGCCCTGCCGGCCGCCTGTTCCCATAACTCTTCCCGTTTTTTCTTATCGACGGAACTGTCCCGCAGAGACGCGAGAAGCTCGGCCGCAATTGGACCAGCGGCCTCATTGAGGGTCCTCTCCGCAGTAAGTTTCGCATCGCTTATTTCTTTTTGCTTGTTTTGTGTCGCAGTCAGAGACGCCTGAAAAGCGGCGTTTACCTGTCTGGGCCACGTTATATCACGTATTTGAACCGAGACAACTTTAATACCCATTTCCATCACATTGAGCTTGTTTTGGAGGCGTTCTTTGACCCGCTCGGAAACGGAAGAGACCTTTTCAAACATCGCTTCTTCGATTGTGTAATTGACCATAGTTACGATAACGGCGTCGGTGAACAGATTTTCCAGAAGCGGATTTATGTTTTGCTCTATGACATCCGAGTAGTTCTGCCCGGCCTGAAGGTGACGGTCATTTACGTAGCAGTGTTTGTAGAATTTTTCCGCCTCGGTAATCTGGTAGGTCAGAACCCACTTGCAATGGAGGATGTTATAATCGCTGCCTTCGGAAACAGCTGCGGCCTGTGCCTGCTTTTCGCCCCTCACAAGACAATATCCATCGGTAAGAGGATTGAGAGTAGGCGGCACATATGCGTTTTCGCCGCTCACTTCACTCATTTCCTCACCGGGCTTTTGATAATACCAGAATGAATTCATCGCCAGGTTAACTTTCTTCTCCACGGGAATCCGGACGATTTCGTGTATCGGATACGGCCAAAGCAGTTTCAGGCCCGGGCCAAGAATGCGAGCCTCGCCGACGCCGCTGATTTTGCCGAACCACAGGACAATCGCCCGTTCACCGGAACCGACCTTCGTAAAACCCGAGAGCAGAAAAACTATAACAAGAATAATCATTATGACCTTGAGGACGGCAAAGCTGACCTTCAAAGCCCCCGACAAATAATCATAGCCGGGGTCCGCCTGCCGCGGCTGGCCGGCGTCGGTGGTCGCGTGATTATGTTCGTGCTCGTGACTGTGTTCGTGTTCTTCCGTCATATCATCCTAATCCGTCTATTAATACAGAGGAATTAATCTTTTGGTTTCAGGTCAGGCATCTGCCTGAGCAGCTTGAATGGTTCGGTGTCCGCGCTGATAACAACCGTCGCCCTTTGTTCGAGTATCTTCTTGAGGGCGTCGATGTCACGCAGGAACATAGCCAGCTGCGGGTCCTGTTCGAGTAATTTGTAGTATTGAGCGGCTTCGGCGTCGCCCTGCGCACGTATGGCCTTGGCTCTCGCCTCGGCTGCCGCAAGCAATTCGGTCTGCATTGACTGGGCGTCGGTAACGATTTTCTTGGAAGCGGCATTGCCCTCGGCGATTGTCGCCTCGGTCCTGCGGTTCCGCTCGGCTTTCATCCGCTCGAACACCGCCTTGCTGACGTCTTCGCTGATTTTAAGCTGCCTTATACCGAGCGATTGGATTTCGATGCCGTAGTCGCTGCGCACGGCTTTCTGAATCTCGGCAAGCATCTCTTTTTCGATGTCGTCAAACTTTATCTTCGCCGGGTCGCT
>JBFZBL010000114.1:0-7015 GCA_041308485.1 Phycisphaerae bacterium | reverse complement strand
GTATTAGGAATTAAATATTTATCGGCCAGTCTGTTTGGCGTGATTTATCCGCCTCCCGTGAGGGACGCCTAACGGCGCCTGGCAGATTATTAGTGAATTATAAAAACTTAGCTTCTCATCTCTCTTTGGTCCTGGGTTCTTTTCCGGCGCAGTGCGAATGATGATGGAACCCCGGGCCGTTTAGTTTACCACGGCGTAGTCCCTAAGGACCGAAGCCGGACCTCAATCCGCAATCCAGCACGCAGCGAAGCGCAGTGCCCGCTTCCGCAAATCGTCAATTCATTAACCTGGCAATGGCTCTTCGATTACAAACTCCGTAAAACCTCGATTTTGCAGCCGGTTTATAACGGCATCTGCCACATCGCTCACGCTGTCGCTGTTCCTGTTTGCATTTCTAGTCTGCTGAAGGTCCAGTGCCGCCGTCATCATCCCGCCACCTATAAGTACCTCGTTCGCGTCAAACAATATGCCGCCATTTAAATGAAGGCTGCCGTCCATTAAATTGGCGACACTCTTCCTCCCTGAAAGGCCGATGTTCCTGTTCTGCATCCTGCTGCCGGTCAGAATTATCTGGCTGCCCAGCCATCCTGTATCTATCACCGCCGCAACCGAATTGCCGTATATCGTTATCCCTGTAGCATCGGATACGGTATAAACCCCTTGTCTGCCCCCTGTCCTTTCGAACAGCACCAGCACTCCTTCTGTCGCAAAACCCTGTGTCTCATCGATATCTACCATAAGCGTGCCGCGAACCGTTGTCCTGTTCATCGTATTGGCTGCGGTATCTACCGCCTTGACTTGCGCCGATACGTTATAGACAAGAATGTATCCATGCGATTGCGAACATAGTCCCAATACTGCTGCCAACACACACAACACTGCCAACCGTTTCATTTTGTGTCTCCTTAAAACATCATCTAACTATCATTTCAATCTATGATTTCCTGATAATTTCGGCTTGCTGTTCAACTGCGCATGCTTTTTATGCGAAATGTTTGTTCCCAATCCCCCTTTTTGGCGCCAAAAACAGGCAAAACGCCCTCTGCCGCCAATATAAACCATATAATTTAAATTCCATTTTTCAAAATACACTTTCCTCCTCCGGCGGATTGTGTTTTGGTAATTTGAATTTGCCTGCTCTGAGTGAAATCGAAGGGTTTAGGATTTCGGATTTAGTGCTTCGGATTTTGAGCTGCCTTCCGTTCCCCGCTGACTATTTTAATCCGGTTCTCCGCCGGCTCGATTGCCTGGCGTATCCGTTTGGGAACACGCACCGGCAAAAGTTTTGTTACATAAACCGGCACTTAGCTGAGCATCATGTAAACCGCCGATGCCAGAACAGCTCCGACCACAGGCCCTATGATGGGGACCCAGGCATAACCCCAGTCACTGTCCCGCTTGCCGCCCGGCATAGGGAGAATTGCATGTATAAGTCTCGGGGCCAGGTCGCGTGCGGGGTTGATTGCGTAGCCTGTGGTTCCGCCGAGTGACAGGCCGATGGCCAGAACAACCAGCGCAACCGGCAGGGCATCCAGTGAGCCGAGACCGACCTTTGGTGCGGAAAGATACAGCACGGCAAATATGAGAACGAAGGTGCCAATAACTTCTGAAATGAAATTAAGGGGTATATTTCGAATTGCAGGGCCCGTGCAGAACACGGCCAGCTTAAGGTCCTTGTTTTCAGTTACCCTGAAGTGGTCTCGATACATCAGCCAGACCAAAAAGGCCCCGATAGCAGCGCCGATCATTTGGGCGGCGATGTATGCAGGTACATTTTCCCAGCTGAACTTGCCGGCGACAGCAAGCGCCAGTGTTACAGCCGGATTGAGGTGTGCGCCGCTGTAAGCTGCTACGGTAAAGACCCCAATGAAGACGCCCATGGCCCAGCCGAAAGTAATCACTATCCAGCCGGATTTTTCGCCTTTGGCGCCTGTCAGAACTACGTTGGCCACAACGCCCTCGCCCAATAGAATAAGTAATGCCGTCCCAATTATCTCGGCCAAGAAGGTTGTCACTTGTGTGCTCCTTTCCTGATATAGTTATAAGAATGTTTAAGAACACGCAACTTGCCTATGCTTCGCAATCTCTTGTTGCAATCAGATTTATTCCCAAACCCAGAAAGTTTCCGGCAATAACAGTGCCGACCCGGACAGGCTGATTAATCCTGATTCGCTTTATTTCTTCCATTGCCTTTTTCTGGGCGGTCTTTGGTACCGGGCCGTCAGTCCTGACGGGAATCATTTTAAGGGCCAATCCATGGGACAAAACTGCCGACGTCAGTACTCGGACGGGGTTCTCGACTTCCGCTATGGCGTGCTTTTCCCCTTTCGGACACTCGTTGCCGTTTACGCCGACAACTTTACCGTTCTCTATGTCCACCGATAAAGAGCAGCCCTTGGGACAATCTATGCACCTGATTTTTCTTGTCATTTTAAAGCCTTAAGATATTCCGCAGCGAGCCTCCCGGCTTTTGCACTGTCACGCGACACGGAATCAACGATATCGTAAACTTTAAAGGAATTCCCGCACACAAATAATCCCGGTATGGACGTTTTATTTAACTCATCTGATGCGGGGGTATTTCTCTTTTTGTCTATTTCTACCCCAGCCATTTCTATAAGCTCATTTTCCGGAATAAGCCCCGCCGATATTAAAACGGTATCGCATTCGATCTCTGTTCCCGAACCGCTTATTTCATTAAAATCGTCATCCACCCTGACGATGCCGACTTTTTCAACCCTGTCTTTACCGTAAATTCTGGAAATCTTATGTTTGAAATAAATCGGTATGTCAAAATCCTCTATGCACTGCACTACATTGCGCAAAAGACCCTGCGTCTGGCTCTGTATCTCAACTACGGCTTCGACCTGGGCACCTTCCAGCACAAAACGACGCGCCATAATAAGGCCGATATCACCTGAGCCTACCACAATAACTTTTTTGCCCGGCAATAAACCCTCGATATTTATAAGCTTCTGGGCCAGTCCTGCGGAGAATATGCCGGCCGGCCTTGTCCCGCCGATGTGTATCATCTCTCGCGTCTTTTCCCTGCACCCCGTTGCCATAATTATCGCTTTTGCACGCACCTCTTCGATAATGCCGGGTTTTATAAAGGTCAGTATCTTGTCTTTCGTAAGATGAACTACGAATGATTTCAAGCTGACCTCTATCTCGGGTATCTTTCTTATTTGATTTATGAATCTGTCTGCGTATTCCGGGCCGGTCAGGATTTCTTTGAAGTATTCGATTCCGAAGCCGGTATGGATACACTGATTAAGTATGCCGCCGAGATACTGGTCTCTTTCGAGAAGCAGAATATCCTTTACGCCGCTTTCGTGCGCGGCGATAGCCGCGGCCATTCCGGCCGGCCCTGCGCCTACTATTACTAAATCCCTATCGTGTATCATTGCGGTCCTGTTTAACTATTTCTGACCCCGGGCCTCGCTTTGTTATAGCGGTCGCAGCTTTTTTTGTCTCTTCGCCCAGAATTTTCATAAGCCTGGTCGTACAGAAGCTTCCGTGACACCTGCCGGCCTGTGCGCGGGTCCTGAATTTTATGCCGTCCAGCGTCCTTGCCCCGCGCTTTATTGCGTCCCTCACTTCCTTTGCAGAGACCATCTCGCACCGGCATACAATATCTCCATATGATGCGTCTCCTTTGATAAGCTTTTTTATTCTCTTCAGCGGTAATGTAAAAAGGTGTGTGTGTTTTGGTTCAGACCTGTGAAAAATAAGCTTTCTTTCCATAGACAGACCGTTTTTCTTCAAAAGCTCGCTTACAAAAATAGCTATCGCAGCCGCGGATGATAATCCGGGGGATTGTATGCCGGCAACATTGACAAAACCGGGAACCTTTTCTTCATGCCGGATAATAAAATCGTCTCCCGCAGTCGGTCTCAAGCCGGCAAAGTAGGCAATGATATCGTTTCTGTTTATTGAAGGGATCATTTTCTGTGCTGACGCAAACACCTCTTTGAGACCATCTTCCGAAGTCGATAAGTCATTTTTGTCGTCGATATCCTGGGCTGTCGGTCCTATCATCGGATTTCCATCCGAGGTCTTTATAATTAGAATGCCTTTTGAGGTTTTTGACGGAAGCGGAAAGATGACATGATTTGTCAGGTGTTCCCTTTTTTTGTCCAGCAAAAACTCTTGTCCTTTACGAGGCCTGATTTTGAAGTCGTCAATTCCCGCCATTTTTGCTATTTCGTCAGCAAAAAGACCTGCGGCGTTAACAAGATACTCCGTTTTAAAAATGCCTTTCGATGTGGATATTTCAAAACGCCCCTTCCCGTTTGAGCCGTGTGCCGCAAGAGGAACTATGTCTTGTACCAGGGTCTGGGTATGTATTTCCACGCCGTTTTGGACTGCATTTTCCGAAAGAGCATATACAAGGCGATAAGGACTTACTACGCCTGCCGTCGGCGCAAAAAGAGCCGCGACAGCATCCTTGCTTAAATTCGGTTCGTTCGCCCTCAGCCACTCGGAATTTACGATTTCCAGCCGCGGGACGCCGAGCATCTCAGCTTCTTTTTTCAAACTTATTAGTCTTTCTATCTCCTGCTCGCTAAAGGCAACTATAAGTTCTCCTACCTCCTTAAACTCAACACCGAGCATTTTACATACTTTTTTTGTCAGCCGGTTGCCCAGAACACACAATCCGCCTTTAAGCGAATGTGGCGGATTTTGTGTACCCGGATGAATAATCCCGCTGTTTGCTTTGGAAACCCCGAAGGCAAGCTCCTCTTCTTTTTCGAGAAGCGCAATACGAAGCTTATAACGCGACAGCTCCCTCGCTATCGACACCCCGACAACCCCTCCGCCTATTACAACTATATCATAAGCATCCATATGTATATATCTGACTCGCTGCCTCTCGATTGTTTTATGGAGTGCGGGACAACGTTCTTTTCACCGCCTTCAACCAGTTCTCGTAGAGTTCTGAAGACTCACTTCTGGACATCACGGGTCTGAAGACCCTGTCTTTTTTCCATTGCTTTTGTATCTCAGCAGTATTTTTCCAATATCCCACGGCCAGACCCGCAAGATATGCGGCTCCGCAGGCGGTCGTTTCAATCGTCTTAGGCCTTATAACATTGACCCCGAGTATGTCCGACTGAAGTTGGCACAGAAAATTATTTGCCACAGCTCCGCCGTCTATTTTCAAATCCCTGATTTTTAATCCGGAGTCTTTCTGCATTGCTTCGAGCACGTCTCTGGTTTGATAGCATATCGCCTCAATCGCGGCCCTTACGATATGATTGCCGCTGGTGCCTCTTGTTATACCGTAAATGCTCCCCCTGGCGTCCTGGTCCCAGTAAGGCGCACCGAGACCAACAAGGGCGGGAACAAAATAAACACCAGCGTTGTTTTTCACCGACCTCGCCATTTTTTCCGACTCCGCGGCCGTGGCTAAAATCTTCAGCCCGTCGCGCAGCCACTGTATTGCCGAGCCTGCTATGAATATCGCGCCTTCGAGCGCATAAACAGGCTCACCCGACGGGCCGCACGCCAGTGTCGTAATAAGCCCGTATTTCGAGGCAAGGCGTTTTTTGCCGGTATTGAACAGAACGAAACATCCCGTACCGTATGTATTTTTTATGGTTCCGGGCTCAAAACACATCTGCCCGAAAAGTGCAGCCTGCTGGTCGCCTGCGATACCTGATATAGGAATACCGGCAGGCAGACTTCCCGTCGTTACGGTCCTTCCGAAAATGCTGGAGGAATTTTTTACCTCAGGAAGAATTGATGCGGGTATGGAAAACTTTTTAAGTATTTCACCGTCCCACTTTAATTTATCGATATTGAAAAGCATTGTGCGCGAAGCGTTCGTATAGTCTGTTGCATGACTGTTTCCGCCTGTGAGCTTCCATAATACCCACGAGTCTGTTGTGCCGAAGCAGAGCTGCCCCTTTAGGGCCTTTGATAAGGCGCCTTTGACGTTTTTTAATATCCACTCTATTTTGGTCGCGGAAAAATAAGCATCGACGGGAAGTCCCGTTCTCTTACGGAAAAATTCCGCTTCGCCTTTTTTCTTGAGCTGGTCGCAGCGCTCGGCGGTTCTCCTGCACTGCCAGACAATAGCGTTATAGATTGGCTTGCCCGTTTCCCTGTCCCAGATTACTGTCGTCTCGCGCTGGTTTGTAATTCCTATCGCCGCTATTGATTGCGCCGGCACTTTTTTGAGAACCTTCTGGATTGTATTATTTACACTTTCCCATATTTCTTCCGGCTTATGCTCTACCCAGCCGGGCTTGGGAAAATACTGCGGAAATTCCTGATAAGTGCTTGCGACACATCTTCCGCTCTTGTCGTAAACCATGACTCGGCTTCCGGTCGTCCCCTGGTCTATGGATAGAACATATTTCATCTGATTATCCTCTCTCTGATATTTAAGTTGATATTTTCCTTATTACACGCATTCCTAATTATTTATAGCGTAGATACTTTCATTATAACCCGCTTATAATAACTCCGCAAGTACTTTCGCAACTTTCTTGCGCCGACTGATTCCTGTTGTCATACCTGCCGGAGAAAATTGACCTGCAAGAAATGGCTCTTAAAAACCTTAGGGATGGGGCATTCTATAAAATACAAAAGGCCCTGCCTGCCCTGAGCAAGCGCAGCGCGTCGAAGGGTGGGCGCAATAAAAAGGCTCCGTGGGTCTCACGGAGCCTAAATATCAAGTAACAGTTAAAGCCACAGCATCGAAAATGCCTGACTGGTTCCCGAAGGAACCCGGATATCCGCCTTGCGGCGAATATCGTCTAAATTATCCTTTAGAAAGGAGGTGATCCAGCCGCAGGTTCCCCTACGGCTACCTTGTTACGACTTAGTCCCAGTCATCGCACTTACCGTAGACAGGCGTCTCTTTGCAGTTGACAACCCGGTTTTGGGTACTTACGACTCCCATGACTTGACGGGCGGTGTGTACAAGGCTCAGGAACACATTCACCGTGACGTAGCTGATTCACGATTACTAGCGATTCCAACTTCATGCAGGCGAGTTGTCAGC
>JBFZBL010000113.1:0-10552 GCA_041308485.1 Phycisphaerae bacterium | reverse complement strand
GTTTTGTCTTTTGCGCCCCTGTGTTTTTTCGTGGAGACGGGCTGGAGCATCTTTGAACCATCGCGGTAGATGGCGACGGCCTTGAGGCCCAGTTTCCAACCCTGCATATAGGCCGATGCGATTTCCTCGGTCGTGGCCTCTTTGGGCATGTTTATGGTCTTGCTGATTGCGCCGGTGATAAAGGGCTGGACGGCGGACATCATTTTGATATGGGCAAGATAATGAATGAATCGCTTGCCGTTGCGGGGCTTGAAGGCACAGTCGAAAATGGACAAATGCTCAGGATTGAGTTTTTCCGTTCCCTCGATGGTCTCATGCTCATCGATGAAATCGGTGAGGGCCTTTATTTCATCGGCGCTGTAGCCGAGGCGTTCGAGCGCCATCGGGACGGTTTTGTTGACTAATTTCAGCATGCCGCCGCCGGCTAAGAGTTTGTATTTTACAAGCGCGATATCCGGCTCGATTCCGGTGGTGGCGCAATCCATGAGAAAACCGATGGTGCCTGTGGGGGCAAGGACGGTAACCTGGGCGTTTCTAAAGCCGGATTTGGAGCCGGCGGAGAAGGCCTCATCCCAGATGTCTTTTGCGGCGTTGCGGAGATAGGCCGGGCAATGCGTTTCCGGTATATCGCAGGCGTGCTGGCGGTGCATATTTATGACTTTGAGCATTGGGTCGGCGTTTTTGGTAAATTCATCGAAGGCGCCTTTTACCGAGGCGATTTCCGCGCTGACGGTATAGGCGGTGCCAGTGAGGATTGCGCTGACGGCCGCGGAAAGCGCCCTTGCCTGTTCGGAGTCATAAGCATACGCAAGGGCCATAATCAGTGAGCCGAGATTGGCGTAACCCAGGCCGAGGGGCCTGAAAAGATGACTGTTGATTGCGATTGCCTTGTCGGGGTAGGAGCCATTATCGACGAGTATTTCCTGAGCGATGATAAAGATGCGGACGGCTTTTTTGAGGCCCGCTACGTCGAATGTGCCATCTTCTTTGAGGAACTTCATCAGGTTGAGCGAAGCGAGGTTGCAGGCGGAATCGTCGATGAACATATACTCGCTGCACGGATTCGAGGCGTTAATCCGTCCGGAGGCGGGGCAGGTATGCCAGCGATTGATGGTGCTGTCATACTGGATGCCGGGGTCGCCGCAAAGGCGTGTTCCCTCGGCGATAAGATTCATAAGCTCGCGTGCGGAGTGTTCGCCGATTTTCTGACCATTGGTTATGGCGTATGTGGACCATTTGTCGTCCTTCTCGACGGCCATCATAAATTCGTCGGTGACACGGACGGAGAAGTTGGAGTTCTGGAACATTACACTGTTGTATGCCTCGGCGTTGTGGTCGGCTGTGTAGCCGGCCTCGATGAGCGCCCAGGCCTTTTTCTCCTCTTCGGTCTTGCAGGTGATGAATTCTTTGATGTCAGGGTGAGTAATCTTCATTGACTGCATCTTCGCGGCGCGGCGAGTCTTGCCGCCCGATTTGATTACGGCTGCAATCTGGTCGTAAACGCGCATAAAACTCAGAGGGCCGGAGGGTTTTCCGCCGCCTGATAGTTTTTCTTTGCTGCTGCGAAGCGTCGAAAGGTCTGTCCCCGTCCCCGAGCCCTGCTTGAAGAGCATCGCTTCGCTTGTGGCCAATCGCATAATGTCTTCCATTGAGTCCTTGACGGACTGGATGAAGCAGGCGGAGGCCTGCGGGTATTCGTAAGAGTTGTCGCAGAGGACGGCCTCGCTGCGTTTGAGGTCCCAGCGATAGTTGTGTTTGCTGCCCGCGATGCCGTAGACGTCGAAAAGGCCGACGTTGAACCAGACAGGGGAATTGAACGCGCCGACCTGGTTGACGCAAAGCCAGGTAAGCTCGTTATAGAAATTTTCCGCGTCGGCGTCGGAGGCGAAGTACCCATCTCGCTTGCCGCGGTCGGCAATCGTCCGGCAGACTCGGTGAACGAGCTGCTTGACGGAGTGCTCTCGCTGGCCTGTCGAGATGTCACCGTAGAAGTATTTGCTTGAGACGACCTTGGTTGCCAGCTCGCTCCAGTTTGCGGGGACTTCGATATTATTCTGCTCGAAGATTGCCTCGCCTGTATCGCTGGAAATCTTTGCGGAGCGGGTTTCCCATTTAAGCTCGTCGAAGGGGTGAGTGCCGGTGGTGGAAAAGCACTGTTCAATCTTTAATCCGCAATGATGGTTGAACGAGCCAGAAGCGGCTGCCCCGTGTGTTTGGGCGGTTTTGAAAGGGTTCTCAGGGCTGAATTTCTCGGCCATTCTATTGCCTCCATGCAAATATCCGCCCAAAAGGCGGGGAAAATTAAATATACAATATGTTGTTAAGGCGGGCAAAATAATACCATATATAGTGTAACGCCCGCGAAATTAGTATCGGCAAGTTAACGGCAAATTGAGAAGGTGTAAAGGGCAAATTAACGAATTTTTAATCATTTTTTTCGCTCGCGCCGTATCTCGTTGTGGCTGCGAAATCTATGAGCGAAAAAATTTTTCAAATAAAATAAAATTCCTATAGACCAGCAGCAATTAACCACTGTTGCGCTATCCATGCGTGCGCCCAAACTTCGGGATGGACCATATCAAGCGACCAGTTTTGCGGCGAAACTTCCTTTATACGCTCATCGATTGCCTTTTGCAGCGGCACTAAACAAGCGTTAAAGTCATCGGCGATGGTGCGCACCGCCTCAACGTAACGACGAAGATGAGCGAACATCTTGCTGTTATAATCATCGCAGAACATAAACGGCTCGCATATCACAAGTTGGCTGTTACATTTCTGTTTTACTATCGTGAGAAGCTGCCTGTAAGTGATTTCGTATTCGTCAAGCGGCACCGCGTAAGGCAATTCGTCTTCGGAAGCGAACAGCCGCCAGACGTCGTTAACGCCGATGAGGATGCTGAGGATATCGGGGTTGTGGTCGAGACAATCTTTTTGCCATCGGTTTTTGAGGTCGCGTATGGTGTTGCCGCTGATGCCTGTATTGATGATATTCAGGTTGTAAGCGGGATATTTGGCTAAGAGGGCATTTGCCGCAAAATTGACGTAGCCGAAACCGAAGGGCTTATAGGCGTGGCTGTTTCTGTCGGCATCCGTAATACTGTCGCCGATGAAAAGAATCGTCTGGTTGGGCTTCAGGTCGAGCATGTCTGAGATTGCCCCTGCGTACTCCGCGGTCGAAGAATTCTTAAATGTTGTTAAATCCTGAAAATACTATTTTTTACCGGCAGGGGGTTTGTTTGGTTCGGCCTTTGGCGTTTCCGGCTTGGCTGCGGCGCGGGAGGCGGTTATTTCTCTATCGCCGAAATCACTGCTGAAAGAGCCCTTTATTGTGTCGCCCGAGACCGTGCCCTGAAACGTCATTGAGAAATCGTTACCACCCATTTTGGTTGTGCGCGTAAAAGTCAGCTTGCCCTCTGCGAATTTCAAATCCGAGATAGTATTTTCTGGGCCCCTCATGCCTTCCCATTTACCCGCCAGTGTCCCATCGGCGTTTTGGGTTATGGTCATCTTCTCAACGATTTCTCTGGCCGGTATCATAATGTTCATCTGCCATTCGCCGACAAAGGGGTCTGACTGTTTTTGTGTTTCTCCGCGAGTTCCTTCAAAAGCAGCATCACCCCACTGGTTTTTCGAGGCGCCTTTGAGTTTTCCGTTTTCAAGAGTGCCTTCATAAGAGGTTTTGAGGTCCTGACCGCCGAAGTTGCTGGTCTGGATAAATTTAACCTTGCCGTTTTCTGCCGTGATATCCGACAGTGAGCTTTGCCCCCATTGCGACGACCATGTTCCGGCGTATTTGCCTTCAGCGGTTTTGGTAATTGTCATGGTCGCGTCTGCGGTCATGGCCTCGAATTTGTTTGTGAAATTCCATTCGCCGCCGACCCCCTCAGCAGCTGCTACAACCGATGCCGACAAGAGACCTGCAAGTATTGCGCCTGCTGCAATTGTTCTGATTGACTTCATAATCCGTTTCTCCTTAAAAAAGCGGCTTTTCATTGGATTCCCGTGTCAAAGTGAGAATATCCCAGGCCACGGCGTCTGTCCAGTTATTTCCGGGGGCAGGGAGGGGGGGTGAGTTTTGAGTGTTAAGTGTTAAGTGTTTAGTTTTGAGTTACGGAGGGCGGGCACCCCTCACCGCGAGGGATTGGGGCTAACCGGCGAGGAATCCGTGACCCGGCTTCGTTAAGAAACTACGCCGAGGTCTTCGCTTCGCTACGAAAAAATCTTAAAATTTTGGCAATTCAGCGTTTGACATATAGGCGAAATTCGCTAAAATAAAGGGCTTTGAATGATTCTATGGAGTTTGTATGAAGACGTTTTTGATGAAAGCTGCGGATGTTCAGCGTAAATGGTGGCTTGTGAATGCCGACGGGATAGTTCTTGGTCGAATGGCGACCAGGATAGCCCGGATACTGATGGGCAAGAACAGGCCGACATATACGCCATACGTTGACGGCGGCGATTGCGTGGTGGTTGTTAACGCCGAAAAGGTTCGCGTTACCGGCAAAAAAGCCGAGCAGCGGGAATACGATTACTACACACGTTATCCCGGCGGACACACATACACATCTTTTTCCAATATGTTTGCCGCCAAGCCGGAAAAGGTGATTGAGCTGGCGGTGAAAAGGATGCTTCCGAAGAACAAGCTTGGCAGGCACATGATGCTTAGGCTGAAAATTGTCCGCGGGCCTGAGCACGAGTTTAAGGCACAAAAACCCGAAGAGATGAAGATATAATTTTTCGGAAAGATAGCAGGATATGGCAAAGACAGAGGAAACAGCAGTAAAGACAGAAGCACCGGCAGCCAAGGGGCCTGATAAGGGCGGCTTCTACTGGGGAACCGGCAGAAGAAAGACATCGGTTGCTCGTGTTCGGATTAAACCCGGCGACGGTAAATTAGTCATTAATAAAAAACAGCTTGTGGAGTATTTCAAGACCGAACAGGACAGAAGCGCGGTGCTATCGCCGCTGCGAACGGCCAAAGCCGAGAAGACGCTTGACGTATTTGTCAATGTCAACGGCGGCGGCACGACGGGCCAGGCGGGCGCGACTGTGCTGGGTATCGCAAGGGCGCTGAAGATATACGACCCGGGTCTTGCCCAGGCGTTGCGCGACGGCGGGTTCCTGACACGTGACCCGAGAATGGTCGAAAGGAAGAAACCGGGCCAGTCGGGCGCAAGAAGGAGATTCCAGTTCTCGAAACGTTAATTTGCAAACTGACAGTTCGATTATTACAATGGCCGTCGAGAACAAAACTCGACGGCTTTTTTTTAAGGAGAAATTATGATACGTGTTGCGATTATTGGCGCCAGCGGCTATACGGGCGCAGAATCAATTGAGATACTGCTTCGGCACAGCGAGGCGAAACTGACGTATCTGAGCGCGCTGCCTGAGGAGTGCGGACTGGTCAGCGATATGTTCGGTCGATTCAAGGGCCGCTGCGAAATGGAAGTGGTGCCGCTGGATTTGGAAAAACTTGCGGATGCGGCGGACGTTGCTTTGTGCTGCCTGCCGCACAAGGTCTCGATGAGTTTTGTGCCTAAGATGCTGGACGCGGAACTGAAGGTGATAGATTTCAGCGCAGATTACCGGATAAAGGATGTGGCGGTGTATGAGAAGTTTTATCAAAAGCACACCGACACCGGCAATCTGGCCAAAGCAGTTTATGGTCTGCCGGAACTTTTCCGTGATAAAATAAAAGGCGCTAAACTTGTAGCCAATCCCGGCTGTTTCCCGACCGGATTGATTCTGGCGATTGCGCCTTTATTGAAAGAAGGACTGATAGAAAATGATGTTATCAATAACGCGGTAACGGGCATATCAGGCGCGGGTAAAAATCCGTCGGTCAAATTTCATTTCCCGAATATGAATGAAAACATTTTTGCCTACGGCATAGGGACGCATCGCCATATGCCGGAAATGGAGCAGATTGCGGCCGACGTCGCGGGTAAGCCTGTAACGGTTCTTTTCCAGCCGCACGCCGGGCCTTTCGATCTTGGAATTCTTTCGACGGTTTATTGCAAGCCGAAAAGCAAGGTTACTAATGAGCAGCTTGTGAACCTGTATAAGGATTTTTATGCCAGCGAACCTTTTGTGCAGGTTTGCGCAGGCAGCCCGAATGTCAAAGATGTTGCGGGGACAAATTACTGCCATGTTTTCCCGACGGTTGTCAAAGGGACGGTCGTCTGCTTCTCTGCGATTGATAATCTGATTAAAGGCGCATCAGGCCAGGCGATTCAGAATATGAATATCATTTTCGGCCTGGATGAAACGCTCGGCTTGAAGTAGGAGATGGTGCAGTGGGTAAGCTCGAAGAAATATCAAAGAAGCGGATTCAGTCACATAAAAAGATGTTGGTGCTAAAATCCAAAGTGTACGAGCGATTTCTCGAAATGCAAAAGGCGGCTTTCGGCAAAGATAAAGTGCCGAAGAAATATAAGGAGCTTATCGCTGTCGGCATATCAGTTGTAATTAACTGCGAATCCTGTATGCAATGGCATATCGAGCAGGCGGCCAAGGCGGGGGCATCGCAGCGGGAAGTCCTCGAGGCGGTCGAAATCGGTATTGGGATGAGCGGCGGGCCGGGGACGGTTTCAGCCAGATTTGCTCTTGACGTTATGGAAGGAATTTTTGGCAAGTAATATATGAACAATCGCATACTCAAAATCGCGACGTGTCAGTTTGCGGTGAGCGCATCGATAAAACGGAACGCGGAGCAGATTTGCGCCCAGATGCAAAAGGCCAAAAGGGGAGGTGCGGAGATTGCGCATTTTCCGGAATGCGCATTGGCCGGCTATATCGGTTTCGATTTTCCGAATTTCGACGGCTTTGACGGGGATACACTCGAAAAAGAGACGAGCAGGATTGCTCGCGAGGCGGGGAAATTGAAGCTGTGGGTAGTTTTGGGCAGTGTTCATCCGCTGACCGAACCTGATAAACCATATAACTGCCTTTATCTGATAAACTCCGACGGGGAAATGGTTGACCGATACGACAAGCGTTTCTGCACGGCGGGAGAGCTGCGCCGGTTTACGACCGGCAGTCGATTTATCTTTTTCAAAATCAATGGCGTGAAGTGCTCACTGCTGATTTGCTTCGATTTGCGTTTCCCTGAAATTTACAGGGCGTTGTATAAGCAGGGCGTTAACTGCGTGTTCCAGTCGTTTTATAACGCCCGGCAAAAAGGCCCGAGTGTGCATACGCACATTATGAGGCAGACGATGCAGTGTCACGCGGCGACGAACCATTTTTGGGTGAGTATGTCTAACGCCTCGGGTTATTATTCGCCGTATCCATCCTGTTTTATCCAGCCCGATGGCGTGATTGCGGAGCAGTTGAAGCAGAATAAGGCGGGCGTTATGGTTAACGTTGTCGATTTGAACAAGAAATTTTATGACCCGATGGCCGGTTTTCGTGAAATCGCTATTTCGGGCAAACTGAGCAACGGCTGATGGGCGATTTGTCGGGTAAACAGAAAACAGATGTGAAATGGCATAGGAGCTTTGATATGATATGCAAAAAGCTGATATTTTCGGAAATTGTTCTGATACTCGGCTCGGTGCTCATATTCAGAGGATTGTGGACGCTGCTCGACAGGGTTCCTTTGATGAACAATAGCTGGGTTCTTTGTGTGTCGCTGGCCATGGGGATTGTTATAACCATTCTGGCGTTGTGCTATATTTCCGGGAAGGGAAAATAATATAAACACGAGAGGCATTAGAAGATAATGAATAACACTATTACGGCACCGAAGGGGTTTTTGGCGGCAGGGGTGAAGTGCGGGATAAAAAAATCGGGCAAACACGATTTGGGATTGATTGTCTGCCCGGCCGGCACCAAGGCGGCGGCGGTGTTCACGACAAATAAAATCACCTCGGCAGGTGTGCAGATTAGCCGAAAGCACGCCAAGAGCAATACGATTTATGCGGTGGTTGTCAATTCGGGCAACGCCAATGCCTGCACGGGAAATCGCGGAATTGATAACGCAGTAAAAATGTGCTCTGAAACGGCTAATCACATTATTGTTGACCCGCATGAGGTTCTCGTTGCCTCGACGGGCATCATCGGTGAGCATTTGCCGATGAAAAACGTTACCGCTGGTATCGAAGCCGCAGTAGGTCAGCTTAGTGAATCCGCGACAGCCGGGATGAATTTCACAAAGGCGATAATGACAACGGACACTAAAGCCAAAATTGCCTGCCGGCGAATTGAAATATCAGGCAAAAAAATTACCATTGCCGGCACAACCAAAGGCGCGGGGATGATTGGCCCGAATATGGCGACGACGCTTTGCTTTATCACGACCGATGCCGCGATTACAAAACCGATGCTGGCGGAGGCGCTCAAGGCGGCGATAGGCGATTCACTGAATAAATTAACCGTCGATGGCCACCAGAGTACAAATGATACCGCGATAATCCTTGCATCTGGCTTAGCGGGAAATAAGCTGATAAAAAACCAGGATTCATCATACAAGAAATTCTCGGCTGCACTGATAGACCTGTGCCAGGATTTAGCTCGGCAGATGGCTCTCGATGCGGAAGGCGCGACGCGGATATTTAAGGTGGTTATCACGGGCGCGGCTAATCAAACTGACGCCGCAAAAGCGGCCCGAGCGGTTGCTGATTACGATTTGGTCAAATGCGCTGTCCATGGCGGCGACCCCAACTGGGGAAGAATAATATGCGCTGTCGGCTCATCGGGTGTTAAGCTGGATCCGCAAAAGGTATCATGCAAACTTTATGATTTAGCGGTGTTCAAAAACGGAGCACCGACGAATTTCGACCGCAAAAAGGCGAGCAAAATTGTCTCACAGAAAAGCCACACGATAACGGTTGATTTGGGCGTAGGCAAATACAGCGATTTCTGCGTTGGCTGCGATTTGAGCAAGGGCTACGTTACAATCAACGCTGATTACCACACATAACAGCGTTCAGCGTGTAGCGGGTAGTTCAAATTGCCGATTTCCGATTGTCGATTTGCGATTTAAGGGCGGGAATGCCATGCAATGAAAAGTTTTCTGGATTCCCGCGTTCGCGGGAATGACAACAGGCAATACATGTGGGTCAACTTTTTAAATACCGCAGCTTTATAAAGACAAAGGCGAGGATGGCGCCGAGGAAGTCGGAGATGAGGTCGAGAGCGGTGTTGACGTAGCCGCCGACGCCGGACTGGGGGAGAGCTGCTGCGACGAGCGCTTCGACGATTTCATTAAACGCGCCTACACCCAGACCCGCCATTATGACCACTATCGACAGAGCCGCGAAATGCTGAAGGTTTTCTTTTAGCAGGGGACGCAGCATGTCGAACATTGCCAGCGTGGCGGCGGCGAAGCCGAATAAGTGAACAACCTGGTCATACCGCAGGATTGGGTACGTTTGCGAAAGCGGAATCAGGATTATGTCGTAGAGGCGAACATTGTTTATAAATACCCCGCCTCCCGCCATGTGCATAAGAGACCATATTGTCAGGCCCAAAAGAGTAGAAATGGAATAGACCACCCTGAAAAACGTTATGCCGACCAAGACGAGGAACAACGCGATGACGCCCACGTAAATGATGAACTCGTAATTTCTGTGAAGCAGGAATGAATACCCAAAGCCGGCCACGAGGCAAATATTGATGATGAGCAGGACAATATGTATGGGGCGGATTTTGTTAGTCATCGGGTTTGAGATTTTAACCGGGCTTGCGGCTGTGGTCAATGGGGCAAACAGGAGACAATTGACTTATGGGGCGGGTGATTGTATCATCGTGGACGTTTATTGACATTTTCAGGAAGGTGACTTGGTAAGAAAATTAAATCGTAAGGCGAAGGCGTTGGCGGTTGCCGCGGCGAAATTAGCGGGCGAGCGCCATTGTACCGACGTCGTTGTGCTCGACCTGCGGAAAGTAACCGACGTTACGGACTACTTCGTTATCGCCACGGGCACAAGCGACAGGCAGATGCGGAGCGTGGCTGACGAAATAGCCGAGCAGGCCAAGCCGAAGGGCTTTCGGCTTTTCGGAAAGGCCGGCTATGAGCGTGGCAACTGGGTTCTCCTTGATTTTGTCGATGTCGTCGTCCACATCTTCGATAAGCAGTCACGCGGCTACTATGACCTTGAAATGCTCTGGGGCGACGCTAAAAGAGTTAAGATTGATAAGTGATTGTTGATAATTGATTATTTTTTTTCTTCCGCGAAATGAAATCAACTCTTGATATTCTTGAAGCAGCGATTACCAGTGTAATGGCCGAAGTATCGGGCCAGGCGGGATGCTCCGCTCTTGTCAGGCCCGCGACAGATGCGAAATTCGGCGATTACCAGGTCAATGGTGTAATGCCTCTGGCCAAACAACTCAAAACCAACCCGCGAAAATTAGCCGAGCAAATCGCCGCCAAACTTAGTATCGGTGATATTTGTGAAACGCCTGAAATCGCGGGGCCCGGCTTTATAAATCTTCGATTGAAACCTGAACTTGTCGCGGCGAATCTTTTACAAATCAGCAAAGACACTAACCAGCTTGGTTTAGAAAAGACCGCAAAACCCAAGACAATTGTTGTTGATTTCTCAGG
>JBFZBL010000112.1:0-4732 GCA_041308485.1 Phycisphaerae bacterium | reverse complement strand
TGCCCGGAACAGGCAATCAGTATGCAGTAAGGAATACTTGGTTGGCCCCATCGTCTAGGCCGGTCCAGGACACCGGGTTTTCAACCCGGCGACAGGGGTTCAAATCCCCTTGGGGCTATTTGCAGAGGATTAGCAGTCACTTCAAAATTAGATATTTTTGTCGTTAAGAAAAACCGCTGACTTTGGAGACTCAGGGCTGACTTGGAAACCTGACTGTAGTATTTTCTTCTTTATTACTATTAATCTCAAGTTTATTAGACATTTCAACACGACCATACTTGAGTTTCAGCGATTTAAATTTCTCAGGCGATAGTTGTGTCGCTTCAAAGCCGCCGTCAGGACAAATGAAAGTCTCGATAAAGTCCCTTTTGTATCGCCGCAAATTTTCCGCTGCCTTCTCAACCTTCTCGAACTCTCTGCGGGCCGAATTGGAATCTTCTGCTTTATCGAACATCATCGTTCTGGCTGTATGATACAAGAAGTCCACGATATCCTCACCGTAAGCGAATCGCCGTTCATCATCCCGCAGACGTTTTGTTTCTATCTGGTCTTTGCATTCAAGCGTCGCGGCGTCGATGTCACTGCGTGCAAGGTGAAGTGATTCGATTATTTCCAGCAGTTCAGGCCCATCATCGGTCGGCGGATGATATGGCTCATAATGAAAGTGCTTCATCGCAAACGGGTCACTCCCGCGGTTGAAATGAATCGCCATATTGGTTTTCAGCGGTGTGATATTTCGAAACGCATCTTCGAGATGGCCGTAGAATGACCGTGTGCGTTCGGTGGTCGTTGGGTAGCACTTCTGGAAGTAGTCGTTTAACATCTCATTGACATCGAGGGCTGGATTCCAAAGCATCCTCGCAAGCATATACTGATTCAGCCTCCAGGTTCCCCAACCTTTGGTCAGCGTGTGCATATACTGAAAATTTCTTGCCCCCGTCTTGTAATACCAGGGTATGTCCTCTGCCATAATCCGGCTGTATAAAACAGGCAAAGATTTATAGTTGCTGACATTGTAATACTCGCCGACGAAAAGCGTTCCCTGATAGAAGCCATCTTTATGAGGCGCCCACCCAAGGTATGAATCTCTATACCAGCGGTTAATCTCAGTGCAATTCGAGTCATTCATCGCATGAACATAGCATCGCTGAATAGGATAAAATGTAACTGAGCAATTCTCATAATCAAAGTCTTCCGGCAGCGACTTTGTCGGCGGTGTCATTGTGTCGCTATATGCCAAGGTCGTCAGATGAACGTTTCGTTTGAGCCGACTATCTTTGCGCGCCTTCTGCACCTCTTTATTTACCTGATAAACCAGGCGCATAAGGCGGTCTGAATACGAACCAATCGCCTTGCACTTTTCACAGTCGCACCATTTATCGCTTCCATCCAGCATCCAGAAATTCACCACGTCTGCATATCGCCACACGCCATCGATAAGTCCATTAACAAAATTTTTCGATAACTCAGCTACCGCTTCATCATTGGATGTGCAAATGTTGCGCCCGTCTTTTGACCACCCCCCGACATCTCCTATCCGCTTGCCATCTCGCATCCCGAACCATTCAGAATGTGCCTGGAAATACGTCTTGCTTGTATCGTTTGGATACTTGGCAGAGGGATTCAGGAAATTAGACAGAACATCGTGAGCGCCTATCGCCAGGTGCATCCCAAGTTTCTTCAATAAAGGAATTTCCTTCTGGGCTGATGTCCAGAAATTCATTCTGTTGCGCGCCATCCAGAGAAAAAATTCTTTGTTGCCGCGGTTCTCCCACGCATAAAAACCGCGGGTCATAAACGCGGGATTCTCAATCAAGTCGAGCGGCTCGCTGGGAATCGCCACTTTCCCTGCCGGATAAACTGTGTCTTGTTCGCCTAATCCGAAAAATCTCATTCCCAGCCGCTCAAGATAGGCATAGACGCCGTAAAGCGTTCCAATTCGACCATTCCCCTCAATGATACACACACTTGCCGAACCGTGAGCAAGTACATGAATACGAAACGATTCAGGAGACGTAAAAGGCGTGAGATTATCATTTTTATTTGAAAGAGATTTGATAAGCGGATTGGACCTGCGATTACCGATTACAAAGACATAGCCGGCTTGCGGAAGCTGCTTTGTTGAGGTCAGTTGAATATTGCTCAATGGTATGCCGGTGCAGGCCGACAGAAAATGTTGAAGCTCAACGGCAGCGAAAGATTCCGTGCAGGCATCATCATCCTCTAAGTTGTCATCCCAGAAGTTGACCTTATTTTCGCTTTCAGCAACCTGTTCAATAGCGCCAAACGAGCCCGAGTTGGCAATTATGAAAACAGGCATATCCTGTGTTTGTGCTTTTGACTTGCCTGCGAAAAAGACGGATGCTAATACAATAAAAACAGTTAATATGCGAGCAAGTTTAATCATAACTGCCAATAAGACTGTTATATTAACTTCACATCTTTCCGGCATTACCAGGCAAAGCGTTTACTGCGTTACAGGTTTTGAACGAAACCAGTATATATGTAATGAAATGGCCGATGCCTGCCGCGAGCAGAAAAACCACAAGTGCCCACGCTACAAAGGAATATTCCTCAAACGCCCTGTTTATGTATCGCAGAAAACCGAAAATGCACAGCATAGGCGCCGTCAGAACTGTCTCGGACAGCATAAGCGCGAAAGCGTAAATCAGATACAGTGACATCGGCAGCTCTCTGGCCCTTATTGACCGCCGGATTATAAACGAGTTGTAGTCTTCCGCGAAACCTGTCACCATCAGCAGCGCCCAGTAAATATTAAAGACAGGGATGAGTAAAAACCCCACCGCTTTGCCCGGCGAAATGGACGCCTCGTCATCCTGAATCGCGGCCCACATCTTGTAAAACAGCATATACTCAATCGCCACGCTGACTATCAGAAAAACATCTGCAGCAGCGAAGGTCGCAATCAAAGTCGGTTTGGCCCCTTTTTGTATTGCCAGCATCAAACCTAACACGCCTAAAACACCTGCGATAATCCGCACGCCTGCCCAGCAATACACAAACACCGCTTTAGATAACACCGCCTTCGATGGCGATTTTGATACCTCCGTTGCCGGCTGAGCACTCATTACGGGAGGCGCTATGGGCATCGGGCTTTTTATCTGAGGCGCTATTGGCTCAGGAATTTGGGCCGGTGCCGCTGCTGCTGCAGGCTCGCCTCGATTCGCGGGCGAAGCGGGAATCTCTCTGAATGGTTGAATAGTAAAGGGATTTGTGCACTTGGGACATTTTGCCTGTTTGCCGACACTTGTCTCGTTGATGTTGAATTTCGCCTTACAATTCGGACACTGTGTTTTCATAGGAAAGACCCTTTATTACAGCCTTCCTGTACCGGCCGACCTGTCCTGATTCGATTGAATGACCGCAAACTATTCTATCATATTTTAACCTGATAAGAAGAGGTTTTAACTGATTTTTCTTGGGTCGTCCTCGGTAAATAAGATATAATCAAAAATGTCTTCGAGCCCCGTTGAGCTGACTCAAGCCGCTGAGAGGCGAAGGCAAAGTAAGGAGAAGAGTATGAGAAGCAAAACATGTCTGAGCCACGCCCCAATTGCAATCATGGCAATGGTGTTGTTTCTAAGCCAAACGGCTGGGGCTGATTATAATTATGGGGAGGCGATGCAGAAGTCGATTTACTTCTACTTGCAGCAGCGATGCGGTCCCCTGCCGACTGATAATCCGGTGATATGGCGTGCTGATTCGTGCCTCAACGACGGTGCTGATGTTGGACAGGACTTGACCGGCGGCTATCTCGATGCCGGCGATAACGTGAAGTTCGGCCTGCCTATGGCTTCAACTGTGGCCACTCTTAGCTGGGGTGTTTACGAATATCGAACAGCTTATGTAAATGCCGGCCAGTTAAATCAAGTCCTCGACGCAATCAAATGGGGCACCGACTTTTTTTTGAAGTGTCACACCGCCCCGAATGAATTCTACTATCAGGTCGGCACCGGCAGCGCAGACCACGCCTGGTGGGGACCGGTTGAGATAATTGAAGAGGTAATGACCCGGCCATCATATAAAGTTACGACCTCGTCGCCCGGTTCGTGCGTCGTCGGCGCGACAGCCGCGGCCCTCGCTTCCGCTTCAATCGTCTTCCAGCCGACAGACCTGAATTATGCCGCCTTATGTCTGACTCACGCTCAGCAGTTATTTGATTTTGCGTATTCCACCCAGAGCGACTCCGGCTACACCGCCGCCAACGGCTTCTATACCTCCTACAGCGGATACTGGGATGAGCTTTCCGCTGCCGCCGCATGGCTTTATCTGGCCACCAGCGACTCAAACTACCTCGATAAGGCCGAAACCTGCGCAACCCACTGGGGTATGGAAGGACAAACCGGCTACTGGGGTTACAAGTGGACCCATTCCTGGGATGATATGCATTATATGGCGCAAATCCTGCTCGCACGAGCCACGGGAAAGCAAATATATATAAGTTCCATCGAACGCAATCTCGATTACTGGATGCCCGGCGGAGGAATCACTTACAGCCCCGGCGGACTGGCCTGGCTCGATACCTGGGGTTCCCTGCGATATGCCGCCAACGCTTCATTTATAGCTTTTGTCTGGGCCGACGACTCCCACGGCAACGCCGCAAAGAAAACCTCCTACAGAAATTTCGCCCAGAACCAGATTAAATACATCCTCGGCGACAACCCCCGCGCGGGCAGCTACATTATCGGTTTCGGCTCAAACTATCCTCAGA
>JBFZBL010000111.1:0-8732 GCA_041308485.1 Phycisphaerae bacterium | reverse complement strand
AGTTTTTGGGGCAGTACGCCCGATAATCTCATTATGAGCTGTACTGGAAGAAGGGTTTCTTTAATAAGGTAAAAAGATGAGGATACAAGGTTAAATTATCCTTTTTTCAGGAAAAACTGTAACTAAACGCCGTCTTTGTGGACTACTAATATGGCTGGCCCTTAATGACGGATGTGTATTCGCAATCGTTCAGGATACGGTTTTAGGGACACTGCCGTCGGATTATCGACTTCCTGATGTTGACAATGGGCTATAGTTTATGGTAAAGTCCTATAATAGGCGAACGGATTAGGGTGGGCGTCGCATTTTTGAGAGAATGATAGCTATCTGATGAATTTGCCAATTCAGCCGGGAATGGACTGTATTTAGGCGGATTTTGCAGACAGTAATAAGTGAAGAGTCAGCAGTGAAGAGAGGCACAAGAGCTTTGTCTATTCAATTTGCAATTATCGAGCGCATATACTGCGCCTCTAATAAACCAATTTATTCACACTTTTTTAAAGGAGAGTAAGAATGAGAAACCAAATTATATGTGCAGCGGCCTTGTTGATTACTGTGTTGCCGGTGTCCGCTCCGGCCGCCGAATGGACCACGCCGGTACCGGTAATGTCTGGAATCAACACTTCCAATATAGAGAACACCCCCTATTTGTCCTATGATGGTCTATCGCTATACTTCTCACGGACTGTTGGTCATTCTTACGCGACCATATACGAGGCAAAACGAAGCCAGCCCTCTGGGGATTTTACATCTGTTACAGAAGTTCTCTGTTCTTCGGGTGGCCATGTTTATAATCCCTGGGTTTCCCCAGACAATCTCAGAATGTATTACTATGTTGAGTCAGGTTCTTGGCAAATAAAAGTCAGTCAACGAGCTTCAGTAGCTGACTCTTGGTCGCTTGGAACGTTGGTGGCTGGTCTTCCCAATAATATTTCTGCTCCATCGCTTACATCGGATGAATTGACTATTGCTTTCTGTAATCCCAATGTTGGAAACTGGGATATGTATATTGCAACTCGCCCGGACAAAAATTCAGCTTTTGGAAATATACGAAGTTTGTCCGAACTCAACACGGTGTCGTTTTCTGAGTGTAATCCGTTCCTTTCTCCTGATGGGTTATCTTTATACTTTAACGCTAACCCTGCGGGCCAGAACTATTTATATATGGCGACGCGGCAATCACTTAACGATCAATTCGGTGCCGCCCAGTTTTTGCAGATTGATTATACTCAAGTGCAGGGTGGTGGTTGGCCCGCCATAAGCAGCGATGGTATGGCTCTCTATTTTGGAGCGGGGCTAAGCTCAGACCTGTATGTTACATATTACATTCCCGAACCTGCGACGATTGCGCTGTTCGGCTTGGGCATAATGGCTCTGAGGAGAAAACGTAAAAATTAAAGAACAAACAAGTTACCGGATTGTGTCAGCGGATAGGAAATTCAGCGGCAAGCTCCCTTGCCTGTTTCCTGACGCGTTCAGCAATCGACTGGTCAATTGTTTGGCCGGATGATTTCAAATTGCTTAGCACCGCATCAACAAGCTCGGCTATCTCGTCGATTTGAGCCGGGCCCATACCGTTTTTTGTGATTATCGGCGTGCCCAGGCGTATGCCGCTGACGCCGTCAGGGTTGTCATCATAAGGTAAAAGCATTTTATCGACGACTATGCCGCATTGTTCGAGGCATTGCTGGGCGACCAGTCCCGTCAGGTGAGGTGAGCCGTCAGAAATATTGACAAGCATCAGATGATTGTCGGTGCCGCCGGTGAGAATGTTGTACCCTTTTTTAAGCAGCTTATCGGCCAGCCGTTTCGCGTTTTCGACCACCTTAACTTGCCTCGCCTTGTATTGTTCCGAAACGGCCTCTTTGAAAAACACTGCCTTGGCGGCGATATTGCTGAAATATGGCGTCCCCTGAATGCCGGGGAATGTTGTCTTTTCTATCAACTGCCACAAGGGAATTTCTCCGCGCGCCATTTTAATTCTGTAGTCGTAATCCTGGCCCGACAAAATCAGCCCGCCTCTCGGCCCGCCGGGCTTATAGGTGCTCGTGGTTGTCAGGTGAGCGCAATCGATTGGCGATGCGTGAACGCCTCCCATAACCAGCGCGGACAAATGTGAAATGTCCGCGAGCAATAACGCCCCGGCCTCGTCAGCTATTTTCCTGAATCTGGCAAAGTCGATTGCGCGGGGATATGCGCTTGCCCCGCAAATGATAAGCTTTGGCCGGAATCGTTTCGCCTGCTTTGCTATCTCATCGTAATCCAGAACGAAGGTGTCTCTGTCAACGTGATAACTTTCAATCTCGAAAAATCTCGCGGTGATTGAATCTATAAAGCCATGCGAATAATGTCCGCCGTGACTCGTTGCCATACTCAATATCTTGTCGCCGGGCTTAAGCAGGGCGGTTATGACGATTTGATTGGCTGTTGTTCCCGAATGCGGCTGGACGTTGGCGTATTTTGCGCCGAACGCACGTTTGGCTCGCTCGATGGCCAGCCCCTCGACCTCGTCCATCACGCCGCTGCCTCCGTGAAGCCGGGCCGCGGGAAATCCCTCGCTGGTTTTGTTCTGCAGGATTGAGCCGAGAGCCGCCAGAACTGCCCGCGAACACTGATTTTCCGCCGCCAGAAGCTGTATCGTCCCCTCAAGTCGCTCGTATTCTTTTGTTATCAGCTTGTGGATTTCTGCGTCAAACTGCATCAGCGCTGCCTGCAGGTTGTCATGGTACGCCTCCGATGTCAGCTTCTCAAGCGTCATTGTCATTACCAGAATCCTTTCTGAATTTATGAATCCGTTACGTTATCGTCAGCCGAAGAACCCGAAAATAATTCGCGAAATATCGTTGTATGTCACATACACGATAAGTGTCAGCAGCATTGCCCACGCCGCATAAGCTATTGTTTCCTGCGCTTTTATGCTTATTGCCGAACCCTTGATTTTCTCGACCAGCAAAAGCACCGTCAGTCCGCCATCAAACGGCGGCACAGGCAGAAAATTCAGCACCGCGATTGATGCGCTTATAAGACCGAGAAAATATATGTAATAAATAAAGGGCTTGGCCGCCACAATCTTGTAGCTGAACGTCAGTATGCCCACCGGCCCCATAAGCTGCTTGGGACTTACAAGCCCGCCTATAAGCTGATACAGAGTGACATACGTCTGGAGGATAAACGTCTTTGTGCGTTTGTATCCCATCCCTATCGCGTCGACAGGCCCGTTGGCTTTGTAAAGCCGTTCCATCTCCGCGAAAGGCAGTATATCCTCGGCAGCAGCGTATGCGCTGACAACGTCCTTTTTCTCTCCTACGTTTATGGCCGTGTTGCCGGCCTTCTGCGCGTCAAGCCGCCAGTCAATCGTAACACGCTGACCGGAATTGCGCTTCAAAAGGCGTGCGACATCATAAAAACTGGACACTTCTGCGCCGTCGACCGCCGTTATCGTTGCTCCTCTCGGTATCGCCGCCGCCTTCGGATGCCGTTGGGTTGCGATTGTTTTGGCGACTACTGCATGTCCGGTATCAAGTTCAGGTATTATGCCGATTACGACCCGGTTGGCATCGGGATCCCGCCTCGGGATTACCGGTATGGTCAGGCGATTTTCAACGCCATAGGCGTCGGTCCTGAGCACTGTTACGGCCAGCTCCCTGTCTTCATATTGTTTTGTTATCTCCCGCAGCTCGACAAATGTCGGGTTTTCGATTTCCGCTGCCGCTGCTAATATGTCGCCGGGTTTCAATCCGGGTTCGGGGTTTTTCTTGGTGAAAAGTTTCGACAGCCATTTCTTCAATGACTTTGTTTCCGTGGATACCGCCGCAATCTTCAGCCGCGGCACAATTCCGCAGATATTAGCGAGGTTTGCCTCAGATTCCCCCACAAGGTCATACGCGGGTGTAAAACTCAAAGCGAGCCGGCCTTCGACAAGATGCGGCTGCCCCGATGCCTCCTGTCGCTGTGCCGAAAACGTAATGTTCGGCTCAAAGATTCCTTCAATTATCGGCTCTATCTCCCAGTAGTTATTGACGTCGATTCCCGCGACCTTCTTGATTTGGTCGCCGGGCTTCAAACCAGTGTGTTCAAACAGCTTGTTGGCGTCTGACGGAGGCAATTGTGCTATGGCCAGCGTAGATGGTTTTTGTATGCCGAATCCCCGAAACTGCCCGCCAGGCAATTGCTCTGCCACTAACGAGACATCGTCGATTTTGCCGTCGGCCCGGCGGACCTTAAGCGGTATCGCCTGGTCTTTACTGGAAAGCACAGCCGCCATCATAATATCGCTGAAATCCAGCCGGCTGCTTACTCCGGATACTTCGACTATCTCATCACCCGGTTTTATCCCCGCTTTCTCCGCCGGCGAGCCCGGTATAACTCCGCCCACAATCGGTGCCGTCAGGCCGATTCCGATAAGGAACACTATCATGTACCCGATTACCGCGCTTATCGCGTTGAAAGTTACTCCCGCCGCCAGCACAGCCGCTCGAGCCGATGTGGGCTTGTTGGCGAACGACCGCGGGTCAGTGTTTGTCTTCACCGGCCCCACGTCTTCCTGGCCCAACATCTTCACAAAACCGCCCAGGGGAATCAGCCCTATTCGGTATTCTGTTTCGCCGGGCAGAATCTTTTTGCCCACCGTAAAACTTAAAAGCCCGTCATCCGAATCCTCCCCTTCCTTGCTGCCGTCCGGCGTCTCTGCCCCTTCGGCTTTTTTCTCTTCGTCGGCTCGAACATTGCGCAGCAGCTCAGGCAGAATGCGTATCCGCCAGCCGAGGTTCGCCTTTTTTATGCCGAACAAAATGGGCGGCATTCCTATCGAAAACGCCTCGACCTTTATCCCGCACAGTTTTGCGACGACAAAGTGCCCAAGCTCATGAATTAAAATGACAGCGCCGAAACCCAGCAGCACCAGCAGGATGTTCGCGGAAACACCGATATTGCGTATGATAAAAACAAGGACCGCGATGACAATCATAACCAGCAGAATAACTCGTGAGTATATTCTCATCGAAGCTGATGATTTTTCAGACATTCCGTTACCTCTTTTTTTGCCCAGGCGTCCGCCTCTAATAATTCTTCAAGCGACGCCTGCGTTTTTGTCGTGCAATTATCCAGGCAGTGCCGCACAAGTTCCACGATATTACCAAATTTTATTTTTCCCGCCAGAAACTGTTCTACGGCGGCTTCGTTGGCCGCGTTAAATACCGCCGCGGCCGTCCCGCCCTTTTGAGCGACCTCGAACCCCATTTCTACTGCGCCAAATACCTGCGGGTTCGGCTTCTCGAAGGTCAGCGTTTTCAGCCGATCAAGCTGAAGTTTCTTCGCCGCCCCCGGCAGACGCCTCGGATATGTCAGCGCGTATTGAATCGGAAGAGCCATATCCGGGTTTCCCATCTGCGCAATTACCGAGCCGTCCACAAACTCAACCATTGAATGAACTATCGACTCAGGGTGAACCATAACTTCTATTTTTTCAGCAGGCACGTCGAAAAGCCATCTCGCCTCGATTATCTCAAGCGCCTTGTTCATCATCGTCGCCGAATCCACAGTAATCTTCGGCCCCATCCGCCATACCGGGTGCGCCAAAACCTGCTCAATAGTTGCGTCAGCTATTTGTGCCGGGTTTGCCTTCCTGAACGGCCCGCCCGATGTCGTCAGGATTATCTTTTCTATCTCCTCGTGCCTGCCCGCCGAAAGCGACTGAAATATCGCCGAGTGTTCGCTGTCGACAGGCAGTAATTCCGCCCCGTATTTTTTCGCCTCCGACGTAATTAATTGTCCCGCTATAACTAACGGCTCTTTATTCGCTATCGCAACACGTTTTCCTTTGCGAACTGCCGCTAATACCGCCTGCAGCCCTGCAACCCCCACAACCGCTGCCAATACTGTATCAACCTCGTCAAGCTCCGCGATTTTTGTAAGCCCCTCCGCACCGGCAAGAATCTTTACATCCACCCCTTTGACCAGCCGGCGGAATTCTTCGACGCTCTCCGGGTCGCTCACCGCAACATACTTTGGCTTGTAACGTTGAACCTGCTCCGCTAATAATTTGATTTTGCTGTGCCCGCTAAGCGCAACAACCTCAAATTTCTCTTCGCGAGACGCATTCAGCGCGTCAATAACCCGCAATGCCGTCGTGCCTATCGACCCCGTCGAACCCAATATCGCTATATGTCTGCCTGTGGTGAGCATGCCTGCACTTAGCTTTGTCGTAGTGTCGAATCCACGCATAAAAATGGCGTCCCGTGGTGAGCCTGCCCGCACTGAGCCTTGTCGCAGTGTCGAACCCACCCAAAGATGCCATTATATCCGCCCGGCAACAAAATTACCACATTTTACACCGCCCGTTGCTGGCGATCCTTCCTCATTCCCCCGATATCCTGATTTCATCCGCCTGCCCTGAGTTGTATCGAAGGGGTGTTTGTCCCGGTGGAGGCCTCGGTGCGGCGATTTTGAGAACAAAACGCTCATAGATTTTGCCAATAATTTTCTTGACTGCCTCCGACAAAAGAGTATAATATTGCCGTCTTTGCTGGGGGCAAAAGGCATAGGGGAGCAAGACTAATGCGAAGAGAGCATAATCTATTCCGGTTTGCGTACGGCTTTAGAGGAGCATTGCTGCGCAGTCGGTGCGCTGAGAATGTTCGTAGAACTGGAATGCATGGCTGTGCGGCCATGCATTTAATGCAGAATACGTCAGTTTAAGGAGGTAGAAAATGAGAAGATTATTTATTCTGACATTGGTCTTTATTATGGCAGAGCAAACGCTGGCATTCTTTTCAATTGACCAGGTTGCCATAAATCCGGCCAGTCCGACATCTTCGGATAGTATTACAATCGATGCGAATGGGACGGTAAATTTTGGCGGCTGGACTTTTAACCACAGCAGCTTTACAGCAAATGGCACAAACCTGACATTGGATTTTTACTTTGATGTGCCGGATTATGTTTACTGGATAATGACAACATGGGATGAGTCAAAACAGATAGGTACATTATCAGCAAACGACTATACTCTGACTGTCCATACGTACAGCATTACATCATCTGGAACAGGACTTGACGATACATTTCAGACGTCCTTTACGGTTACACCTGAACCGATGACGATTGTCCTGCTCGGTCTTGGCGGGCTGGCTTTGCTGAGAAAACGCAGGGCATAAAAGTACGAAGCACAGGTTGAGTTTTAAAGAGTGTGAAGAGAAATTTCCGAGCGATTGCACCTCGCCCCCGGTGCGGCCATATTAAGAAAAAGGCGGTAACGGCTTGACTAATTCCCTGTCCGGATTTTGAAGTTTAACTATCCGCTATACACTACCAGTTGCACGCTATGAGTCACAAGCTAAGAACAACGAAGTTAATCCGTGTCTAAAAAAACCGTGTCATGAAGCACTATATAAGTATATGCTTATATACTCTCGCCTCCGGTTACATCCGAACTGCTGTCGATCAACTCCTAACTCCTAACGACAGACTAAATCTTTGTCATCCGCGTAATCTGTGATTGAAAGCCCCTTTTCCAAAAAATTCCAAAAAATTCCAAAATTTTAATAACTTTCCAGCCCCTTTTTGCACGCCTTGAGGCCGTCTGGAGTCTGATGTCTGGAGTCTGTAGTCTTAAACCCATGTTTCTTTTTAGACCACTCGCGTTGCTTTTTGTAAACATAAATATAAAAACCGTTCCAATTTAACAAATTATAGGCCCTAAAGCCTAATGGAGTAAATTGCCCTTAAATTGTATGTTGCAAAAAAACAACGCGATGCTAAAACATGTCTGCAACTGGTGTGTTATCTGCGATATCGCCCGGCTCGTAACTTTATCCAGGCTAAATCTTTAGGTTTGCGCAGTTTCCATTCTCGGTTTTTTTATTCTCAGTGGCATAATGTTTGCTTGTTTAGACACTTTACTTTTGCGTTTGCTATTTTATCTTTAATAATAGAATAATTGGGCGGGACGCTCAAACGCTCGGTGATAGGAGGAGGAGTCGTGTCCGCCCGATTGAATAGTAGCCAAAACCGGCTTAAACCGGTTTTGTTATTCTATAGGGGTCGTCCGGAGGAGGGCGGCCCCGTTTTTTTTTGCCTGTACGCCGGAATCGCTTATAATCAGGTGAGTATGGAACGAGCTGGCTATAGAATAATTGACGCAAATTTTAACAGGGCACGCGAAGCGCTTCGTGTAATCGAGGATTACTGCCGATTCACTCTCAATAGTGTCCTGCTGAGCAGCCGCGCCAAAGAGATGCGTCATAAGCTCTCCTCGGCGATTGCCCGGGTTAGCGCTGAGCAGCTGCTAGCGAGCAGGGATACGCTCGGCGACGTTGGCATCGGGCAAACAGTAGAAGGCACGATTGGCCGGGCGGATTTGAAGGATTCGCTTACCGCCGCCTGCAAACGGCTACCTGAGGCGCTCCGCGTCATTGCGGAGTCGCTGCGAAGCGATGAGCCAGATATTGCTGATGAAATAGAGGGGCTGCGATATGCCGGCTACTCACTCGAAAAGGATATTGCACTGTTTGCCAATACCCAAGGCAGGTTCAGCAAGGTTCGGCTGTATGTTTTGGTTAGTTCGAATCTGCCTGCGGATGTTTTCACTCTGACAGGCCAGTGCATCACGGGCGGCGCTGATTGCCTTCAGTTGCGGGCAAAAGATATTGACGCGGACAAATATTTCGCAATCGCCTGTGAATTTGTGAAGATGTGCAAAGACGCTGGCGTTGTAAGCATTATTAATGACAGGG
>JBFZBL010000110.1:0-8270 GCA_041308485.1 Phycisphaerae bacterium | reverse complement strand
CGGATATACCGTGGTTCCTGAAGCAGGAGCAGAACTCTCTAACTGATAAGAAGTTGGAGGGGTTCCGCCTACAGGTGCCGTCCACGTAATGTTGTATACGCCGTCAGCATCGGCCGCTGGCACCGTAATTGAAGCCGGTGCATTTGGTGTAGTACCTACAGATACAACATAATCCACAGCAGTACCCAACGGAACACAGGTTGGATTAGCCGGGTTTGTGCTGATTACCAGGCCCGCAGCATAGGTGACGCTGCACGCTGTAGTTCTGGTACCGGTAGTTAAACCGGCAGCGGTAATATTCGCTGTCGCGGTCGCCTCTGGCTGACCCACAACGTTCGGCACTATGACGCAGCACGGACCTGTAGAAACTACATAGTCCACCGAGGTACCGCAGGGGTAACTCCCCGCAACCGGGTTCGTGCTGATGATATCATCAGCAACTATACCACCAACGTCACTGCATGTCTCAGTTCTGGTACCGAGCGTGAAACCGGCAGCAGTGATGGCCGCTGTCGCGTCCGCCTCTGGCTGGCTCACAACGTTCGGTAGAACGCATTCCTGTGCCGGGAAGACAATATCGCAACCCACCATAGTAGCGGATATCGTATTGCCGTCGTTACCAACAACGCCGCCGCGCAGCGCATTCGCTGCTACCTTAAGGTGATATGTCCCGACCGAGCCATAACCGTTGACATCGAATCGGAACAGTGTGCCTGACCATGCTGGCTTGTTGGCGTCGCCGGCATACAAGGTGCCCATTTCGACGATCATTTTTGGCCAGCCCATGCCTGAGTTATGGTCAGTTGTTTCAGGCTCATTCCATGCCGTAGTTGGGTTGTAATTCACGTCAACCCAGTTCGGACCCGTCACTACAATGAAATCACGGAATCTGCTCGGGAATATTCCATAGCCAGGACTTACGGCATTGGATTCCCCGGTCTTGAAGTCCCGGATTCGCTGGAATGCCGGACCCTCCTCGATGTTAATATCAAGAGCAAACGCCCTTACATTGACATCGGTAACATAGCCAATACTAACAGTTGCCATGTAATTGCCGTCGGGTGTCTGAACCACACCCTCGTTGACGGCTGTGATTGTGGTAGTTGCCATTACCGGTACTACTGATAACAGCATCGCAACAATCAGTAAAGCTTTCTTCATAAATACCTTCCTTTCTTTTCTTCCCTGCAAAGCCACACGCCTTGCAGTGTTTTGGTTTCACCCGCTGAATAAAAAACTTCGCATAACTACGCCCGCTCATTAATTTCAATCTGACAATCTACTTTATCTGAGCTTAGCGATTCGGCCAGCAGGAACAGCCGAAAGAAGGGAAAAAACTACCTTTATTCACTCCTCCGTCGTTCTCCTTTCTGCCATAAAAGGCGTAATCGTGCGAATCAACTACTATGCACAAGGTTACTATTGGTGAAAGTCAAGTGTATAGTAACACAGTAAACAGCCTCCAGTCAAGCATTTTTTCTGTTAAAACAGCAAAATTTTTGGCTTAAACGCCCTATAAACACCCAACACCCTATAAAAACCCCCTTGATAACGCTAACCTCTGTTTTAACAAGAACTTAGGTAATTGGCAGGATAGGGGAAATCGGCCATATAGGCACTTTTTCTCGACTCAGCTTTTAGCTGCCGGCTGGTTAATTTTTGGGAAATTCGCGTATTTTTGGGGTTTACACCCGGCAGCCGCAACTCAGGCCAAAATAGCCGTTTTCAGCCATACGACATCCGCTATTTTTTACTTTCCTGTTCCCTGCACTCTCCTTGTGTCTATTTACTTTTTCCTTTTGCCGCAGGCATGGTGAGCTTGCCTGCCCCGAGCTTGTCGAGGGGTCGAACCCGCCTGCGGTGAGCTTGTCGAACCCGCCTGCGGTGAGCTTGTCGAACCCGTCGAACCATTACTTTCTTGTTACCTGCCTTTTCCTTTTTACTTTTTACTTCTGTCATTCCTGCGCAAGCAGGAATCCAGTTTTATTTTTTTCATTTGTCTGTTATCCTTCTGCCATGCTTGGTTTACTTAAAGGCCGACTAATACCTGTAAGGGTTGTGCTTCTGACGGTGACATTATCGCTTGCCCTGATAGGCATCGCGACTATTTACGCCGTCGGGCATCCGACGCGGGCCCAGGCTGCCGGCCAGGACGACCGCCGGCAGACGGATGAGTCCAGGGAACTTGGGGGGTTGTGGAAAAAACAAGTCGCCTTCGCGGGCCTCGGTATTACAGCGTTAATACTCGTCAATCTTGTCAACTGCCGTCGCCTCGGTGAGGCCGGCTACGCGATATACGCCGCCGTCCTGCTGCTGCTTGTCGTCCTGCTCATTTCAAGGTTCCTCGTGGAGCTGCCTTTCGCCCCCGAAACAAAAGGAGCTTACAGGTGGATAAAAATATCCGTCGCCGGGTTCGACCTGCCGAGCATCCAGCCTTCTGAAATCTGCAAGCCCGCCTATATCATTGCCCTAGCCTGGTATCTGCGATACAGAAGCAATTACCGAAAGTTCAGCGCCCTGGTCGGGCCTTTCATCCTCACGCTTTTACCTATGGTGCTGATTCTGCTCGAGCCGGACCTCGGAACGGTCCTTCTTATGTTGCCCGTGTTTCTCGCTATGCTGTTTGTCGCCGGGGCAAAAGTGAAGCACCTTGCGCTTATATTATTTATCGCCCTGCTCATCAGCCCGCTTATGTGGCTTAAAATGCAGCCCTATCAGCGGCTGCGAATAAGCAGCGTACTGCTGCAAAGCGAATGGCTCCGCGAAAAGACAGAGCAGCACCAGACGCTGGGCAAACTGCTCGTTGGAGGCTCCTTCTCATCTAAAAAATGGAAGGAAAACTGGGGCTACCACCTTATCCGTTCCAAGTACGCTATCGCCTCGGGCGAGGCGACAGGATACGGCTTTCGCAACGGTCCCTTCGTAACTTACAATTTCCTGCCGGAAAGACATAATGATTTTGTCTTCTCGATAATCGCGCATCAATGGGGGTTTATCGGATGCGTCGCGGTGCTTCTGCTTTATGTGATACTATTTGCCTGCGGGCTGATAATCGCGGGCAGGACTACCGACCCGTTTGGCCGGCTGATGGCCGCGGGGATAGTGTCGATGTTCGCAATTCAGGTCATCGTAAACGTGGCGATGACCCTCGGGCTTACGCCCATAACGGGAATTACGCTGCCTCTTATCAGCTACGGCGGGTCGAGTCTGGCGGTTAGTATGCTCTGTGTCGGGCTTCTAAATAACGTCGGCAGGTGGCGACCATTCTCCGTCGCACCAAGAATTTAAAACTTTCACCGCATCGAATTCAGTTAGCCCCCAACTTTATGTTGGGGGTTTATCAAGCAGTTTTGGAAACACTTCTTCTTAGCTCGGCGATTTCAGGTGAACCGAGCAGCCATGCCGTCCCCATAAAAACAACCGCCCCCCCCGGCACGCATACGACAACAATAAGCCAGTCAGGCGTCCCCTTCATATACAGTAGCATCAGATAAATGACCGCCGACATAACAGCTGTCGCGATGACGCCGCGAATGACGCTCGCGAGAATCTTCCTGCCCCCGAATACCCCGAGACGTTTACGCAGCAGGTAACCAAGAACAACGGCGTTAATCGCGAAAGTGATAGTCGTAGATAATCCGAATGCCCCTACACCAAGCGATGGTATCCAGACCATTGTTACCAGCATCAGCAGGTTAATCGCCGCAAGGACGCAGGAAACTCTCAATGGAGTTGTCGTGTCTTTGAACGAATAAAACGCGCGGGTGAGAATCTGATAACCGCAATATGCCCACATGCCAATAACATACATCTGCAGAACAAACGCCGCCTGGGCCGCGTCGGCAGGGCTGAAATTCCGGCGGGCGTAAATGACTTTCACTATCGGCTCAGCCAAAATATACAGGCCCGCTCCCGTCGCTATTCCCTCAATCAGCGCTAATCTCAGCGCCCGGTTTACGCTGTCACGCAGATTTACAATATCGTTGCGGGCGGCGTAGCGGGTAAGCAGCGGAAACACCGCCACCCCAAGCGAAATCGCCAACACCCCCATCGGAAACTGATATAACGCGCGAGCGGCATTAACGCGAGTAATAACCCCCGGCGTCAGCGGCTTGTGAAGCACCCAGCCGAATATGCTGATATTCGGCGCCAAGTCCGTTGCGGTAAGGTTCCAGGAAATTATCGTCTGGAGAAGTTCCGAAATCTGCAGAAAACCCAGCCCCAGAACTATCGGCATAAGCAGCTTTAGTATTTGTTTGATGCCCGGCTCAATCGGCCTCAGGCGCACGCGAATCGAAAAACCGCTCTTCTTCAGCAGCCACAAAACCGCGATAAGCTGGATAAGTCCGGCCATTATCACGCTGAAGGCAACAATCACAAGCTGACCTGACAAATTGCCCTTTAGTATCGGCGCAATCCACCACGCGGCCACGATTCCAACTATATTAAATATGATTGGCGCAGCGGCAGGAAAGGCAAAATGCCCCCGGCAGTTCAGTGCAGCCGAGCCAAGAGCAAGCAGGCACACCCCAACCATATACGGGAACATAATCGTCGCCATCGTAATTAGAAACTGCCTGTCGGCCGGCCCCGGCAGCAAAGCGACAACGACGAAGCCAACCTCCACCACAATCATAATGGCAGTCAGGAAAACCGCCAAAAGCCCCATCGCGTTGGCAAGAAGCTTCGATGCCTTTTCAAAACCGTCTTTTTCCCCCGTTTCGGTAAAGACAGGCACAAAAGCCGACGACAACGCACCCTCCCCGAACAGCCGGCGAAAAAGATTCGGTATCTGAAATGCCAGCCCATACGCATCCGTCAGGCGGTTGGCGCCCAGCGATGTTATGCCCATATCGCGGAAAAGACCAAATACCCTGGAAATCAGCGTTATGACCGCCACCGCTTTGGCGGCACTGAAAAAATGCTCCCGCTCATCGTGAGCTTGCCTGCCTCCAGCGGTGTCGAAGGGCCGAGTCCGCTCCTGATGCCCCTGGCTGGTTTTGTCGTTCATAGGGACAAATTATACTCCAAACCATTAACAGTTTCCAAAAGTTCCTCCATTCAACATCGGCAAATTACCGCCTCAAAGCCCCATAAATAATTGAATTATAACTTTAAGAACCGCACTTGCTCGCGACAAAAACGTATACGCCACATTGGCTGATAGTTATAACAGTGAAAAAACTGATCTTTAGGTTAGGCATAACACTTAAAGCAATACGCTTAATTACCCGAAGTACTTGGTAATCAGTAATATGTTTACTGCGGACTTATAGATGCGAACGCCTGTAATGAGATTTGCGGCAGTTTTAACGGTGGTTTGGGCATTGTCAGGCCTTGTGATGAGCCAGTCGAACCGGATGGCATCAGCTCAGGAGCCGAACAAGCCCGACCCTAATGCGCAAGCCCGCAGAACACACCAGCCAACAGGCACAGATATATTCACCCTGCCCCCTCAAAAACTATTCTCGCCTTCGGTTAGCGAGCTGTTTTATGACATGGCCTATGAGATATCGCATCGTGAAAACATCACCGATGCCCAGGCGGAACAGGCAATTGTGCTGCTCAGCGCCGCGATGGAACTTGACACCAGCGCCGGTTACGTCACCGCCGATATGCTGCAAATCGCTTCACGACCCGGGCGTGAACGCCATTTACAGATGCTGTATGACACGCTCATAAAATACATAGATAAAGATGCTGATTTGCTCGTCGCTGCAAACGCCGCCAGATACCTGCTTAATCAGCTTGATTCCCGCGAGCAGCGAGAAACACTGCTTCGGCGACTCTTACATGATATAGGTGAATCCAATTATTCCGTCGGTTCCGAATTAGCCACTGTGCTTGGGCTTTTATACGCCGAGAAGGCCGACAAAACAAACGCCACACAGGCACTTGCAGTGGCCTATAGCCAAAACAGATACAACGAGCTTGCCTTCGAAAAACTTGTTGAGCTGGCGCCCGACCAAATAAGCCCGATTTTGAATATCGAATACCTTCGGCTGAAACTCCGGAAAAATCCGCTTGACCTCGGTACTGCCCTTGCCCTTGCGCAATACGCCCAGAAAACACAGCTTTATGAGTTAGCTGTCGGAAGCTATCAATATTGCGCAGATTTGTTTCAATTTCTGTACCCGGATCAGGATGTCCCCGCCGCCATTTACATCGACTGGATGACAAGCTGCTGCAACGACTCGCGAGGCTTGCCAAAATGCCTGCAGCTTGCCGAGCAGTTCCGCAACTCGGCTGAGAAACAGGGCCGCTTCGACCTGCAAATGGAAGTCCTCACTGCCAAAGTCGCCGCCAAAACGGGCGACACCGCAGCAGCCAGTCGCATCCTCGAAACGGCTGAACAAAAAGCAATTCAGTCCGCCGGCCGGTCAACTGACTACACAACACTGGCCTGGTTCTACTGCTTCGTTCGAAAAAACTCCGAAAAAAACCTCGACTGGGCCAACAAGGCCTATGCCGCCGACCCGAATTCACCGATTGCAGTTGGCCTTCTCGCCTGTGCCTTAGTCGATAATAACCAGTTAGATGCCGCCAAACCGCTTTTCGAAAACTTCCCCCAGACGCAGTTTGCCGACATCGCCAGGGCAAAATTCCAACTCGCAAAAAAACAGAAACAACCGGCTGTCGAGTCGCTGCGGGCCGCCATTGACAAAGACCCAGGCTCAATCGCTGCTGAACAGGCCTATATGCTGCTGGCCGAACAAAAAACTGAATACATCCCCATATATGATACCAACGTAATCATGGCAAACGTAAAGCAGATTGTCGGCGAGCAGGTTACGCCTCAATTCATCAGGCCCGACCAGATATTGTCTTTCCAACTAAATATTCGCAGCAGCAGGTTCGCCTACGGCAGCGACTTCATGGGCGCAATTTCCATCACAAACAACTGGTATGAGCCGCTGGTCATAGCCGAAAACGGGCTTTGTACAGGCCGCATAACAATAGACGCCGACGTCACCGGCGACATTAACCAGCAATTTAAAAAACTCGTATCCATCACAACAAGACCGGCGCTGCCCATCGAACCGGGACGCAATGTCATTGTCCCCGTCCGGCTCTACAGCGGCCCGCTCAAACAATTGATGCTCGACCACCCGCAGGCCTCGCTGAACATCCGGTTCACCGCCTACCTGGACCCGGTCATCTCAGCCAATGGCAATACGGTAAGCGCAATACCAGGCATAATGCCCTCGACGGTTGAAATCGAACGCCAGCGGGTCGAAATAACCCAGAATTATCTGCAAAACCGCTTCAACTCACTGTCGTCGGGCAAACAAGGCCCGAAAATAAAAGCCGCTCAGCTCTTCGCCGGGTTGCTGATGGAGAACCGGGACGCAGTGAATGGCGGCCTGTCATATAAATTCGCCTCCAACGACAAAATGAATCAAATGCTTGAATCTGCTCTGGCCCAGAGCTTAACCGACAGCGACTGGGTGGTCAGGACGCACAACATAGCCGCTATTGCCGAGTTGCCGTTAAGTTATGAACTGACCAGTGCCGTCTCGCAGGGACTAAACGACCAGCACTGGCCCGCACGTATGATGGCCCTCTGGCTCCTGGCGCAAAAACAGGATTATAACTTCATAAAGGTCCTCGACCACACTGCCCAGTATGACAGTAGCGATTTTGTTCGCAATATGGCCCTCGCCCTTGGCGCTACACCACCCCCGCAAAAACAAAAACTCGAACAACCATTCCTTGACCTGCTGAAGAAGGACACTACCCCCGACAACAACAGCCTTCCCGCTTTCCCGCCAAAACAATAATGGCTGATTGGCCTGTCGCCTCCTGAAATTCCGCAAAAATTTCAAAAAAATTTGCTTTGTATTGTGGTTGTGATTATGTAACATCTCGTCCGTTGTGTTAGGCCGTAGTTCTCTCGGCAAGCTCCTCCGCCGGACAGACGGCGGATAAATCCGCGGGAACTTTGGGCGGGGTAAATACGTAGTTACTTTTCGTTAGTTGTATTTAAGGTCGTTTTTTTGAAAGGGTTGTGTGATGCCGGCACAAGTTGACAAGGAAAAATGCACTGGTTGCGAATCCTGCGTCGAGGAATGCCCCAGCGAGGCCATCTCGATGGATGAAGGAAAAGCAAAGGTCAATCCGGAGGCCTGTATCGATTGCGGCGTCTGCGTCGACGCCTGCCCGGAACAGGCAATCAGTATGCAGTAAGGAATACTTGGTTGGCCCCATCGTCTAGGCCGGTCCAGGACACCGGGTTTTCAACCCGGCGACAGGGGTTCAAATCCCCTTGG
>JBFZBL010000109.1:0-5311 GCA_041308485.1 Phycisphaerae bacterium | reverse complement strand
ACTGATATTTGTGCTTAAATTCGTAACGTCCGAGAAAATCCCGTCTGAACGGGCATAAATTCGTCGGCCGCAGCCATACCACTTATTTTCTAAACTATTTTTCAAAAGCCGTTAGGGACTTGGCGCGTGAATTGTATATTATAAATTAGAGGAATCCCGACGAATTTATGCCCGTTCAGACGGGATTTTCTCGGACGTTACGAATTTAAGCACAAATATCAGTGATGGGTAGGAACGAATTTTAAGAGTGAGTGTGATAATGCCGATGTTTTAGTATCGGCACATTTGGGCACAACATTTTGGCAGGAGAGGCACGGACCTGACGAAAATGCGACTTCTGAACGACAATATGGTCAGCCTGAATACATATGGATAAAAGCACAATAAAGTGGCTCGTGTTGGCGGCTATAGCCATCTGCGCAATGCTCGGCTGGAAGGTTGCCACACAGGCGTCAAAAGACGGGAAAAAAGAGGCGGCAGTGATTGAACGCCCCGAACCAAGGTTTGGAGTGGTAACCGCTATCCTGTATTGCGATGACACTCCGACTGTTCTCATCGAAGACCAGATGCTCCACGAGGGCGACACAATCCACGACGTCAAGGTGCTTGATATAAAGGCGGACAAGGTCCAGTTCGACAAACAGGGAGAACAATGGGAGCAGAAGGTGCAGGAACCGGCCAAGCCGGAATGGTGGAAGAGAAAAGGCAAAGATAAAGAAGCCTCCGCCTGATACCTTAACATTATTATTCGATTATTCGGCCCGGCCCTCGCCGGGCAGCACGACAATTGGCGTTCCACTAAAATCGGAACTTCCAATTGTCATTTTTTTGCGCATACTCATATCTGTTCACTCCCGGATATTCCAAAAAGTCCTCGTAAACAAACCTAGGTAAGCTAAAATCATTGTAAAACAGGCGAAACTTTCGCGGGGCAGCTCCGCATGGCCTGTCGGCTTGACGGAATACTAAATACAGATATGAGAAAAAAAGTACTGGTTGCTGTTAGCGGCGGCGTTGACTCGGCGGTGGCCGCGGCATTGCTCAAAAAGCAGGGATACGACGTTACAGCGGTATTTCTCTGTATGCGGCCGGGCCTGTCCGTCGAAACCGACCCAAGACAAATCGCCGACAAACTCGGCGTAGACTTTATTTCACTACCCGTCTTTGAGGACTTTGAATCCATAATTAAAAACTTCGTCGAGGAATACGAAGCCGGGCGAACCCCCAATCCCTGCGTCAAATGCAACGAGAAGATAAAATTCGCCAAATTGTTCGGGCTGGCAGATTCATTAGATGCACAATACGTTACGACCGGGCACTATGCGAGAATTATAAACCATAAAGGATACCCGGCTATCGCTCCCGCTCTTGCGCCGGGCAAGGACCAGTCATACGTTTTATTCCGCCTGCCGCGGGAAAAACTCGAAAGAATCCTGTTTCCCATAGGCCAACTGGAAAACAAACAGGCTGTCAGAGCTGTCGCCAAAGAAATAGGCCTGGAGGTCCACGACAAACCAGACAGCCAGGATGTGTGTTTTGTCCCTGATGGCGACTATGTGAAATTACTTGAGGCACGCAACAGTTCGGCCCTTCGCGCGGGAAATTTTCTGGACCCATCTGGAAAAATTATTGGCAAACACAAAGGATACGGCAAATTCACCATTGGCCAGCGGCGCGGCACGTGTTTCGCAGCGGGGCATCCCGTTTATGTTACCGATATAAATCCTCAAACAGCCGACGTAACCATCGGCGAAAAAAAAGACCTGCTTGCAGGCGGTTTGACCGCCGACGAAGCAAACTGGCAGGTTGATATGCCAGATGAATTCAACGCAACGGTAAAAATCCGCTATAATCACCGCGGCTCGCCGGCAAAGATTATTATTACAGGCAAAGACACCTTCGAGGTGCATTTCTATAAGCCGGTGGAGGCGGTTACTCCGGGCCAGGCGGCCGTCGCTTACTCCGCGGATTGTCTCCTCGGCGGCGGGTGCATAAGAGAAAAAATAAAATAGTTCGGCAAGCTCACTATAAAAATGAAAAATCAGGACCTCTCACGTTACACAAGACAAATCATATTCAAGCCCTTCGGCCAAGTCGGCCAGCGACGGCTCGCCGAAAGCAGCGCCATCATTGTCGGCGTCGGCGGACTTGGCTCGTGGGTTGCGGAACTGCTCGTCCGCGCCGGCATCGGACGATTGCGCCTCGTAGATGATGACTGCGTTGAACTGACCAATATACACAGACAGTCCCTATACACAGAAAAAGATGCTGAAGAACACACTCGAAAAATAGATGCTGCGGCAAATCACCTGCGTCAAATAAACAGCAATTGTGAAGTTGAAACGGTCTTTGCCCGTATAGACCGTTTGACGGCTAATCAACTCACCGAAGGCGTTGATTTGATTATCGACGGGACAGATAATTTCCCCGCGAGATTCGTACTCAATGACTGCGCGATAAAAAAATCCAAACCCTGGGTGTTCGCCGGCGTCCTTCGTACTGAGGCGCAGGTGATGACAATTATCCCGGGTAAAACCCCCTGCCTGCGATGTCTCCTCGATTCACCTCCTGAGCATAATGAAACCAGCCGGCAAACCGGTATTCTCGGCTCTGTGGTTGCTATGGTCGCGGCGTTAGAAACATCCGAAGCAATTAAAATCCTCTCCGGGAACATTGATAAGGCAGGACAATCCCTGTTTGTCTTCGATATCTGGAATAATTCGGTAAAACAGATTGATATTTCTAAACTCCCCAGAAATGTCGATTGCCCCTGCTGTGTTCACAAAAATTTTGAGTTCCTTGGGCCATAGGATTCCTGATGGAACATAAAAAAATAAGCCCGTGTATCTCTATTACATGTGGACAGCGTTATCGGGCAGGGGTGATTTTTAGCGGGACACTTTTGTCCACTGATTAGCTGACTAACTGAAGACCCGCAAGGGCGACAAATTTATCGTCAACAACCTTAAAGACGCCCTCAAGACCCGTCACCGCAAAAATACCTTTTGTGGCCGGCGGGACATTGCAGAAGATTAGCTGATGGTCACAATCCGTCAGCATCTTTCGCAGCTTGAGAAACTTCGATAAGCTCGATGACGTTATAATGTCAATGGCTGAGAAATCAACTACCACGTCGCAATCGCCTCTGTCTTTTATAATATCCGCGACGGTCTTCAGCTCATCGCCCATCAGCGGTTCGGCAGGCAGATCAACAAGAACTATATTTTCCGACCAGTTCTGAATTCCCATTTTTTAACCCTCGGCCATTCAAAAATAGGTTTTGATACAGCATACTTTCTATCGACACCCACCACTGGCCGGTTAAGCAAAAAATTCCACCTAAACAAGGCCTTTTGTAAGGATTTATTGCGTGGTTTTGACCTCAAAACGTGCGTTTTTAAAGGTTTTTTAACGTGTCTTTTTGACTTTGCTGATACGCCGGTAATTATCGGGCAAAACAGGAGATTTTTAAACAGCCGGCCTTAGAGTTTTCTGTCTAATTTTCGGTAGCCGATTGCCTCGGCGACGTGTTCGGGTCTTATTTCCTCACAGCCAGCCAGGTCCGCTATGGTGCGGGCGACCTTACATATTTTGTCGTGCGCGCGGGCCGACAAGCCGAACTCCATCATTGCCTCTTTGAGAAGCATCTCACCCGATTCATCCAGCCTGCAGAACTTCTCGACCTGCTTGTGTGTCATCCGCGCGTTGGTTATCAGTTTGCCGTCGTCGAATCGCTTCGCCTGAATCTTCCGCCCCCCCATCACGTCCCCCCTTATCGTCGCCGAGTCAAGCTGGTTCGCCCGCGAGCGCAGCTTGTAGAAACTTACTGCTGGCACGTCTATGTGAATATCAATCCGGTCAACCAGCGGCCCTGATATCTTCGACAAATATCTCTCCACCTGCCCGGGTGTGCATTTGCACCGCTTCGAATCGGAACCGAAATACCCGCAGGGACACGGATTGCACGACGCCACAAGCAAAAACGCGGCGAAATATTTTATTGATTTTTTGGCGCGTGAAACCGTAACCGCGCCATCTTCTAACGGCTGGCGTATCATCTCAAGAACGTGACGCGGAAACTCCGCGAACTCATCGAGAAACAAAATCCCGTGATGCGCAAACGATAATTCACCGGGCCTGGCGTTTACGCCGCCGCCCACAAGTGCGGGGCCGCTGGCCGTATGATGAGGCATACGAACAGGCCTCGTCGCCAGCAGCGATTTACCCTTGCCCAGCATACCAACGGATGAGTATATGCGAGTCGTCTCGAGTGACTCCGCCAATGTTAAAGGGGGCAGAATCGTCGCCAGCCGCTGCGCGAGCATCGTCTTGCCGGCTCCCGGCGGGCCTATCATCAGTATATTATGTCCCCCTGTCGCCGCCACGGTCAGCGCACGCTTGACGCTTTCCTGTCCCTTAACATCCGAGAAATCAACATCGTATTTGCTTTCGGTGCCGAATATCTTGTCGATGTCAATCACGGTGGTCTGCAAAGGCAGTTTCCCGCCCAGAAAATCAACCGCCTGCGTCAATGACCCCACGCCGTAAACCTCCAGCTCCTCGACGACCGCCGCCTCCGCCGCGTTATCCAAGGGAACGATTATCCCGCGAAAGCCCGCTGCTCTGGCTGTCATCGCCATACTCAACACCCCGTTGACCGGCCTCACCCTGCCGTCAAGCGCAAGCTCGCCCACAATTGTATAATCCTTTAAGCAAGAGCTGCTGAAAACGTTCTCCCCCAGAAGAATCCCCAGCGCTATCGGCAAATCGAACGCAGGCCCTTCCTTCTTTGTATCCGCCGGGGCAAGATTAACCAGCGATTGCGTCTTCGGATATTTATACCCGCAGTTGACTATTGCGCTTCGCACTCTCTCGGCGCTTTCCTTTACCGCAGCGTCAGGCAGTCCGACGATTAACGTCTTGTCGAATCCGCCCCGTGCGACATCAACCTCGACCTCACATATTATTCCCTCGATACCCTCAATCGCGACACTATATAATTTAGCCAGCATTGGTTCCTCGTTTCAGTTTTAAGGAAAGGTGTATCCTAATTCGGCTAAAGTGTATTTTAATTCGACCGATGACTACCCGCAAGTGTTTTTGAACACCAGAAGCCCCCTTTTACTTCAATTCTTCGGCTGGTCAGCGGTGAGAACGCTTTTATCCTGCGGGCCGGTTTTATCCCCGCCTTGCATTTTCGCCTTTATATCAATCGCTCCTTTATTCTGCGGGTCAATCTTAAGAATATATTCCAGATGTGTCAGTGCTTCCTGCGTATTCCCTGTTTGATACAAAGCGCCGGCCAGATGAA
>JBFZBL010000108.1:0-3856 GCA_041308485.1 Phycisphaerae bacterium | reverse complement strand
ACGATTGCCGAATAGTGTTTTGGCCTAATTTGCCATTATCAGGTCGGTCGGCTTTCGCTGCGGGATTGGCAGGGGGCTGCCGCATTGCGAGCAGTTGTCCATTTCAAGGCCGCGTTTTTTGCCGCAGGCTGGGCATTTGATTACCGGCGTATGGTTGAGAAACAGATATGCAAGTAAGCCGGCCAGATTGAGAAGGCCTGCCAGAATGACCCAGAAAATCAATTTTGCCCATGATGTACGTCTCACAAGGCCGTGCCAAAGTGTGAAACCCATAATAGCAAAACTGATAAGCAGGTTGATAGGAGTATTGAGGGGCCGGGATTCCCGGATGATTCCGAATGTTATCGCAAGGGGGATTGAATTAAGATAGTTATAATTCGATATATCTTCGTTATATCTGCGACACGCCCAGTCGTATGGCAACGGCGAAAATGCGGTTACATAAGGCTTGCTTTTCGGTTCATGATTAATGAATTCTTTCCATTTTTTTTCAGGTTTCGTCCATTCATAATGATTGATAATATCAAGTGTGCCGCTTTGGTTTAGTTTGTAAAGGTCTGTCTGGGCGTGGAGTTCTTTGACTGTATATTCATCATAACCTGAGAATCTTTCAGGGGTGGCGAAAGCCGACTTGTTGAATTTAGTAATCAGGAAGAATATGTTATTTTCAGTTGCCGTAAAAGAGACGTTTGTTACCATGCCGGGCTGTTCCTTTGGCATCGCTACATCCAGTTTCTGTTCCGGCTCACTCAGAATCAGATGATGTATGTTGTCTTCGGTCACGAAGCCCATTGCCGGCCTGTATTTTATCGTTGATGGTGCAAATTGGTCTCGACCGCGGGCAGCCGGAAAAATTCTGATACTGTATTTTTCAATTTTGCTGGTTTCTGTTTTAAAAATCACATCGACTTTTCTGTTTGGGATATTAACCTGGCAGACGTAGTGGTCTGTAATCAATAACACAGCAGGTGATAGCTCTTTATTCTCCGTTTGACGCTCCCAATTCATCAACCTGCCGAATGGTTTTACTTCCGCCTTTTTTGTAACAAAACCGTTTAAGCCGATGTAGCCGATTATTTTGTGGTCAGATGTATAGCCGGTAAAAGACTCCTTTGAAAAACTGTATCGCCAAATCTCCCTGCCATTTCCATCTTTATTAAATATGTAATTCAGCGATTCCGAAAAATCAGGCTTTATTGCCAGGTGCATCTTAATTTCTCTATAGCGCGATTTTTTGCTTCCATAATGTCCGTTCCACTCAAGAAATTCCTTGAATGGCAGCGGCATATTGTTGACTCCCTGCCAGACCGGTTTGTTATTCGAGTCATTAAATTTTACGCCCTGCCAAATCAGATTGCTGTTTGCGTCGAATATCTCGGTGTTTAGTTTGTTGTTATCATCCTGCCTATTCACTGAGTATACAAAGAGCATTGTTCCATCAGGCAGGAATTTTTTACTTGAGGAGTTTATCTTTTCCTGTGTAGTTAATTCATTCGGTTCGGTTTGAATATCATTTGCCTGCTTTTGCGGGACCGGGACGATAAGCACCAATTCAATTGCCATGGCAATCATCTGCAGAATAAATACAGATATCAGTAAAATCGCAACGACCGTAAGAATCTCGGCGGGTCTTGCAAGGCACCTGATTAAAAATTTACCGGGCATAGTTTTCACCTCACTTAAAATTCTCTTTCGAGAAACATTGAATACAATTGTACGGCCAGAATAAGAATACCAGCAGCGATAAGAGCGGAAGCCCAAACTATTCCTAATTCCATAAAAATCACGAGGATAATTAATCCAGCAAAAGCCATTCCAAACAGTTTTGTTGAATATAATGGCGTTTGTGTTATGCCTGAAAGAGCAACTCCGAAGTAAGACACAAGCCCGAGAGAAATAAACAGCCAGCCCTCGATGTAAACTCGCGGAGTGAGAGGCAATATGAATTGCAGGGACGCGTGCAGGAAAACCAGAGTCCACGAGCCGCCCGTGAAGACAACAAGCGTAATTAAAGCGGCTGTTATATTTGACAGGAGTATCGCTGTTCTTGAGGCGGAGCGGTGCAGGAGAAAATGCCAGGTCCTTCTGTAGCCGGGTATCCAGAACTGCGTGATGCCCAGTATGGTCCCGCATAAGATTGAGGCGAATATCAGTAAAGGCCCCATGTCTCTTATAGGTGAAGATGAAAATCCGAAGTTCGAATAGGATTCCTGATGGCTGGCGGCGTTATTTACCAGAGAATATCCGAAACCGAAGACCAGCAATATCTGCACTATTCCGTTACCGAAGATTTCTTTTTGCTGATTTTTTAATAACGCGAAGAATCTCATTTTACTTTTCCTCCCAGGCAAAAGGTTTGTTTCGGCCGGCAGGGGCGGTGTATTCGATGAACTGGTCTTCGAGGTTTTGTTTGATGATTTGGTATTCTTCCGCGCCGGCTGACTTTGCCCATTCGGCTATTTTTTCATCGGCTGTGCCCACGAGAACCAGCTCAAGCTCTTTATCATTTCGCCGTAAATGAAGCAGTCCATCGATATCAACTGTCTGGGGTGAGGATTGATTGAAGATAAACCTGACTTTCTTTACCGCTGTACGGAATTGCTCGATTGAGCAATCCGCCCGGATAACGCCTTTATCGAGAACGACGATTCTGTCCGCGACCCTGTCGATATCACCGAGAATATGGCTTGAAAAGAGAATTGTTCTGCCCTGACGCATAATAAGCTCGATCATTCCCTCGAGGAATTGGCGTCTTATCGCCGCATCAAGCCCAAGTGTCGGGTCATCCATTATCAACAGCTCTGGATTCGGCGCAAGTGTAAGTGCGAGCGAGACCTGTGCCCGCTGGCCGTTTGAAAGATGTTTAATCTTTTGCTTTTTCGACAGGCCGAAGTACTCAATCATATCCCAGAACAATTTGCTGTCCCACTGGTCGGGGAAAAACGCGCTGTGGAATCCCGCGAGATTGCCTATCGTTGCATCACGGAACAGGTAATGGCCTTCCGCAGCATAGCCGATACGCTGGCGAATCGCTGGAGTGAGGTCCTGAGAATCACAGCCGAGCAATCGTGATGAGCCGGCTGTCGGTTTCAGGAATCCCAGTAAAAGTTTTATCGCGGTGGTTTTGCCTGAGCCGTTCCTGCCGACAAATCCGCAGATGCTTCCTCGTGGAATCTTCAAGTCGATGTGGTCCAGCGCGAGCTTATTGCCGTAGTATTTTGTCAGGCCTTGTGTTTCCAATACATACTCAGTCATTTTTTCGCCTCCTTGTCCAGGGGACAAAGGCCGAAGCGGCATTCTTTGTCCCTTTATCCGGCCCAAAGAAGATGAAGCAGTTCATCTTCTTTTTCCGTGCTGGCCGGATAAACCTTGACGCGTTTTGATAAACTTTTCTATCCTGTCTTTGAACATAGCGATTATGTCCTGTGATTCGATGCCGAGATTAAGTCCTCTCGATATGATGCCATCCATCCTTTCTGCTAACATATTTATATCTGCGGCGTCTTTGCCTCGCAGCGATGGGTCGGCGACGAATGTCCCCGAGCCGGTCTTTGTGGTGACTAAGCCGGTTTGTTCGAGGATTGTATAGGCGCGTGCGACGGTGTTTGGGTTTATCACAAGCTCCGAGGCGAGCTTTCGGACGGCAGGGAGCTTGTCGCCTACGGCTAACCTTCCTTTGGCGATCGCCTCGCCGACCTGCTCGACAATTTGCAGGTAAATCGGCTCATCAGAACACGGCGTTATTTGTATCCAAAGTGCCATTAAAACCTTCTTTCTACATACTGCTAAGGCAACTCTTAATATCTTCGTCGGCAGAAGCGTATTAGTTTCATTAGTACATTATGTACTATTGCCT
>JBFZBL010000107.1:0-18581 GCA_041308485.1 Phycisphaerae bacterium | reverse complement strand
CCCCCAAAAAGCGGTTATCCTTAAGTTTGAAATGGAGCGTTTGGCCGTATGACAGTGGAAGTTTGTGCCCCGCATGTGCGGCCAAGCCGGCTATTTTTGTTTCGCTTCGGAATCTATGTCTCATTTTTCCTGTCAGGCTTCACTTCGCTGCTTTTCGAGGTCATCTGGAGCCGCCAGTTCGTAACGGTCTTCGGTAATAGCTCTTACGCTATCAGTATCGTCCTGTGTGCATACATGGCCGGTATTGGTCTGGGCGGGCTTCTCGGTGGTCGTCTGGCAGACAGCGTTGCCCGTCGAACACTTGCCTTTGCTATTTTTCAGGCGGCTGTTGCGCTCTGCGCACTGGCAATCCCGCCTATGCTTGACTGGATGAGGTTGTTCGCCCCCACACTCCCCGCATTGTCGCCTCAGTCGCTGTTGATAAGCACATCGGCACGTTTCGGTCTTTCTTTTGCCGTTCTCCTGGTTCCATGTTTTCTTATGGGTACAACCCTGCCTCTTTTGGTCCGTGCGGTTACGGATTCGGATAAAACCATTGGCTCTCGCATAGGCCTGCTGTATTGCGTCAATACCCTCGGTGCCGCGATTGGCTGTCTGGCGGGCGGGTTCTGGCTCATAAGCGCATTTGGTCTGCGGGCGACTAATCTCCTGGCCGTCGTTATTAACTTTGCGATTGCCGTTGTGGTACTGGTGATTTCCAGGAACAGGGACATACCTCTCGCTGCAGTCCCTGTTCGACAGACAGAAGGGATTGACCTTTACAATGAACCACCGGCGCGGCAATCGCTGCTGTTGGCTGTCGCCTTTCTCAACGGCATGGCCGCCCTCGCCTGCGAGGTTCTCTGGATTCGCTATATGTCCTTTATTGTCAGTTCGACTTACGTATTTCCACTAATCCTGTGTGTTTATCTCCTCGGCGCAGGACTTGGCAGCCTGATATACGGCTTGCTGGCGGGCCGAATTTGCCGACCAGCACGGACGCTTGCCATGGCAGAATTGCTGATGGCGATTTTTGTTCCCGCTGCTTTTATTACAAGCGTCTATTATTTTGTTAGTGGTTCTCCGCCCCCTCTCGACCAGAGATTTGTGGTGCTTCTCACCGTCTTTGTTCCGACTGTCCTGATGGGTTTTGCTTTTCCGCTTTTATGCACCGTATATGGCCGCGGCGTGCAAACACTCGGCCGGCGCACCGGCTTGGTCTTTGCTGTCAATACGGCAGGCACTGTCCTCGGCTCACTTTTACCGGTATTCATTTTTATCCCGTTAATCGGCATACAGATGAGTTTATGGCTCATATCGGCGCTCTATGGTGTTATGGGGCTTGCGCTATTGGCGAAGGGCCGCCGGGCTATTGTCTTGCTGCCGACAGCCGCTGTTTATGGCGTAGTTTTGTCCCTGTTGTTTGCAGTGGTTCCTGCTGACCTTTGTCAGCGGGTGTTTCTCGCCACGGATTTCGGCCTGGCAAAACATACTGACATCCTTTTCTACCGTGAAGGCCGAACCGGCACCGCCATCGTAACTCGCAACCGTATCAACAATTGCAGGACGGTTTATATCAACGGTGTTTCCGAAGTTCCTCTTCAGTACCCGCATCAGCTCTGCTTCAAGATGATTGGCGACCTTGCTCCAATGCTGCACCCAAAGCCAGAGGATGTTCTTATGATATGTTTCGGCGGGGGAGTCGCTGCGGGGGCAACTTCGGTTTTACCCGAGGTCAAATCCCTCACAATAGTGGACCTGGAAAAAAGCGTTGTTGATGCTGCTGGTCTCCTCTCTAAGGAGAATAACGGCCTCCTCCAAAATACGAAGGCCAAAGTCGTCATAGACGATGGCCGAAACTTCATTATGACCTCCCCCCGAAAGTGGCCCGTCATTGTCTCTGACTCCACACATCCAAAATCCGGTGACAGCTGGGTCCTCTATACTAAGGAATTTTATACCCAAGTCCGTGACCACCTCACCAGCGACGGCGTTTTCGTCGAGTGGGTCCCCATCCACGGCCTGCGCATCGGCGAATTCAAAATCATTACCCGAACCTTCCAATCCGTGTTTCCTCACGCCAGCTTATGGGTTGTCCACGGTTCTGACGAGCAGGCGCGTTTCGTCTGCTATGTGCTGCTCGCCGCCACGCCGGAACCCCTTAAAATTGACGCGGCGAAACTGCAGGAGCGTCTCGACGCCGAAGCCGTCCGCCGTGACCTTGGGCCATACAGCCTGGATACTGTCGCCGGCTTCCTCGATTCTTTCATCTGCGCAGAGGAAGCACTTCGGCGATGGACAGGTGATGGACCGGTCAATACCGACGACCTCCCATTTACGCAGTATATGACGCGATATTCACGGGGCGCCGCCCTTCGTAATGCCGACTTTGTCGAGCTTATGGAGGACATCTGGCCCCGCCTGACCAACACTGGCTCCGACGATTCCACAAGACAGCTGCGTGACGCCATTAAGCAGCGTGGCGAGGCAAATCGCTTTGCATTGACGGGCCAGCTCGACAAAGCCTATACCGTCATACCGGATGATGTTCGTTACAAGCAAATGCGGCGGCTTTATGAACAGGGGCCTCGTTATGTCCAGGCCCTGGTGGACATATTCAGCGACAATCCGAAAGTCCTTGAATTACTCGCGTTTCTCCGCATGTCCGGTCCGGGAGGTCTGAAGGCCACCATTCCAATATATCAGCAGATTTTGAAACTCGACCCCAAAAACATCAATGCCCTTACTACGCTCGGTGCTATTTACATAAACGCCAACCTTCTCCCCCAGGCGGAAAGCTACCTCACCCTTGCGGTGCAGTCGCAACCCGATTGCCTTAACGCCCGTTATAACCTCGGCCTTGTTTTTTATCGCACAGGCCGGCCGCAACTGGCTATCCCTCATTTTCGCTATTGTCTTGATAAAGACCCCAATGACCGGACTTCACGAGATATCCTTGCCAGTATAGAGCGGGTGGAGAAGAATTCTTCCCCGAATGGTGTTCCTCGAGACCTTTCCCCGACTCAACGTTAACTTTTCTGTTCGCCAAACGACCACCCGTTAAAAAGGTATTGCAAAAACAGCGGCGATGGCTATAATACCGATTTCTTCGGCAAAATCTGGTTTTAGTCCGAGCGGCGGCGGTTTTTTTCAGGAGAAGCTTAATGGAAGCAATAACACAGGCGCAGAGCGGAATGGAGTTGTTCGGCGAAGAGTCGCTGAGCATAGAGCAGATAAAAAAGTTGTCGGATCGGGTAAATTCGAGCGAGGCGAGCCGATTAGCTTTTGCGGAACAGGTTGAGCAGAATTTGGGCAAGACCGGGGGCAAGGGCTGTCTTGCCGCGGGCATAGGGCTGTTTATCCTGGGCAGAGACGGCGAAGCGGTCGAGAAGCTGCAGAAGGGAACCGACGGCACAGAGAAGTTTATGTGCCTGGCATTTGTGCTTCGTCGGCTTGGCAAATACGATGAGGCGATAGAGAACCTTAACGCATGCGCAAAGCAAGGGGCGGATTCGCTGGTGGTTTCACTGGAGAAAGCAGCTACGCTTCGCATGGCAGGCAGTTTCGAGTCGGCGGAAAAAGAGATGAAGGGCTGCGGTAATTTCAAGAACGTCAGCGCGGAATACCATTATCAGCTTGGCCGGCTGCGTGAGGCGCAGGGGCTGTATGAGGAGGCGATAGAGAACTACAAGGCAGCTTTGGAGCTTTCACCGAAGCATCAGGAGGCGATGTTTCACCTGGCGTATCGGTGCGACCTTTCGGGCGATGAGGATGCGGCGATTGATTATTACAAGGCGATTGCCTCATCGTCGCCGGCGTACACCAGCGCATTGCTGAATCTGGCGGTTATTTACGAGGACAAGGGGGATTACGACAAGGCGGCTCGCTGCGTTGATAAGGTATTGGCGTGCCATCCGAACCATAAGCGAGCGATTCTGTTCAATAAGGACATCGAAAGCTCCAAGACGATGGTTTATGACGAGGAAACGGAGAAGAAGAAGACCCGCAAGATGCAGATTATTGAGACGCCGTTATCGGATTTTGAGCTTTCGGTGCGAAGCAGGAATTGTCTCAAGAAGATGAATTTGAATACGCTTGGAGACCTTTTGAGGACTACGGAGGCGGAGCTGCTTGCGTTTAAGAATTTCGGCGAGACGAGCCTGCGGGAGATAAAGGCGATTCTGGATTCGAAGGGTTTGCAGCTTGGGATGATGCCTGAGGACAGGCAGTTCGGGGCGATTGAGTCGGCACAAACAATCGCTGCTGATGAGCCGGTCGCGGACCAGGGATTGTCGAACAAGCCGATAGTGGATTTGCAATGGTCGGTGCGGGCGAAAAAGGCGCTGCAGAAGCTTAACCTTCGCACGGTCGGGGAGTTGACGCGGATTACGGAAGCCGAACTTCTGGGTTGCAAGAATTTCGGCGTAACGAGTTTGAACGAAGTGAAAAGGGTATTGGCGAATCTCGGTTTATCGCTGCGGACGCTGGAATAAAGTTTCTACAGAACTGGGGCGAAGACGTTTCGCTGGCGCCAGCGAGATAGAAATTGCATGGCAGACGGTCTTAAAAGTATGTGGTTTCGGCGATTTGGGTGGCGCAGAGATTTCGGGGCGAGGAGAACAATCGGCAATTGTCTGCTGGCGGGAATGCTGCTAGCCGCGGCTGTAGTATTTTTCAGCTGCCGGGAACAAATGGTCGTGCAAACAACTCCGCAAATGAGCACTGAGCAGCGTTTTATGGTGCGAGTGCTGCTGGCGAACGGCGTGAATCAGTGCACGATAAAGATTCGGGGGGGCTTTAGCTTATTTAACAGCGACGGGAGTGTTCTGATTCCCGATACGATATATGCTTATAACGGGCAGCCGATGGATGTTGGAGTTATGGGCGGAGAGTTTACAATTGGCGGCAGGAGATTTGCGACCCGCGAGATTACGATTTTGCCCGATGAGCCGTTTACATTTGTGATGGACGGCAACGAGTTTCGCGGCAAATTGCTTTTGAAAGCCAACGCTGACGGGCTGACATTTGACGCGATAAACATTGTCCCTATTGAGCCATATCTGGCCGGTGTTGTCGGCGCTGAAATGCCCGCCCGCTGGGAGGCCGAGGCGCTGAAGGCGCAGGCAATAGCGGCGAGGACTTATTGTCTTTATAACAAAAAGAGATTCGGTTATACGCGCGACTGGGACGTGGCAAGAACTCAGGCGAGCCAGGTATATCTGGGATTGAGGGGTGAGTCAGCAAGCGTATGGAAGGCGGTCAACGATACGGCGGGCGAGATTCTGGTCTGTGAGCAGGCGGGTTTGCCCGGCGCAGGGGCATCAGGTGAGGAGATTTTCCCGACGTATTACAGCTCAAGCTGCGGGGGACATACCGAGGATGCGAGAAACGTTTTTGGGGATTCGTTTGGGCCTCTGGGGGGAGTAGATTGTCCGTATTGCAGGGCAGTGGCAAGGCCGGAGGTATTTTTCTGGCCGATGGCCCAGTTTGATAAAGAAACGGTCGCGATAGCCGTGCAGAAAAAATATCCGCAGCTTAAAGATGTTGGCGATATCGCTAATATCTCGGCGGTCAAACAAAGTGACTACCCGGATTTCTCCCGCATTACGATGGTAAAACTTACCGGCACCAACGGCAGGAGCGAATTATTGAGGGGTGAGGACCTGCGCCTTACGATTGACCCGTCGGGCAGCAGAATTCGCAGCATAGCCTGCAAAATTGCAATTATAGAAGACAAAATCTCGTTTTTGGCGGGCAGGGGTTTCGGGCACGGCGTTGGGATGTGCCAGTGCGGGGCGCAGGGTATGGCAATGCAGGGCAAGACCGCCGGCGAGATTCTGCAGTATTATTATCCCGGCTCGAAGCTTGAGAGAGTTTACTAAAAATGAATGGTTTTGAGGTAAGGTGCCGGGATAAAAACAGCGAAGCCAGACGAGGTATTTTGAGGACGGCGCACGGGGATGTTTCGACGCCGGCGTTTATGCCGGTGGGGACGGCGGGGACAGTCAAGGGTGTTACGCCGGCGCAATTGCGGGAGGTTGGGGTCGAAATAATTCTTGCAAACACGTATCATTTGATGCTGCGGCCCGGCGTTGACGCTATAGAAAGTATCGGCGGGCTGCACAAATTCATGGGCTGGGACAGACCTATATTGACGGACAGCGGGGGTTATCAGGTTTTCTCGCTTAGTTCGCTGACCAAGATTGACGACGATGGCGTCGAATTCGCCAGTCATATTGATGGGGCAAAGGTGTATTTAGACGCGGAGGGTGCAACCAGGATTCAGAATCGGCTGGGCTGCGATATCGCGATGTGTTTTGACCAGTGTCCGGCATTCGGCTGTGAGCCAGCGGAATTGGAGCGTGCGGTTGAGAGAACAATCCGCTGGGCGAAACGCTGCAAAGATACTCACACTAACAACAAGCAGATGCTTTTTGGAATAGTGCAAGGCGGGATAGATTTGGAGATAAGAAAACAGTGTGCCGGGGAGCTGGTGGCGATGGATTTTGATGGTTACGCAATAGGTGGGCTGGCAATCGGCGAGGGACACGAAAGTATGATTAAGACGGTTGGCCATGCCGCGCCTTTGTTGCCTGAGAATAAGCCGAGATATCTGATGGGCGTGGGGATGCCTGCGGACATTATCGCGGCTGTTATGGCGGGTGTGGATATGTTCGACTGCGTGCTGCCGACCCGCAACGGGCGAAACGCGTATGCGTTTACAATGAATGGGCCGCTGCGTATGCGGAATAACGAGCATATTAACGATGCCGGGCCTATTGAGCCGGGATGCGATTGTTACGCCTGCGGGAATTTTTCTCGGTCCGCTATCCGGCACTTTTTCAATGTAGGCGAGATGATGGGGCCGATTCTGACGACGATTCACAACCTGCGGTTTTATCAGCGGCTGATGAGCGAGATACGCGGGCGAATAGAGAAGGGCGAAATGGCCAAATGGGGTGTTGAGCAGCTTGGCAGGTGGCGAGCGTGGAACGGGCAGACAGAGGAAGGGTAATCTTAAATTTTCCAAAATTAAAACTTTGCGCAGGCCAAAGGGTATGTTAGGTTTGTATAAGATAGGTAAGGACAACGAAGATTGTTTTAGAGGCAGCAGGATAAAGAGGCAAGATGGGAAGCAGTTTGAAAGATTTTATTTATACGCCGGAGACATGGCCTGATGAGGTATTGGTGCTGGAACAGCCGGGAAAGGGTTCCGCATCAGGCGGACAGGGCGGCAAGCAGGACAATAACCAGACAAATAATAATAAGTTCGAGCTGCCTGACGAGCTTGGAATCCTTGCGATAAGAAACGCGGTTGTTTTTCCGGGGACGGTTGCGCCGCTGGCGGTCGGGAGGGAAAAGAGCAAGGCGCTGCTGAAGGACGTTGTTCCGAATAAGACGGTGATAGGAATTTTGACGCAGCGCAAGCCGGACACGGAGAAGCCTGAATTCGCGGACCTGTATAGGGTCGGCACGGCGGCGATGGTGCTGAAAGTTATCAAGGCGCCGCAGGGCTCGATAAGCATTTTCGTTCACGGCATAGCCAGGTTTGAGGTGACGAGGGCGGTGGCGACCGAGCCGTATTTGAAGGCAAAGGTTCGGCTGCTGGATACGTCTGCGAAGATGACCAAGCGGCTGCGTGCACTTATGGTGAACGTCCGGCAGACGGCGAGCAGGGTGATTGCGCTTAGCCCCAACGTTCCGGAAGAAGTGTCGGCATTGCTCGAGGAGATAGAAGAGCCGACTGCCCTGTCGGATTATCTGGCGGCGAATATCAGCCTGAAAACCGGTGAAAGGCAGAAACTTCTGGAGGAGCTTGACCCTGCCAAACGGCTGGAGCGGATTTCCGTTGAGCTTGCCAATCAGCTTGAGGTCCTTGAACTGAGCCACAAGATTCAGGGGCGGGTTCGCGACTCGGTGGAAAAAAGCCAGCGAGAGTATTTTCTGCAGGAACAGTTGAAGGCGATTCAGACGGAGCTTGGCAAGGAGGACAGCAGGGCCGAGGAACTGAAACAGCTTTCGGATAATATCAAAAAGGCGAAGATGCCCGAGCGAGTGGAGGCCGAGGCGATGCGTGAGCTTGACCGGCTGAGCAAGATGATATCTGCCTCGCCGGAATACAGCGTGATAAGGACTTACCTGGATTTTGTCTGCGAATTGCCGTGGTCTGTGGGGACAAAAGACCGCATAGACATAAACCAGGCGCAGCGCATACTAAACCGCGATCACTACAATCTTAAAAAGGTAAAAAAGCGCATCCTTGAATTTTTGGCGGTGCGGAAACTGAACCCGACGGGCAAAAGCCCGATACTTTGCTTTGTAGGCCCGCCGGGAGTGGGCAAGACATCGCTGGGTAAATCCATCGCGGCCGCTTTGGGCAGAAAATTTATCCGCATATCGCTCGGTGGCATACGCGACGAGGCTGACATACGGGGCCACAGGCGGACGTATATCGGCGCGCTGCCGGGCAGAATACTGCAGGAGCTGCGCAAGGCAAGCTCCAAAAATCCGGTATTTATGCTGGATGAGCTTGATAAAATCGGCGCCGATTTCAGGGGCGACCCGGCAAGCGCGCTTCTGGAGGTGCTCGACCCGGAACAGAATGCCAGTTTCACGGACCATTATCTGGACCAGCCGTTCGATTTATCCACGGTTATGTTCATCGGCACGGCCAATTACACGGAGCCTATTCCGCCGGCGCTTCACGACAGGATGGAAATCATCGAGCTGCCCGGCTATACCGAAACGGAAAAGCTCAACATTGCGAAAAAATTCCTTGTCCCTCGGCAGTTGAAAGAGCACGGGCTGAATAAAAACCGGCTCAAAGTCAAAAGCGAGACAATCGCAGCGATTATAAAAAATTATACGCGAGAGGCGGGCGTGCGCAATCTTGAGAGGAATATCGCTGCGGTGTGCAGGGCGGTGGCGACCGATATCGCGAAAAACAAAAAGAAAAAGGCGGCTATCAAGGCGGACGATTTGGCCAAGATTTTAGGGCCGACTCAATACGAATCGGAGCTTGCTTTGCGCGCGGGGATACCCGGGGTGGCGACCGCGATTGCGTTTACGCCCGTCGGCGGTGAAATACTATTCATAGAGTCAGCGTCAATGCCGGGCAAGGGCACGCTGCAGCTTACAGGCCAGATAGGCGATGTGATGAAGGAAAGCGCGCAGACGGCGTTTTCAATTGTAAAGTCAAACGCCGGCAAACTCGGTATCGAGGCAAATAAGTTTACCAAATTCGATTACCACATTCACGTGCCTGCAGGCGCAGTTCCAAAGGATGGGCCAAGCGCGGGCGTAGCAATGTTCAGTTCGCTTGTCAGTTTGCTTTTGCATAAGCCGGTAAGACCCGATGTTGCTATGACGGGAGAGATTACGCTGCGAGGCCTTGTGTTGCCGATAGGCGGACTGAAGGAAAAGATACTTGCCGCCAAACAGGCCGGTATAAAGACCGTGATTCTGCCTGCCCGCAACAAAAAAGACCTGCCCGAAGTTCCCAAAGAGGCCAAAAAAGGCCTGCAATTCAAGTTCGTGAAAAACACCAACGAAGTGCTTAAAATCGCCCTGAATGCTAATTAACCAGGCGAGGCGGTTTTATAAATCACCGTTTTTTCCTGTCGGGGGGAGTTTGCGGCGTATTCTGTATCGCCGGGGGTTTTTCGCTGTCCGCACGTTTTGTTTCGAGTATTGCGGCGATTATCACGCCCAGCACCGTGACGATGCCGACGATGACAAGAATGACTATTCCCATGTGACTGCTTATGCCCATATCATTCCTTTTCTTTTGTTATAGCTGTCGCAATTTTAACAACTTCCGTCATTTTTGCAACATCGTGGATATGTACAATTAATACGCCCACGACTATTTTGCTTCTGGCTTGAGAAACTTCTTAGAGTTATCATCAAGAACGAGCACCCAGTCATTGCCGTTTTGTTTTTCGCCGGGTGGGTCAAAACTATTGTTTCCTTTATTTTCAAACTCGCCCAGCAATTCGACACTGCCGTTACGGGGATTGTACCACCATGCCTTGACTTTTTCGCCGCTTATTTTACCCATCGAGACATCTAAGTTGGTGCCGGTATATGTATAGATAAATGCGTAACTTTTTCCACGGGTAGCTATTACATAATCGTATCTGGTCCCGTTTTCTCACGCAATTAACGACTGGTCACAAATCCTTTCGAAAAATGGCCGTGAGAGCATAAGCGTTTTTAAATATTGAATCTGAGCTGCTCCGGGGTCATTTATGGCTTCGAACCAGTAGTTTATCGGGCCGTAATCGCCCGTGCCGGAATCAGGCTTATGCATCTGCATCACAGCGTTATTACCATAAGTGTGGCCGAAAGCGCCCGCGAAAACCGACCAGTACGCATATCGCCTTATATCACAATCTTTCCAGTATGGCTCGTTGGAGTCGTGCAAACCCTGCGGGATATTCTCATATGAAGGTTCGCCATCAATGGTCGGTTTGGGAGGCGTTCTGGCATAATCTTCGAATACGTATTTATAGTTATCCTCGCCTTTCCATGTCGTCGTGTCATCATCGGGTTTTAGCTGGTCATATCTGCGGTGGCCGGACTGAAACATATCGAAGTCAAGCCAGGGCTCGTTATGAAACCACGTGGAAGACTGGGTTCTTCCAAATGGATGAAAGGTTATAAGATGATTCGTGTCTGTTGCCCGCAATGTTGCGCCAAGCTCCTTCCAGACACCCGTATGGTTATCTCCTCTTATATCGCCGCCGTTTATCCAAATGATATTGGGTTTGCTGCGATATCTTTCTGCGAGCCATTTCGCGTAAGTCTGTACGTTATCAATATTAAGCTGCCGGGCTTTTACGATATCACCCCAGGCAGGCACCATGGCAACATATATACCTCTGTTTGCAGCCTGTTCGACAATGTAATCAACATGGTCCCAATAGTCATACTCCAATTCGATTTCCGGGCTGCTGCGGGGTGTCGTTAAAGGCTGTGCGGGGTCGTCTTTTACAAGGGCCGATTTCCCATATGCATTAAGCTGGGGCAATTTGTGAAGCACCATAACTTGGACTACGTTGAAGCCCTTTTTGCAGCGGTCATCAAGATAGACTTCAGCTTCAGAACGAGTCAGTTTTGAAAATAAAAACCATGCAGTATCTCCCTGCCAGAAGAACGGCTTGCCGTTTTCGTGCTGAAGGAATCTGCTGTTTTGGGAGACAACCAGTCGACCATTATCCCAGGGTTTGTTATGCTGGACTCTTGGACAGCAGCCGCAGCAGACTACAACCAGGACAGTCGAAAATATTACATTTACGCGGTTTTTCATACACTACGAATAGCATGAACTATTTTGATAACATCCGCCATCTCCGCAACATCGTGGACGCGGACAATTGATACGCCGGCGGCGGCACAAAGTGCGACAGCAGCGGCTGTGCCGAAGGTCCTGTCGGCGGGATTTTCTTTGCCGGTTAATTTACCGATAAACCGTTTTCTGCTTGGGCCGACGAGGACGCGGTAGCCGGTCTTTACGAATTTATCGAGGTTGGCCAGAAGCTTGAGGTTGTGCTCAACGGTCTTGCCGAAACCGATGCCGGGGTCGATGAAAATTCGCTGTTTAGGTATTCCTGATTCTTTAGCTCGTTTTGCCCTGTCGAGTAAAAATTTCATGACCTCCGCGACCACGTCTTTATATTTCGGCTCGACCTGCATTGTCCGCGGCGTTCCCTGCATATGCATCAGAATAACAGGGACTTTTCTTTCGGCAGCCAGTTTTGCCATTCGTTCATCGGCAAAGGCGGTGATGTCATTTATGATATTTGCGCCTGCATCCAAAGCAGCTTTTGCGACTTCATAATTTGTAGTATCTATACTTAGGCAGGCTTTTGTTTTTTTTGCTAGTTTTTCTATTACGGGTATCGCCCTGCGGATTTGCTCTGATGCCGTGACGGTTTTTGCGCCGGGCCTTGTGGATTCAGGGCCGACATCTATTATCACTGCACCTTCCTCGGCCATTTGAAAACCCTGTTCGATTGCTTTATCGCGGTCGAAGAATTTTCCGCCGTCGCTGAACGAGTCGGGCGTAACATTGAGAACACCCATTAATAGACAACCTTCGGATAAATCCAGGTTACCCGTTGGCCATACGAGTTTTTCTTTTTGCCTTTTCACTTTTGTCTTTTAACTTTGAATCCGATTCCTTTTAATTTATTCTCTGTGGCCTCTGTGCCCTCTGTGGCTAAAATTATTGTGGTATTCTGAAATTCCCTGCGGACAGGATAATTTTTGCGGAGGTCGTCGAAGAATTTACCGCGTTTTTCCGGCTCGACCATCGCTATTTCACGTGTATTGAAATCGTCGCGATTAATCGGAAAGACCTGCTGGACGATTTCGTGGAGAATTTTCTGCTGGCTCGCCTCGGCGTAGCCTTTAGGCGAAGCCGGGTCGGGGCCTATTTTATCAATTGTTATTTGCGGGACAGTCGGCGGCGGGAGAAAGTCCTCGATTTTGTGTTTTGGTTTTAAGCCGAAGTGCTCGCAGGCGGTGTTGTAAATCATAATCATCCCGGCGATTTTGCCATCGAGGGAGTAGCCTGCGATATGAGGCGTGGAAATATCAACCATTCTGAGCAGTTCGCAGTCGATGTTCGGCTCTTTTTCCCAGACGTCGAGTATGACGGCAGAAAGTTTCTTTGATTTAATTGCAATCTTTAAAGCAGCAGTATCGTGAACTGCACCACGGCAGGTATTGATAAAGACGCAGCCGGTTTTGAGAGACGCGAAAAATTTCTCATCCGCTAAGTGGTATGTTTTATCCTCTCCTTCGCGGGTCAAAGGTGTGTGAAGCGTGATAAAATCACAATCAAAAAGCTCATTGAGAGGCCGGTATTTTGGGTCACCTGTCTGGCGGAATAACGGCGGGTCATTGAGTTTTACGGCCATACCAAGGGCAGCGCATTTTTTCGCCACCTTACTGCCGACGTTGCCGACGCCGACGATGCCTATGGATTTGCCTTCGAGGGTAATTTTGTGTTTTTGAGCGACGGAGAGCAGTGCCGCGACAAGATAATCGGCGACGGAGTTGGCGTTTGAGCCGGGAGCCGAGGCAAAACCTATTCCCCGTTTTTTAAGGTAATCGACATCTACGTGCTCGAAGCCGATGGTGGCGGTGGCGACGAATTTGACTCTGCTATTAGCCAGAAGTTTTTCATTTACCTGGGTAATGCTGCGAACGAGAAGAATATCCGCATCGGCTATCGTCTCAGGAGTTATTTTCCTGCCGGACAGCGTTTGAACGTCGCCTATCGATGCGAAACATTCTTTTACGAACGGTATATTTTCATCCGCGACTATTTTCATTTTTTATTCCCATCGCCCGGCGATTTTTTCACCGCAATCGGGGCAAGTTGAATTCTTAATTTTGTTCGAGGCGATATTATAGCCGATTCGTTCGATTAGCGTATGGCCGCATTTATGACAATATGTGTTTTCCTGTTTTGAGCCGGGGACGTTACCTAAGTAAACATAGAGCAGACCCGCCTGCTTGCCGATTTCGTAGGCCCGCTGTAGCGATTTTGGCGGGGTGGGCTGTGAATCGGTATATTTATATTGCGGGTAAAATCGGCTGATGTGCCAGGGGAAATCTGGGCCGGCTTTTGTAACCAGAAAATCAGCGAGCCGTTTCAACTCATCATCGGAGTCGTTTTCATCGGGCAAAAGAAGCGTTGTTGTTTCCATCCATATATTGGTGTGTTTGGCGATGTATTCTATTGTATCGAGGACGGGCTGGAGCTTTGCCTTACACAATCGGTGGTAGTAATCTTCGCTGAATGCCTTGAGGTCAACATTTATGGCGTCGAGCCAGTCGGCGGCAAAGTCAATCGTTTCTCTGGTCTGGTAGCCGTTGCTGACAAATACATTTTTCAGGCCGTTTTGCTTTGCCAGTTTGCCGCACTCCGAGGCCAGCTCCATAAATATTGTTGGTTCGGTATATGTGTAGGAAATACTTTTACAGTCGTATTGAACAGCAGCGCTGACGATTTGTTCGGGGCTTATGGCTTCGCCCTCGAATTGGCCTGTTTCGACAACGGCTTGGCTGATTTGCCAGTTCTGGCAGAATTCGCAGCGGAAGTTGCAGCCCATCGTGGCGATTGAAAAACTTTTACTTCCCGGCTGGAAATGAAACAACGGCTTTTTCTCTATCGGGTCGGGATTGGCGGAGACGACCTTGTCGTAATTCAGCGAATACAGAACACCGCCGATATTTTTGCGGACAGCGCATATACCGGTCTTGCCCTCGGCAATAAGGCAACGGTGTGCGCACAAAAAACACTGAATCTTGTTGCCTTGTGCCTGTTCCCAGAGCACGGCTTGTTTAAAATACTGTTCGGCTGTCATCGGCTTCACCTGCAATAGAATCTTCCGGTTTCGCCGATTAAGTATATAGAATCAGACAGGCCAAATCAAATACCGTTGATTGTCGCAATGCTGGTACCGATTACGCTCTGCCGATGCGTTTCAGATAGGCCTTTGACTTTTTGAGCCCCATCCTGGACGCTTTCTTTTTGACGGCGTCGGTTTTGCGTCCCATCTTTTTGGCGATTTTGGACGTGGCGGTTACGGGAAACAGCTTTTTGAGCATGTTGAGGTCCCGCTTGCTCCACTGTCCCTTCGAAATTCTTTTTGCTTTCTTTTTCTTTGCCATTTGTGTCCCCTTTCACAAAAGCCCGGTGTCATTTTATATCCCCATCAAGGGACGACACCACTACGTGACACTCTACTTTACATATACGCCGGAACTGTGTCAAGTGTTTTTGGCGATAATGGGAATATAAAATTACGGCACGCCGGCACAAGGCGGGGAGCGGCTGGCACTTTACAGGAGGACGGTTTGAGGTATACTTGGGGTAATTATGGCAAACTCGAAGGAAAAGTCGGTTGGTATAGTGAAAACGCAGATTATACGGGTTATCGAGGAGAATAACCCGCTGGAGCTTGCGTGCGGCAAGACGCTTGGACCTATAGATGTGGCATACGAGACATACGGAAAGCCGGACACGGACGGCGATAATGTTGTCCTGATTTGCCATGCGCTTAGCGGCAACGCCCACGTGGCGGGCTTTAACAGTCCGAATGACCGCAAGCCGGGATGGTGGGATACTATGGTCGGGCCGGGAAAGGGGATAGACACCAATAAATATTTTGTGATTTGCTCGAATTTTCTGGGTGGCTGTTCGGGGACGACAGGGCCATCCTCGAATAATCCGAAAACCGGCAAACCTTACGGCCTTGATTTCCCGATTATCACAATAGTGGATATGGTGGACGTTCAGAAGCTGCTGCTGGACAAGCTTGGGGTGAAAAAATTATTGGCGGTGATAGGCGGCTCGATAGGCGGGATGCAGGTTTTGCAGTGGGCGATTTCGTATCCTGATTTTGTCAAGGCGGCGATACCGATAGCAACGACAAGCCATTTGAGCGCGCAGTCGATAGCATTCGACGCTGTGGGGCGAAACGCGATACTGGCGGACCAGGATTTCGCCGACGGTCAATACCACGATAAGGGGCAGCCGGGCCGGGGACTGGGCATTGCGCGGATGATTGGGCATATCACATATCTTTCCGAAGAGAGTATGCGTGAGAAATTCGGCAGGAAACTTCGGACTGCAGATGACTATAAATATGATTTCGCATCGGAGTTCGCCGTGGAGACGTATCTTGATTATCAGGGGCAGAGTTTCGTCGAGCGGTTTGACGCCAACAGTTATCTATATATTACCAAGGCGGGAGATTATTTTGACCCGGCGAAGGATTACGGTTCGCTTGAAAAGGCATTCGCCGGGGCTAAGAGCCGGTTTTTCGTTGTGAGCCTGTCGAGCGACTGGCTTTTCACGCCATCGCAATCGAGAACGATAGTGGAGGCCCTTGCTGCCAATCGCAAGGACGTGAGCTATTGCGAAATTGATTCGCCTTACGGTCACGACGCGTTCTTACTGGAGGTAGATACGCTTGGGCAGTTTATCTGCTGTTTTCTGAAAGCGACTTACGACCCGAAGAACAGCAAACCCTGTTCTTGTATCGCTCAGCGGGGACGAGGGCTTAATATTTTTGACCAGCCGCAAAGAGCGCGTGTTGATTATGACCTTATAGAGTCACTGATTGAGCCTGGAAGCAGCGTGCTTGATATCGGCTGCGGTAGCGGTGATTTGCTTGCGAATCTAATCCGGGACAAAAACATAAAAGGCGAGGGTGTTGAGCTTGGCCAGGATTCAGTGCTGGATTGCATCTGCCGGGGGCTGCCGATTATTCAGCAGGACGTTGAGCGGGGACTTGGCTATTACGCCGACAGGAGTTTCGATTACGTGATATTGTCGCAAACGGTGCAGACGCTGAAGAATCCGGAGAAGGCGCTTCTTGAAATGCTGCGGGTCGGCAAAAAAGTTATTGTGAGTTTTCCGAATTTCGCGCACTGGCGATGCAGACTTCAGATGGCAATTCTGGGCAGGGCGCCCGTGACCGGCCGTCTGCCTTTCGAATGGTATAATTCGCCGAACCTGCATTTCTTTACTATTAAGGATTTTGACAGGTTCTGCACAAAGCTGGGAGTGACGGTTGAGAAGAAAATACCATTGTGTGAGACACGGGTAAGTCCCGTTAAATTTGCGCCTAATTTTTTCGCCGAACAGGCGGTTTATGTAACGAGCAGGGATTAGTTTGCGAATACAGAGCTGTATTTCGGAGATATACAATGGCACAGATAGAGCGGGTGGGCGTGTCGCTTGAGAAAGAGCTGCTCGGCGCGTTTGACAAGCTGATTGCTGATAAGGGTTATCAGAGCCGATCGGAGGCGATACGTGATTTAATAAGACAGCAGTTAAGTGATGAACGGCTGAGCAATGAAAAGGCCGAAGCGGTCGCCGCGGTTGTTCTTGTGTACGACCATCACGTCACAGCGATTATGGAACGGCTGACAGACCTTCAGCACTCGCATGTTCTTAAAACCATTTCTTCGCTTCATGTTCATCTTGGCCATCATGACTGCCTTGAAGTAATAGTCCTGCGGGGAAAAGTCGGCGAGATAAATCGGATGGGCGAAAAGCTCATAAGCATTAAAGGCGTTAAACTCGGACGAGTAAACCTGCTGGCAAATGAAGGCCTGTAGGCGAGCCATAGGCCCGCCTTTAAGCTTGACAATAACGGGCTGAATCGGTTCTAATATGATAGTGCAGGGCGATTAGCTCAGCTGGTCAGAGCGCACGGATCACACCCGTGAGGTCACAGGTTCGAACCCTGTATCGCCCATTTTTGTAACGTGCTTATTTAAAAGGAGTTAGGTGAATTTAATCTCACCAGAAGTTTAATACCAGAATTAATTAGATTTTCTTTCACGCAGAATTCACGCAAAATAATGAGGATTTTTTTTAATCCCGTACTATAAAGATATTCATCTGACGTTAAGTATTTAGGAAAGCTAATCTTGCAAGCAGCTTACTTTGTTTAAATAGGTCGACTTTTCTTCAGTTCTGCGCTGTAATTCCTTCTTTTTATAATGTTGTGGGAGACCTTATGGAAAGCACTTGCGTTTTAAGAAGGATTTGTTAATTAATGACAGTCAGAAAGCTAATTATTGGTATCGAGAGGCGAGCTTATGGGAATCTCAGTTAAACAAAAGGTTATGACCTGCATAATGGGTCTTTGGTGTGTGATTCTGGTTCTGCTGGTATTGGGGCATAATGTCAATGCGGATGAAAAGTATTCGAATGACACAAACAAGCCGCCTGAGGCCAAATCGGATTCTGCTGCGTTGGATGCGAACGCCCCAAATGAACTGTGGTGGAGGAACTATGACGCGGTTATTAAGGACCCGAACGACCCAAACGAGCTGTTAAAGGCCAAGTGGAATGCCATTGTTATGGTCCTTCAGAACAAAGAGCTCGACCAGGAACTCAAAAAGAAGATAATCGACAAAATCATGAGACCGGTTTTTGATACCGAGTTGATGGCAAAGCTGGTATTGGGCAGAACACACTGGCCGAAATTGACGGCTCCTCAACAAAAGAGATTTACCGAACTGTTCGCCGAACGACTCAAAAACTTTTATCTGGAGAAAACCACGCTCTACAATAATGAAAAAGCATTATTTAAACCCGCAATACAAGAGAAGAACAGTATCCACATACCTATGGTGCTGATATCTGATGACAAGGAAGAGTCGATACTATACAAGCTTCACAAGATGGATGAAACTGGCGGCAGCAAGATTAAAGAATACTGGAAAATCTATGATGTGGAAATAGAGGGCATCAGCATTCTCCTGACATACCGGTCGCAATTCGATGATATTCTTCGCCGGGGCAGCGTTAAAGATTTATTTGATCAGTTGGAGAAACCCCCGGCCCCGTAACGTGCAATTTGCTCAATCGGGCCGGTATAATAATGAAATATCATTCGCTGACACAATCTTTTTTCGACAAGGTAGTTCTGGAACATCCCAAGATAGTAATTGTCTGCATGCTGGCAGTGGTTGTTTTTTTCGGGTTTGGGGCCAGATATTTCAGGTTGGACGCTTCTGAGGAAACACTTGTTCTGGAGAACGCTTATGCCTTCTATTTCCACATC
>JBFZBL010000106.1:0-4661 GCA_041308485.1 Phycisphaerae bacterium | reverse complement strand
GTTGCAAAATGCGACTGTTTATAGTATATTAAAGAGAATGGAAAAAGAAGCACATGCTGTCATCCTGGACTCAATAACAGAGGGTGTGTTTACAGTTGACCTGAACTGGGAGATTACATTTTTCAATCAGGCCGCTGAAAAAATAACCTCTATTCCCAAACAGCAGGCAATCGGTCAATTATGCAAGAACATCTTGAGATCTGAATTATGTGAGAAAGATTGTGCACTTCAAAAAACAATAGAAACAGGCAAGCCCATTATAAACAAGCCAGTCCATATTGTTGATGCCAAAGGCAACCGAAGAGCTATTTCAATCACAACGGCTATCCTGAAAGATAAGCGCGGCAAGATAATCGGCGGAGTGGAAACATTTAGGGATATGAGCTTAGTCGAGCAGCTTCGCAAAGAAATCCAGCAAGGGTATTCTTTTGAAGATATTGTTAGCCGAAACCACCAGATGCAAAACCTTTTTTCCATTCTACCAAACGTGGCCAATAGTAACGCCACGGTGCTTATTCTTGGAGAAACAGGGACTGGCAAGGAGCTTTTTGCCAGAGCAATTCACAATATAAGCACCCGAAAGAGCAGGCCTTTTGTTGCGGTCAACTGTGGAGCACTTCCCGATACTTTACTTGAGTCGGAACTATTCGGTTATAAGGCCGGAGCTTTTACCGATGCCAAAAAAGATAAAGCAGGCCGGTTTGCATTGGCCGAAGGCGGAACGATATTTCTGGATGAGATAGCAGATACATCGGCATCAGTACAGGTCAAGTTGCTGCGTGTTCTTCAGGAAAAAACATACGAACCATTGGGCAGCACGTCCTCCTGCAGGGCCGATGTGCGCGTAATTGCAGCAACGAACAAGGACATTGAACAACTGGTCACACAGGATAAATTCCGCCGGGACCTGTATTATCGAATCAACATTGTCAAACTTGCCTTGCCTGCACTGCGGGAGCGAAGAGAGGACATACCTTTACTGATAGAACATTTTATCAGCCGGTTTAATCGCCTCCACAATAAAAACATCACCGGCGTAACAGATGAGGTATTGGCGGTCCTTCTGGAATACGAATATCCCGGCAATATCCGTGAACTTGAAAATATCATTGAACACTGCTTTGTGCTTTGCCAGGCCGAGATATTACAAAGGGAGTGCCTGCCGGCAATGTTTCAGAAGAAACAAACAGATGAATCACTTGGCCTGAATAAGACGGTAACTCTTGAGGAGATGGAGAGGATATTCATAAAACAGGCATTGCGGCAAAACAACGACAATCGCGCCGCGGCAGCAAGGCAACTCGGCATAAACAAAAGCACCCTTTTCCGCAAAATAAAAGCATTTGAAAAAAAAGGTCCACGTTAATTGGCAAGTTAGGCCCGCTCTTAATATCATCAGACTAGAATCGCCGCATTTTGCAATTGTTGTGATGAAATAAACGTTGCAATATGCAATTATAAGCATTTATTCTTTGTAAATAGTAAGCCGCTCTTATTTCTTCTAATTACTTGCAAAATAAGAACTTACCAAAGCGTATTTCTTTTCCGCAAACTTTCCTGGCATAGAAGTTGCTTATATTGCTTATTGAGACCGTTTATGAAGATAGCAATACCAGTTTGGCAAGACAATATTTCGAACGTATTCGATTTCGCTGACAAGCTGTGGTTAGCGGAAATTGATGGGCAAACAGAGAAGAACCGTACTGAAATAGCACTACCCAATGAACCAGCACTTCAAAGAGCCGATCGGCTGAAGGAACTTGATATAGATGTGCTTATTTGTGGTGCGATATCAAAATACCTTGCTTTTTTGGTTATGAGCACAGGTATAAAAGTTATCCCCTTTGTAAGCGGAAAGATTGATGAAGTTCTAAGTGCTCATATCAATGGCCGGTTGAGTGACCCGCGGTTTCTTATGCCGGGATGTCTCCGAGGAGCAAGGAAAGGTTTTATTAAAGGCGGACGTCACTGCAGATGGCGTGGCGGCTTATAGAAGCAGCAAATCAGAAATGAGTTATGGGATTGCGCAAATGTGTGACTGACAGGGACGGAGTACAGGTACAAAACAATAATTCAGGAGATAAAAATGAAGATAGCAGTAACTTCACAAGGTAATGAGCTTTCGAGTTTGGTTGACCCGAGATTCGGCAGAGCAAAATGGATTATTCTTTACGATACTGATAGCGGTCAGTATGAAGCTCACGACAACGTATTAAATCTCAATGCTGCCCAGGGGGCTGGTATTCAGACTGCGAAGAACGTCGCTAACCTTGGAGCCGAAGCTGTAATAACCTCCAATGTCGGGCCGAATGCATTCAAGACCCTTAACGCCGCTGGTGTAAAAATATTTATTGCCGGCCAGCAGGCGGTCCAGAACGCGATTGGCTCATTCAAGGCGGGGACATTAAAAGAAGTAAACCAGGCGAGTGTTGAAGGCCACTGGGTTTAGAATTTAAACCATGTGGGAAAGCCGATGCGGATTTATCTGGATTGCATACCTTGTTTTATCAGGCAGTCGCTCGACGCGGCAAGACACGCGACGAAGGACAATCGTATCCATGAACGTGTGGTGCGAAAAGTTTTAAGTTTGGTGAACGGTTTGGATATGAATCAAAGTCCGCCGGCAATCGGACAGCAGATACATCGGCTGGTCAGGGAACTGGTTGGTGTTGAGGACCCCTATCTCATGGTTAAAAGCGAGTTTAATCATGCGGCACTTGAGTTGTATTCAAAAATGCGTCAATTTGTTATCGGGTCCCAAAACCCTCTTGCTACAGCTGTCCCGCTGGCAATAGCAGGCAATATTATTGATTTTGGCGTCAATGGGTCCTTACAAAAAAGCGATATTGAGAAGACAATAAGTGAGTGTCTAGCGGCCGATTTTCCTGATGCGCCATTAAAATCTTTTCAACAGGCAATAGACCAGGCAGATGACATTCTCTATATCGCAGATAATGCCGGAGAGATTGTTTTTGACCGTCTGCTGATTGAGCAGTTGCCCATAGAAAAAATCACCGTTGTCGTCAAGGGACAGCCGGTCATAAATGATGCCACGATGAACGATGCCATGCTCGCCGGTCTGCCCAGAATTGTTGAAGTGATTGACAACGGTTCTGACGCACCGGGCACGATTCTCGAAAGCTGCTCTCAATCCTTTAGATGGCGTTTCGATAAAGCTGATTTGATTATAGCCAAGGGACAGGGCAACTATGAAACACTCAGCGACGTGCGCAAGAACATATTTTTTATACTGAAGGTCAAATGTCCCGTGATTGCAAGAGACATCGGCTGTGAAATCGGCCAGATGATTTTTCAGAAAACAAAAGCATTTAATGGAGAAAAAGAAAATGGCGCGGTTTGATGGAACAGGACCACTGGGGCAAGGCCCTATGACGGGAAGGGGGATGGGTTTTTGTATATTGAAAGAATCGAAGGATAAACCAGGATTTGTAGAAGGTCTCGTTGGTATGCGAGGCATACCGGTAGTCAGTCCATATGGTCTGGTACTATATAAATATGGCTTGCCTTACGCTCCCGTCAGACCTTTGTATGGTAGAGGTTTTTGGCGATTTGGTTTTTGCCGGGGATTCGGTCGAGGCCGAGGACGGGGCAGAGGCAGATTTGGCTTCCGGTGGTAGATAGTCGATTGGCATTTCATTGCGGAAAGGATGGATATTATGCCAAGAGGCAACGGGGCAGGTCTGGCCTCCGGAACAGGTTGTAACAGAGGATTGAGTTGGGGCCAAGATAGATAGCGAATGAGCGAAGAGGAAGAAATCCTTTCTGAGATTACGAAGCTTATGAATGGAAAGAAGGACCCAGCTTTTGTTCAGGGCAAGGGTGTGTTGTCTGCAAAGCTCAAGAATCTCGTTGCTTTGGGCGCTGCTATTGCTTCCCAACAGGAGTCGGAAGTGATTAACGACTGTGTAGAGAATTGTCTCAAATCCGGAGCGACCAGACAAAACGTGATGGCTGTGCTGCAAAAAGCAATTCTTATGGCACAAATGCCGGTCGAACCTTATACGCAAACCGTGAAAGACGCAATTGATGTTTTTACTGACTGACTTTATGAATATCGGCTTAATCCCAGAGTGAAATAGCAAATACAATCGATCTTTTGGAGACAAAGAGATGTCTGGATTAGTTAAGGAAGTGGATTCTAATGAATTTAAAAAAGTTGTTTCAGAAGGAATAACTCTTGTGGATTTTTGGGCGCCATGGTGCGCACCTTGTAAAATGCAGGGTCCGGTACTGGACGCAGTGGCAAAAAGTATTGGCAGCAAAGCAAAAATTGTAAAAGCCAATGTCGATAAGGCAAGCGATGCTGCGGACAAATTCGGCGTCATGGCAATTCCTACGCTTATATTATTCAAGGATGGAAAAGAAGTGAGACGTTTGATCGGCGTGCAATCGAAGGAAACCTTAATTGATGCAATTAGTTCGGCTCTTTAATCGGCAAAGCAGGGCTACAGTAAGGAATAAAGCCAAAAAACAATGGGGGTTAACAAATGGAAGTTTTTAAGAATACAGTTTCACGAGAGAATGATAAACCGGCTAAAACCCAAATGAGCGGGATATCTGAAGCTGAGATTGGTCCCCCACCTGTTTATGGCGGCGACCCCAATGCTTTGAATCCGGAGGAAATGTTTGTTGCTTCCATT
>JBFZBL010000105.1:0-6694 GCA_041308485.1 Phycisphaerae bacterium | reverse complement strand
CAAAGCTGATATATGGCAAAAATTTGCCGATGCCCCGGATGAGGAAATCTGGGAAGCCCATCATAAAAATAAGCTCAAACTCATCGAATTCATTCACAGAAAACTTGCCAATGACCTTGTCGCACGGGGTTATTCTCCTACGAAGATTGCTAAAGCGACGCGTTTGTTTAATCCTGAGTATCTGACGGTTGTCTTCGCCAGGCGTTTCGCCCCTTACAAACGCGCGACGCTTCTGCTCAAAGACAAGGAAAGACTGGTAAAAATACTCACGAATCCCAAAAGGCCTGTCCAGCTTATATTCGCGGGCAAGTCGCACCCGGCCGACGCCGCTGGCAAATATATGATTAAGGAAATCATCGATTTCGCGAAGGACCACAAGCTCCAGGACCGGGTGGTTTTCCTTGAGAATTATGACATAGACGTCGCCAGGCACCTCGTCTGGGGGGCCGATGTATGGCTCAATACGCCGGTAATGGAAAATGAGGCGAGCGGCACATCCGGAATGAAAGCGGGAATGAACGGAGTTCTGAACCTCAGCGTCCCCGACGGCTGGTGGGCGGAAGGATACAACGGCAAAAACGGCTGGCCGATTACCGCGGGCAGATTCTACGTCCATACCGAGCTGCAGGAAACAGCCGAGGCAAACCAGATTTATGACCTGCTCGAAGAAGAGGTGGCTGAACTGTTTTACGAGCGAAACGAGGCCGGCATTCCCAAACAATGGGTTGATATGATGAGAGAATCCATCATATCGGTTTGCGGCAATTTTAATATGAACAGGGTGCTCGTCGATTATTCAAGAAAGTTTTATGCCCCGGCGGCAAAAGAGCACCAACTGCTCCTTGAGAATAATCGCCAGAATCTCCGCGAATCTATCTCGCGGGAACATGAAGTTTTCAAGGGCTGGAACTACATAACCGTTAAGGGATTGACCACCAGCCTTGATAAAAAAGAGTGCGTCTGTGAAGGTGATGCCCTCGAAGCGAGATGCGTTGTGGATTTGGGGCATGCGCCGTCGGAGCTTTTCACCGTGGAATTGTTCTATATGTCCGGCAGCAGGCTCAACTTCAAAATTATCCCGATGGCATTAAAAAACAGGGAGTGGGAAATAGCCACTTATGAATGTTCCGCCAAAATCGAGGGATACGGCGTGCAGAATATAAGCGCCCGTATAAGACCCGCCGATCCAATCGTGCAGGACTTGCATCCCGAAATGGTAAAGTGGAGCGATTAGTTTTTTAACCCGCCGAGAAAGCAAGCCACGAGTCACACAGATTTTAATTGCCACAAAAAGGCCCAAAAAGTGCCAAAAAGTGACCGTTTTTTCGAAAAAGAGCATCGTTTTTTCCTTTTAATGAGGTTTTTAACTCGTATTTCGTCGTTCGTATTTCGTTAAGCACATTTATCTCAAGAAGTTACACCAATCTTGGCAAATTTATGATTTATGAATCATGATTTATGATTTGGGATAAGGAAGCCAAAAAGTTGCCCAGATTAACATCCGACGTCGCCTTCGGCTTTGCCGTGACAAGCTCGGTATTCACTTTTCAATAGTTCAATCCAGCGTACAGCGGACTGCGTACAGAGTACTGCAAGAGCATATAAGTATATGCGTATGTACTTATATAGTGCCTCATTAACTGAGTTTTGAACATGGAGTTTTTTCCGTAGCAGGCTTGTTGTAGATCACCGTGTCATCCGCAAGAAAAGCCAATAATTTACTCTGAACTTCCGGCGAGAGTTCCGGGAGGGGTTCCTCAGGTACGGACAGATTTTTTGTAACGATTTGAGTTTTGACCTTACGGGAAGGATGATTAATCACAGCCATACAGGCCTTGCGGGCAACTTCATCTTTTTCAGCGACAGTCAAACTAACCAGTTTCATCGCAACCTCCGCTGAATAACGAGCGCAAATCAATTCAGACTCAGAATGGACAATACTTAACAATCGCTTAAACTCTGAGGCGAAAAATTCCTGCGCATGCCATCTGAAATAAGTTTTCCGAGTGACTTTCCATTTTTCCAAGACTTCCGGAACGGTGAGAGGGCCGGAAAACAAATCCTCAAGAACCCCCTTTTGTTTTTTTGTGAGAAATTTTGATTTTAACATGGATGTTTCCTCGAATTTAGTATCTCGTATTTAGTATTTCGTCCGGCTTCGCAGTGCTACGCCGTAGAGGAAATGCTTCCCTCTATAATTGGCGCGAACTTGCGCGGTTTTGACGAAAAATCGTGATTTTAGAAGGGCCTGAAAATTGCTAAGTCCTTATGGGGAAAGGGGTAAAAATTTTTTCAGATTTTTGGGATTTCGCAAAAAAGACTTGCGCGAAAATGGATAACAACTGTTTTTGTCCAGAATTTAAAACGTTGCTGATAAAAAGGTTAGGGCAAAAATGGGGGGTTTAGCCACAGATTACACAGATGAACATTGAAATATAACTGCTTACTGAAACTTAAGTTACATTGTTTTTTGCCGCGAAGAGTCCTCTTTTTGGTGAGGTTTATGCGGACGAATGTTCTGGCAGTTTTTACACCAATCTTTATAATTGCATCATCATTACTATGGAGTAAGAATGACAGCTTCTTTTTGTGCATATATCGACGAATCTGGTGACGAAGGATTTAAGTTTCGCGCTGCCCCTGACGAACAAGCAAGCAGCGACTGGTTCATTCTGGCCGCCTTTATTACGCGGAAGAAAACTGACCTTCAAACGGTTAAGGTCATCGAAAAAGTCCGCACAGAGTTGAACCATGCCCCTAAGAAACATATCCACTGGAAAAAATTGAAGCACCCCAAAAGATCCGTTATGCCCAGCTAATTGCCTCTGCTTAAGCGCGGATTATAGGGGTTTGTGTTCATAAACCGTCTCTGATGGAGCCGGAGAAATTTTCTGAAAGATATCGCCTTTATTTCTATGCCGTCCGTTATCTGGTTGAGAGGATTTCCTGGCTTGCTCGTGACAGACACAATCCGGATAAATGGGGAGGAGATGGAACTACTGAATTGTTGTTTTCAAATCGTCAGGGTATGTCTTATGATGAGATGCGGGATTATCTTCGTCTGCTGAACCAGCAAAAACAGGCAGGTCAGGATATTCGCATAGAGTTCGAGAAGGTTCCCGTCGAAAAACTCCAGACGCAGACGCCGGGAAAATCTATGGGTTTGCAGCTTGCCGATGCGTCTGCGGGCGCGTTTTTCAATGCCCTCGAACGCGATAAATTCGGCAATACGGAACCAAGATACATCCAAACAATGACATCTGTGCTCTATCGGGAAAATAAAACCCTTCAGGGCTATGGCCTTAAAATTGTCCCGAAGGAAGCCCTCTCGAAGCTGGAATCTGAAGAACCTTTGAAATGGCTGGCCGCATTCAAATAAAAAAAGCAGACCTCAGGCCGTAGGGTCCCACGCTATATGCGCTGCTGTCCTTGCGGACAACCTACGTTTACTCCTGCACATGTCTGCCTGATATATAATACGACCAATAACCTCATAAAATCAAGACATTTTTTAACATTTTATATAATCACAGATTACACAGATTGGCACTGATTTATAAACACTGGCCGACACCAAGGTTACGATTGCTTTTTGTCATGGAGGACGTGGATATTAAATAGGCCGGAGTTAATTGCTAAAGCAGGCCCTGCGCTTCCGTCGTCGTTTCACTATGCCGGACAGGTCGCTTCGTGTGAACGCAAAACGATGGGCGGGGCAACTCATCGTTCATAGGTCGTAGCAAAAAGATATTCGATGCTGGATACTGGATGCTCGATACTGGATGCTGGATACTAGAAAATGGAAGAGCCTTGCTTCGCTAAAGCTACTCAGGGCAAGCCGCGGAGGCGTGAATCCGCCCGCGTTTTTGAGTCAAAAACGCGGTTTGTCTCACATATGCTCAGCCAAGCAGCTTATTGCCGGGTTAACTGAAAAAGTGCCTATATTTCAGTTGACTATTCCTTAACTTGAGGGTACAATTAAACCAGTTTTCGGGAGAGATTTAAAAACCGTTAGCGAAGAGAGGGAAGGATTGTATTATAATGACAAAGCAGCTTTTTGTTATTTTCGCTTTTCTAATTTTTCTAACCTGCCCTGTTTTTGGTGTAAGCTATAAAGCAATTGATTTGCATCCAAGTGGTCTTTCTCCTCTTACTCGCTCATATGCTTATAGTGTTAATGGCACACAGATTGTCGGCAGAGTTGGATCTGACGCTACTCTTTGGAATGGTAACTCTTCAAGTTATGTAAATTTAAATCCCATCGGATACACTAATACTCAGGCTAACGGAATCTGCGGCACACAGCAAGCCGGATACGGCATCAAGAATCTTTCCGATCACGCTTTACTATGGAACGGCAGCGCTGAAAGTTATGTTGATTTAAATCCCAACGGATTCAGCAATTGTAGAGTTTATGGCCTTAGCTCAACGCAGCAGGCTGGGCAAGGTTTAGGTACATCCACAGGCGGTGTATATCATGCCATACTCTGGAACGGAACTGCGGATAGTTATGTTGATTTAAATCCAGCAGGATGTAACGGCTCCGGTGCTTGGGGAATATATGGTAACCAGCAAGTTGGCTATGCCGTAGGTCCAGCTACAGGTAATGCCACCCATGCATTGCTTTGGAACGGCAGCGCAGAGAGCTTTGTTGATTTGAATCCAAGCGGTTATCAGAGGTCTTTTGCTTATGGGATCTGCGGTTCACAGCAAGTAGGTATTGCCTACGATTCTTCTTCGAATCGTCATGCCTTTATATGGAACGGCAACGCCGAAAGCGGTATCGATTTAACTCCCCCTAACTTTTTCGATTCTTATGCTTACGGAACCAACGGTATACAACAGGTCGGCTGGGGTACTGGTTCTACCAAACCCGGATCGGTAACCATACACGCTTTAGTTTGGAACGGCAGTGCAAGGAGCTTTATTGATCTTAATCAATTTTTGCTGGACGGTTTCGGTGGTGCCTATGCTCGAAGCATCGATGAATATGGAAACATCGTTGGTTATGCAAAAGATTCTTCGAGCATTGAGCATGCTTTTCTTTGGCAGCCCATCCCAGAACCTGCCACGCTTTTACTTTTCGGTCTTGGCGCAGCGATTGTGAGAAAACGCAAAGCTTAAAGAGTTAAGCCCAAGACTAAAATTGATGGGCTAAAACCTATACTGCAGATTTCAATATCTTTTTGAGATTTGCGTGAGTTTTGCAAGTTTTTTTGCGATATGGGGAGTGAGCTGTCCTTTTTTCAGCCGCCATTGCCAGTTGCCTTTTATCTTGCCGGGGCGATTCATACGGGCTGACTGGCCCAGGCCTAAAATATCCTGAACGGGAATTATAGCGAGATTGGAAACGGAGCTTAACGCAAGTTTTATAAGCTCCCAGTGTACCTGATGAACTGAAACCTTGCGCCCGAGACACGCCCGTCTTCGTCCCTGAGGGACTACGCCGAGGCAAGCAAAGAGAGTCTTTTTCTGCTCGGTGGTTGCGTCTTTTGCAAACCAGCCGACGGCGGTATTGTTATCGTGCGTGCCGGTGTATGTAATCGTATTTTTTTTGTGGTTAGCCGGGAAATGCGGATTTTTGGCAAGATTGCCGTTTAAGCCGAACTGAAGCACCCGCATACCGGTCATGTGATGTTTTTCGATAAACATTTTGACATCTGATGTTATAAGCCCCAAATCTTCCGCTATGATTGTCCGAGGCGCAAATCGCTTAAACAGCACATTGAAAAAATCATCATAGGAACATTTCACCCATTTGCCGTTTGCCGCGGTTTTGTCGCCCGCGGGGACCTGCCAATAAGCAAAAAAGCCCCTGAAATGGTCAATCCTGACTATATCGAAGAGTTCAAGATTATGCCTTATCCGCTGGAGCCACCAGCGATATCGCGTATCTTTTAACGCCTGCCAGTCATAAACGGGGTTACCCCATAACTGTCCCGTTTTGCTGAAATAATCAGGCGGCACGCCCGCGATAAACCTCGGCTTTTTTGCTTTGGTCAGTTTGAAGATTTCGGGATTACTCCAGACATCAGCGCTGTCATACGCTACATAAATCGGAATGTCCCCAATCAATTTGACGCCCTGCCTGCCGCAATAACGTTTGAGGCCGAACAATTGCTTGAAAAAAACATATTGCAGGAATTTTTCCTTATCAATCGCTTCTTCAAAATTGTTCCTTGCGGTATGAATCGCATCTTTATATCTATCGCGAAGTTTCGCGGGCCAGTCGCACCACAAGGCGCGTCCAAAATGTTGACGTAATGTGACAAACAACGCGAAATCATCGAGCCATCCGGCGTTTTCAACAGCAAACTCTTTGTAATCGCTTTGCTTTTTTGAAACTTTGAACCGCTGGTACGCTGCGTTCAGTAATTTTGTCTTGTAAGAGACGACTTTTGGGTATTCGACCTTTGACTTTGCGAACCGGGGGCAATCCTGAAGTTCTTCTCTGGACAGAAGGCCCTGCTGATATAATAAATCCGGACTGATGAGGAGGGTATTACCGGCAAAGGCGGAGATACAGTTATACGGCGAATAAGGATTTTGCCGCAGAGTAGGCGGAGTCAGGGGCAGCATCTGCCAGAACTTTTGGCCGGCACGGGCGAGAAAATCAACAAAACTAAATGCGCCGGGACCGAGGTCGCCTATCCCGTATTTTGAAGGAAGTGAAGTTATATGCAGCAGTAAGCCG
>JBFZBL010000104.1:0-5868 GCA_041308485.1 Phycisphaerae bacterium | reverse complement strand
TATTCGCCACGGAGCCCAGAGATTTTTTCGGTTCAATTTATTTACACCTCCATGCGCTTCGGTCTGCTATTTTAATAAGCTATTGCCCGGGAACGGACCGCGCAGCAAGAAGCTCCATAGTCATGTTCTGTTCAATGGTAATCTGCGGATTGACGCCGCCGATGGGAATAGCCATCGACGCACTGGCATGTATCGTATAATTTTGACTGTATCGCTCAATCCTTCCGGCGTCTATGTTAAAAAGCTCCTGTCCCTGGCCCTGTAAATCCTGTGTTTTATACCCTCTGAGGAATCCAAATATCCCGCTCATCTGGAACGGCTCGGTATAAGGGACAGGCCATTCGGGAGGATTAGGCCAACGCAGATAATAGGAACCATCAATTACGGCTATCCGGTTATTGGCATCGTCAACGCGTATTTCAGACAGCGTGTAATTGACGTCCCTGGCAGCGAACAGAACCATCGTTGCGGGCACGGGAAGCACGGATTTCCACTTGTCGCCGACGGCAACGCCTTTTGCGGGATTAGGTATGCTCGATATCGAATCCCACAGGAACCACTGTGTCGCAATAACATCGAAAAGCATATCCGGCTCTTTAATGAGACCTTTGCTTTTGTCGGCCCTGAATGCCCGCTGGCCCGCCTCGCGGAGCACTTCAACAAACTTCGAGCGGTCCAACATCTTGCCTCTGGCGTCAACGGTAAACGTCCAGCTTTTGCCGGCGAATGTTTCCGCCGCCTCCTGCCAATTCTGCGGACGGGCCGATTCCGATGTGCGTTTTGCTTTAGCAGATTCACAATCGGCCCTTATTGTCGAAACGCCGTAGGGATCAACTGTGAGCGGCGTGTATGAAACAACCATCTCCAGCGATTCGGACGACCTGTTTGTTTTGGTTTTGCCCGGGTCGCCATCCTTCATCGGCCCCCAGTCCACCGCCATATTCCTGCTGCTGACAAACTTGTATTTAAGGGTCTGGCCGGGCTTGAAATCAACCGTCAATAATATTTTTTTGGACGACGGCGCCGACGTGCAACCGCCGATAATCCACGCAATCAAAGCTACCGCAAGAATCTTTGTCCGGCTCAACTCTGGTTCCTTTCGCCTAAATTCGATTATTTAACTCTTTGGATACTGTAAACACGAGAAGCTGACATGTTCAGCACGACCGGCTCGCCGGAGTCACCCTGTTTTCCCGGAAGCGCGACAGTCCAGTGTATCTCGAGATCTTCGTGGTAATTTTCAATTCTGCCCATTTTCAAATCAAACTCACCGCCGCCGGTGTAAGAATCTTGCGAGTCAAACGTTTTCGGCACATCAGTCCCCGCCTGCTGACCGCGGTATTTCGGCTCAACCTCGGATGAAGGTATAGTGTTCATATCAATGACCGCGATACTTCGGCCGTCAGCGTCTCGCACTTCTTTAAGCGTGTACATCTTCTCGTATGATTTAAGGCCCATTTTGCCAAAGGAGAAGGTTTTGATTCTGCTCCACTTCTGGCCGGGTTTGAGCATCTCATGCCCCGGTTCCGGCAGCTGCATTGCCCCATGCCTTGCCATTATTGACTCCGGGTACAAAATACTCTGTCCCGCATCTCCGGAGGGGGTTCCGTCTTTAATTGTCATCATAGCCGGCGGCAGATTGTCTACGGCAGAGATATTGTTCCACGGGCTGAATTCTATCATATAGGTCTGACCGATTAATTTCATTATCGGATTGTTGGCATCCGAATGCCTGGAACTGTCAAAATCCACCGAGGCCATACTTTTATTTGAATATCGACATTTTATCCCATCGATTGTGACCAGGGCAACAGCTATGCCGTTGGGGTCCACGCTTTCTATGCGCTGTTTAAGCACCATTTCGACCCGTTCTTCGTTGAAGTTCTCCTCAAAGACCTCTTTATTGGGGACCGGCCCCTGCCATTTTGTAGCCCGACGGGCCTGGGTTGTAATCTTATAGGTTGCCAGGTCGCCAACGGCCGATTTCAAGGCGATTTTCACTTGTCCCTTTGCCGGCGCTTGTGCGATGGGTTTGGCTTCGGCCGGGCCGGACTGGGCCTTTTGTTCGCAGCCCCACACGAATACACTGCAACATATTGCCGTTACGGCCACACATCTGAAAATACTGTTTATTGTCATAATTTTGGTCTCCAAGTAGTTAATTTTGCACAAATCAAATGTTATATTATACTCGCCGGCGATGCCGACACAACCTATTTTTCTTCAACAGCGACGTGGGAATCGTTACAATATACGGCTTGAAAACAGCCTGGTTCAGCCGGCATTTTTTACAGAAAGGAAAATAAATGAGAAGCGATAAAATAAAGAGCGGTTTTCAGCGGGCACCTCACCGCGGGCTTCTACACGCCTGCGGCGTAGCACAGGCCGATATCAATAAGCCATTTATCGCCATAGCGAACAGCTTTTGCGAAATCGTCCCGGGCCACGTTCATCTCAACAAGGTAGCCCAGATTGCCAAGCAGGCTGTAAGAGAGGCGGGCGGCGTGCCATTCGAGTTCAACACAATAGCCGTCTGCGACGGAATCGCGATGGGCCATACGGGTATGAAATACTCACTGGCCTCACGCGAGATTATCGCCGACTCGGTCGAGACGATGCTGCAGGCACACTGCTTCGACGGGATGATTTGTATTCCAAACTGCGACAAGATTATCCCCGGTATGCTGATGGCATCCGTGAGAATGAATATTCCCACGATTTTCGTCTCCGGCGGGCCTATGAAAGCTGGCGTAACCAAGAACGGCAAAACCGTTGACCTCATCAGCATCTTCGAGGGTGTCGCCCAGTTTAATGCGGGCAAAATCAACGAAGAGCAACTGAAAGAACTTGAAAACACCGGCTGCCCATCCTGCGGAAGCTGCTCAGGGATGTTCACCGCTAATTCGATGAACTGCCTGTGCGAGGCAATCGGTATGGCGCTTCCCGGCAACGGCACAGTGCTGGCGATAAATCCGAAACGCGAAGAACTGTATAAGCAGGCGGCCGGACAAATCATCACGCTGATTGAAAAAGACATCAAGCCATTGGATATAATCAGCGTCAAATCGATGGATAACGCCCTTGCGCTCGATATGGCAATGGGCGGCTCGACAAATACGGTCCTGCACACGTTAGCCATCGCAAGCGAGGCGGGCATCAAATATGACCTTGAGAGGATAAATAAAATCTCCGCAAGATGCCCCAATATCTGCAAGGTTTCGCCATCGAGTTCCTACCATGTTGAGGACGTTGACGCGGCGGGCGGTATCAGCGCGATACTTAATGAAATAAGCAAGATTCCGAAACTGCTCAATCTCGATACGATGACCGTTACGGGCAAAAAACTTGGTGAAAATATCACGGACGCCAAAATCACCAACACTGCGGTTATTCACCCGCTCGAAAACGCATATTCGAAAACAGGCGGATTAGCGATACTCAAGGGCAACCTCGCACCAAAAGGCGCGGTCATCAAGACGGCGGGCGTCGCGGCGAATATGCTCACCCACAAAGGGCCGGCTGTTATTTTCGAGAGCCAGGAAGAGGCAGGCGAAGGAATCCTCGCGGGCAAAGTCAAGGCAGGCGACGTTGTCGTCATCCGCTACGAAGGCCCCAAAGGCGGCCCGGGTATGCAGGAGATGCTCAGCCCGACAAGTTATATTGTCGGCGCAGGATTAGGCGAATCAGTCGCGCTTATTACCGACGGCAGGTTCAGCGGCGGCACGCGCGGCGCATGCATCGGCCACGTCAGCCCGGAAGCGGCGGTCGGCGGGCCAATCGGTCTATTGAAAAAAGGCGACATAATCGAAATCGACATACCTCGCAACAAGATAAATGTGAAATTGTCTGCCAAAGAGCTTGCCGCCCGAAAGAAGAAATGGAAGCCGAGGAAACCGAAAATAACCACCGGTTGCCTTGCCAAATACGCCTCCATGGCCACAAGCGCAGACACAGGCGCAGTTTTGAAGTGGTAAGCCGAGGCATTTGAAGCAAAAAAACGTTTTGAAATGCACCCGCAAGATGAACACCCAAGCCGGTAATAACCAAAATAGTCCTATAAAAACTTTTGTGCTTGAAATATTTGCGGGAAACTGTTAGAAGGGTGCAGTGGAGGAGTGGAAGTGAAATTTCACTCCCGGCTGCGGTTCCCAGCATCTGTTTTATAAACTGGGCATCATTGAACAAGAGGCAGTTTTGCCGTCAAAACAGATGCCGGCGGAACTTTGACATGCTCAGTTGAGTCGTAATCAGAACGGAAACTGATAGAGGAGTTTTTGGCTGACAATGGACGTTGAGAGGAAAAGGGAAAACGGGATGTCAAACCAGCAGGATGGTCAGGAAAAATTTGTCCCGACCTGCTCGATATGCGGAGAAAAACACTGGCCGCATCATCCCCTTGTGCCCTGCTTCAACGCCAAAAAAGTAAAAGAAAAAGCCAAAGCGGAGGCAGCAGCAAAAGCGCTTGCTGAAAAACAGTCGAGGATTGACGCTAAACTTCAGGCAAAAGAACAGGCCCGCGCGGAAAAACTCGCAAAAATCGAAGCCAAAGAGCAGGAAAAATCTGATAAGCAGGCATATTACGACGCGTTAAAAAAAGCGGAGGAAATCGCGAATAACGAGGCGCATGCAAGGGCCGAGGCGCAGAGAATCGCCCAGGCGGAGGCAAGGGCAAGGGTAGTCGCGGAGGAAAAGGCGAGGACTGAAACCGAGGCGAGAATCAAAGCCGAACATCAGACGAGAATCAAACTTGAAGAAAAGACCCGCGATTTTCAGGAATCCCAGCGGCGGCTCGAAGGAAGATTGCAGGCGGAGTTATCGGCCAAGGTCCAACTGCAAAAGCAAATTGACGAATACCATTTGCTTATCAGCGAGCTGCGGGAAAAACTCGAGGCACAGACAAAAACACGGATAGCGGTCGAGCAGCAAATTCAAATTGAAACCCAGGCCAGAACACAGGCCGAATCGGATTTACAGGAAAAGGCGCAAACCTTCGGCAAGGCGATAGAGGACATTCAGGTAAAATTGAACGCCCAGACAAAAGCACTGGAAGAAACCGAAGGCAAACTCAAACAACATATCGATAACCTGGTAAAGACCGAGACGCGGCTGCGAGATGAACAACAGGCGAGGCACAAGGCGGAGGAAAAATCAGAAAAAGAAGCGCAGGCCAGGGCGATTGCCGAGGAGCAGGCCAAGCAACAGGGCGAACAGAGAACCAAGGCTGAGACGCGAGCCGAACAGGCCGAGCACCAGATACAAATAGAAGCACAGGCCAGAACACAGGCCGAATCGGATTTACAGAAAAAGGCGCAAACCTTCGGCAAAGCGATAGAGGAAATCCAGGTAAAACTGAAAGCCCAGACGAAAGCACTGGAAGAAACTGAAGGCAAACTCAAACTACATATCGATAACTTAGCGAAGACCGAGACCCGACTGCGAGAGGAGCAGCAAGCGAGGCACAAGGCAGAGGAAAAATCAGAAAAAGAAGCGCAGGCCAGAGCGATTGCCGAGGAACAGGCCAAACGGCAGGGTGAGCAAAGAATAAAGGCCGAGACTCGAGCCGAACAGGCCGAACACCAGATAGGAATAGAAAAGCAGGCGAAAGCAAAAACCCAGCAGCAGGCACAAGCAGAACTGGAACAAAAAGCTCTCCTCTACGGGCAGGCGATAGCGTCCGCCGAAGAAAAAATGCGTCAATACGCAGAATCGCTCGCCGAGGCTAAAAAAGAGGCACAGGCACAAACCGCGGCAGCCGGCGTGGTTCGTCTAAAACTCGTTGTACAGGCAGCGGCGATTGCAGATTTGAAGAAGTCAATCGAGACGCAATCGCAAACAATAAAAGAACTGCGGGAAAAATCAGATGCTGAT
>JBFZBL010000103.1:0-7088 GCA_041308485.1 Phycisphaerae bacterium | reverse complement strand
TTTGCCGGTGATAATCAAGGAAAACTTCCGGTTGCTGTTTTTCTACTGCACTATCTGATTTCTCGCGGGAGCTTTATTAAGAAATTGATATGGCGGCACCAGAATTCCCTTCTGATTAATTCTGGATACTCATATTCATAATGGTACAATAAAACAGAAGGTAAATATGAGCCAATGGATACTTAAAAGCTGGGCTAGGCGTTTATTGTTGGATATAGCCAATGATATAAAGGTAAATACGAATAAATACTATTCTGCCGGAAAATGGTTTGATGAATTCTGCAACGTAAATCAATTTTGGGAAAGAAGGAAGCAAGAGCTACTGCGTTTAAAAAATCAAGAAAAGAACAACAAAACAAATAAGATTGAACAGTTCAAAGAACAATATCTAGAAATGATGATCCAATTGGGAGTGTATATTCCTTACGACTCAATGGAATTTAATATGATGATAGCTAAAAAGGCCAAAACATCTTTACCAAAGATTAATAAAGATAAGAAAAAAAAGCTTGATGGGTTATTGTCTGTCCTTGATATGAATAAAAAAGAACAAGATAAATGGATTTACGATCATGTCCCTGAATACAAAAGAAGCAATGTGTCTCTTGGGGCCTTTGCTTTTGTATTACAAAAAATTTTCAATAGTAAAATGTCCCCAACAAATTCACCTCCAATTAATATTGTTCGTAAACATTTGGAACAATGGAGGAAAATAGATAAAGAGCCAGCATTATATTACAGATTCTTGGATGCTCTAGATTATTTATTTTATACATGTTGGGGTAAAGACTTTTTGACCGACGAAGACGCATCTCACATTTGCCTATCGCTCTGGTTACTCTCCGATCCTACTATATCAGATAAGAATCTTGGTATCACAAAGTTCGAAAATTGGCCATGGGATAAAGGATTAAGGTGCAGGTCCAATGCATACTATGAAACTTTATTATGGAATCAAGATCTAGGCAAAAGATGGTTTAGTCTTGGACTAAATGCTTGGGAAATAATGTCTACAAAACAAATCCTTATTAAAGATCGTACGGAAGAAAATGAAGTTAATATCAACGGAGAGATATTAAACGACAGCGAAAGAAATATAATCGAAGCATTAGGGACCAATACATTAACAGGCGAAGATCTTTCGGCAAAAGCAGGATATCCATACAATTCGAATTTTAAAAGCACTCTTTCTTCGCTACGAAAAAGAAAAATTATTGGAAACAAGGCACCTGGATATTTTATAGAATCAAGGTATCACTTTCTCTTAAACAAAAAGAAACAAAGTCAGGACTAACGTCCGGACTGACAAGTTTCTATATCTAGCGTAATTTGCCTTTAGAAGTATTGATTGTTTTTTACTAATGCTTTTGAAAGGCAAAAACGATGTCAGAAACGCAAACAGAAGATCAAAATGAAAAGGGTCTCTCGGACGAAGAATTGGCCGAGATGGGAGAATTGCTTGGGGAAATACTGCTGACTCTGCAAAGCCCTCTTACGCCGGAGGAACAACAGGGACTTTGGCAATGTTTGGAACTGCTTTTGGGACGATACGTTGAGGAAAAAAGAAAAAAAATTTGAAATTTAAAATTTAAGATTTGAGAAAAACCGGATTCCCGCTTCCTCGGGAATGACCCAAACTGGGTACCGGATCTAGGGCCGGGATCTGCGCTGCGCTATGAGAGATTAAACGGGTTTGGAAAGAAGTTGTTTTAATGCCCTGTAATCAGTTTTTCCTGTGCCTAATAAGGGAATCTGGTCGAGTTTGATAACGCGGCGGATACTATGCAAACCTGAAAGGCCGGCGGCGCGGATTTTTTTGTTGGCTTCTTCGCGTTCGATATCGCGAGAAGTGAATAATACAAGTTCCGGCTGTTCGGATTCTGTCGATTCAACCGCGAGAACAGGCCCCTTGTCTGAATCGGAAGGGTAAGCCGAATCAAGAACGGATTCGATAGCGGGGAGTGAAATCATTTCGCCGCCGAGCTTAGCAAATCTTTTGAGCCGGCCCTGGAAGGTGAGAAGTCCATCGTGGTCGATGCAGATAATATCGCCTGTGTTGTAGTATTGTTTGCCTTCGATTTCAACGAATGGTGTGTTGCCCGTGTAATTAAGATAACCAGAAAACACACTTGGGCCGCGAACGAGGAGGACGCCTGTCGCGGGCGGAGAAAGCGGCTTTACCCCGTGAGATAGCGAAGCGGCATCTAACGGGGTTAATGTCTCGGGATGAAGCAACATATACTCCAGAGACGGGATAAGTTTACCGATGGAGAACGGCTTGGGGGCATTTTCGTCATTGAGGGATATGATGGGCGAACATTCGGTAACGCCATAACCCTCAAGAATGACGGCTTTTTTGCATTTGGCGGCCATCATATCATAGACCTGCTGGGAGCATTTTTCCGCGCCTGTTACGGCAAAACGCAGGGAATCAAGCTGTTCAACGGTAGCGACGCGGACGATGCCGCCGACAAACGTTGGTGTCCCCGCGAGCACGGTAACTTTATATGCGTCGATGATTTTGGCGAGGGTATCGGCCTCGGTGGGGTTGGGGGAATAGACGGCTTGAGCGCCACCAAGCATAGGCAGCAGGACGGTAACAGTCAAGCCAAACGAGTGGAAAGGAGGCAGGAAGCCGATAAGCCGGTCAGTTTCGTAAATTTTGACTCCGCCAAGCACATCGCGTATGTTGACAAGCAAGTTGGAATGCGAAAGCGGGACGGCCTTTGGCACTGTTTCGGAGCCGCTGGTGAAAAGGATAACGGCTGTCTGAGGGACTTTGGCATTACGCAGAGAGGCCCAGGATAAATGCGCGGCAAGCCAGGCGGCAAGTTTAAACCCAAAGGAGATTTTTTCGCGGAACTGCTCGAGAAAACATAACCGTTCAGCAACAGAGGAAAGGTCAATACCCTGCATCGCAATCCTGTCAACGAGGGCCTTGCTTGTAAGGATATGTTTGACGCCGACGGAATCCAAGGAAGAGAGGATGTTCCTTGGTCCGGCGGTCCAGTTGACCATGACGGGAACCTTCTCGGCAAAAAGTGTCGCAAGATAGACGATATTAGCGGTGACTGAGGCGGGGAGCATTATGCCGACGCGGTCGCCTTCGAGCTGTTTGATTAGCGGGCGAAGGACAAGGCAGGCGGTAATAATGTCACGGTATGATTTTGCGCCGGCAATCTGGTCGGCAATAACGACTCGCCCCGGCTGACGAGCGGCCTGTTTGAGAAATACGTCGGCAACGGAATCGCCCTGCGGCAGTGAAGCACGAAGTTTTTGCCGCGGCGCGAACCAGCCGGCGGGAGCGGGCTTGATGGAAATCGGCGTAAGATAAACAAATTGTCCGCAGGCAGCCAGGAAACAATCGCCGATTGTCTGCATCGCATCGGCATCCGCCTGGCGGAAGCCAAATTCCTTTTCGAGCCACAAAAGCAAATCGGTGCGAGCGAGGCTATCCATTCCCAAATCGCCGGCGAGCCGGTCGGTCTCTTTGAGACTGGATATCCCTGTTTTTTCGGACAGATACTTTAGAACAATCTGCTTAGTGGCAGCGGGCGCTTTTGAGTAATCCGACTGCAATTTCGGCGGAGTCGGCTCGGGGACAACGCGAGTGCCGCCTTTTTCCCAAATCGTATATGGGACATAGGTATTGGGCAGAGCGTCGGCGTTGTAAAAATCCTCGAGGTAACGATTAAAGGTATTGCGGTCTGCGCCGCGAGGCAAATCCGGCGGTTCGAAAAATTCTATTGTGATTTTTCGTCGAGGCGCGAAGAAAACAAAACTTGAGAGCAGATGCAAAACGCCCTTCAATAAAACCGGCTTGACAAGCGGCTCTTTGCCGGAGGCCCAGCCAAATGAGCTGCCCCAAAGCCCTCGTGTGCGGACAAGAACAATGCGGACATCGGGATATTTTTGCAGGATACGCTCGACGGAACTGTTTGCGCCAAGCGATTCCTTATAACTGTGATATACCCTTCCCGCCGGCCATAGCACAAGGTTTTCACCCTTCTTAAGCCCTTCGATTGTCTCATCCAGGACTTTTTCAATTTCCGCTTTTGCAGCGGGGCCATATCTCTCGACACTCGGAACGGTCCGTATGCCCCATTTGCGGGCGAAGAATCCTATGATGGGGCGATTGACCTGGTCCTGGTCGGCGAATCCTCTGGGGGCGAATTTACCGTGGAGATGAGCGAACATAATAATCGGGTCGATGAGCGCGGGGTGATTGGGAAGGAAAACGATTCCGGTTTTGCCTTTGGCGGATATTTTGTCGAGACCGATAAGCCGGATTCGATAACGCAGAGAAAGAAGAAATTTAGCAATCGCCCTGACGACAAAATCAAGCATTATCCGAGCCCCTGGATAAAACGAAAACAAGCCATACCGCCATAATCGTTCCCATTATACCCATAAGCCCGAAACAATCACTGGGTTTTATGCTGAGACGGTTTAAAAGATAGAGGACCGTGCCTGAGATTAAAATGCCGCAATCGCCTGCGAAATTGGCCGCCGCAATGACCCTTCCTTTTATGTCGGATGCGGGCCGGACCTGAATGAAGCTTGCCAGAGGGATGAAGAACACTCCCCCTGCCGTTCCGAGAACGGCCAAAGCAGCTATCAAAACGGGCTTCAGCAGGACGCCAGACAGGGAGGGAACAAAGGCAACGAGAAACATAGAAGCAGTCATAGTGGCGACGGCGGGAATCAACAGTGAGGACCATTTGCGGCCTTTTGAGAGAACGGCGCTGAGAACAGAGCCCACTGCAATACCGGACAATTCGATGACGCCGAGTGTGCTCGTCAGAGCGGTTGAAAGGCCCAATTGCGTCAGGCCCAACTGGTTTATGAGGAGTATCTGTAATGAGCCGACGAACCAGAAAAAGGCAAAGCAGACGATAGAAATGGTAAGCTGTGAATCCTTTCGCAAGCGATGAAGCATCCTGACAGATTCGACGGGGCCTGACCAGGGAAAACGGGCCGCTGGGTCGGCGGCGGGGAACTTCGGAACGGCAAAAGAAACCGCAAGACCCGCCAGGGCAATCACAATCATTATACATGCAATAACGATGCGGCCGAGCGGGACGGCGCCAACATCGCCTTTTACACCGAGGATAAAACCGCCAGCGGCAATACCGGCGAGAATGGCGGCGGTGGTGGTCGCTTTAAGGATTGCATTTGCGGTGGGGACATACTGAGGGGGATAAAGTTCAGGGATGGTCCCGTTGAGCGAGGGGCCGAAGAGGGTCGCCTGCAGGCCGAGGATAAACAGCGCCACTAACATAAATGACCAGTTAAGAGAGTATATGGCAAAGGCGGCGAAGAGCATCGCGGCAAGCTCGAGGACTTTGCAGCCGATAACAATTGTGCGTTTTGGGAACCTGTCGGCGCAAAAGCCGGCGTGCGCGGCAAAAAGAACGAAGGGAATAATAAAGACGATTGTCGCGTAACCCTGCAGATATGCCTTTCCGGCGATTACGGCAAGAAGCGATGCACTTTGCTTGAAGAAGTTGTCGTTGAAATTGCCTGCCAGGTACGCGGTGACCATAGCCGCAAATTTCGCACGAGTCCCATGAGGACGCATAGCATCTGGTGTGTCCATTTTAATCCCGCCAGAGGTTACGAGTATCCTTGATTATAATGTAAAGCATCCCTATGAAACCGACAAAGAAACCGGCGAGGAGAAACCATGGGCTGGTCTTAAAATACTCGTCGAGCTTATAGCCGAAGTAGCAAAACAGGATAATGACGCCGGCAAACTCGATGCCAAGCCCCGACCATTTCATAAGGGCTTTCCATTTTTTGTTTTCCGGCTGGTTTTCCTGCTGGAACATTAGGATGAATTCTTACCGGCAGTTTCAAGCGGATTAGACGAGTTGGCCGCCAGCAGATTTTTAAGCAGCGCGACTTTGCGGGTTTCGTGCTCCTGCTGGTCCGGCGGATAAGCGGCTGTTGATAATTTTTTTTCGATTCTTTCAATCACACGCTCGATTTTCTCCTTTTTGATATCGGTCGAAGAAAAAGCGTCGTTCGAGACGATGGTCGCCAAGTTTTGTCCTATAAGAGCAAACCCCCTGTCGATAACCACAAGGGCCTTTTTGTGCTGCGGCTTGCCGGCCTCGTCGGACACATATTCGACCTCCATCATCCCAAGGCCAAGCTCACAGAACATCGGCATATGGTCATACAGGACGCCGATCATACCGTCATGAGCGGGGAATACAATCGACGTGGCTTTACAATCAATAATATTCCCCGGCGGGGCAACTACAACACATTGAAAAGTATTATCCATATTCAAAGCAGGCCGATATTATTTTCCTTTGGCTGAAAGTGTCGCCGCTTTTTGTTCGGCGTCTTCGATTGAGCCTACATACATAAATGCTTCTTCCGTCAGTTTGTCCCATTTGCCATCGCATATCTGTTTGCAGCTTTCTATAGTAGCTGCGCGTTCGACGTATTTGCCTTCGAGGCCGGTGAACTGTCTTGAAACAAAGAACGGCTGAGAGAAGAACCTTTCGAGTTTTCTGGCCCTTGCGACGATTGTCTGGTCCTGTTTGCTCAGTTCATCGACGCCGAGAATCGCGATAATATCCTTAAGGTCGTTATACCTCTGGAGAAATTCTAGGACCATCTGGGCGGTTTCATAGTGTTCTTTGCCGACGATATTCGGGTCGAGCAGACGCGAGGTGCTTTCGAGCGGGTCAACAGCGGGGTAAATACCTTTCTGGGTAATTGCCCGATTTAGCACGACAAAAGAATCGAGGTGCGTAAACGCTGTAGCCGGTGCCGGGTCTGTAAGGTCGTCGGCAGGCACGTAAATCGCCTGCACCGACGTTATCGAGCCGGTCTTCGTAGAAGCAATGCGTTCCTGCAACTGTCCCATTTCCGTGGCGAGTGTTGGCTGATAGCCGACAGCAGATGGAATACGGCCGAGGAGCGCAGACACTTCGGAGCCTGCCTGTGAGAACCTGAATATGTTATCGATAAACAGGAGCGTATCGCCGACGCCGCTTTCGCAGAAATATTCCGCCATAGTCATCGCTGTCAGCGCAACTCTTAATCTCGCTCCGGGCGGCTCGTTCATCTGG
>JBFZBL010000102.1:0-3144 GCA_041308485.1 Phycisphaerae bacterium | reverse complement strand
AGCCTTGCCCAGTTGGCCGCCTCCGAACCTTCGCTTGTATTAAGCGGCTCGTTGAAAAGCTCAAAGATAACGTGACTGTCACTGGCGAACTTCGGCGCCATAAACGACCAGAACGCGTTTGTTTCCGCAATCCTGTCGTAGGTGTTGTCGCCTACATAATGCCAGTCGATAATTGCGTAAATATCTTTGGTTTTGCAGTGATCAATAATCGGTCTGAGAAAATTGGTGTAATAATCATTTGGATTGGTTTCATAATACTTGGGGCCGCCGCTAAAACTGTTTTCATTTTGAGGGTAAATCGCAAGCCGGATGACTTTCGTGTACCAGCCGACTGAGTTGCCTTCGGTGTTGGTTTTATCCGTCACACGGTTAATCAAATTGATCATGCCGCCATACCAGACATCGGAGGCGCCAATATCAATTGTATCAACACCCCTCAGGACAACGACGTTGCCGTTAGGGTCTTTGATTAAATTGGCGTCCGTATGCAGCCAGGGAGTATCGGCATATATAGGTGTTACGAAACAGAAAAGTGCAAAAACGATAATAGCCCCCGAAAATCTTATCTTCTTCATCATCCCAATCTCCAAAAATCAAACAGGTTTTTGATATGACTTAAAAAGTATGTAAAACGACAATCCCCCAAAGGGTGTGCTGATTGAATTGTAGGCACACTTTAACATTCATTTTCAGCTTTTTGCCTTTCACTAACAGGATACCACAAATTCGCGGCTGTTTCAAGGATGAATGGTAAATATGAGAGGGGGAGATGAGCTAACTGCTTGTCAGATATAGTGTTATGAATTTGACGCGGATATGCTATTCAACGTCCCATAACCATCTCTGGGTGAATAATGACAGGTCGTTGTAGTCAACTGCTCCGTTCTCGGGAGGATAATCCAGTCACTCCATTAGGTAAGGGTTCACTCTATTGATAGTTCAATATGTTCTCGCCGGCATATATGCAGTTGCTACTCTGTCTGAATTGCGTTGTGAGTGTATCACGTGCAGCAGAAAACGGCACCAGGAAATATATATACAGCAGCATCCATAATTTGGTTTAAATGAACTGCATAAGAATGAGATTTGCGCTATCCAAACTACGATAAATCCGTCTGAATCGTGATTGCCAATTGCCGGAAGATGAGTTATTATTACAAAACGCTGATTTTATTAAGCGGGAGAGCAGTTATGCGGAAGTTTAATATATTGGCGATTTTGATAGCGGCGAGTTTGGTCCTGCAGGCGGGGCGGGTTGGATTTTGCGCGGAAACCCTGCGATTAGATGAGCAGGGACAGTGGCAAAAACCGGCGGATAGCACCGATGAGCAGTACCTCCTGCGTGTTGCGGAAATAAAGAAACTTGTGGATGCGGGTCAGCCGGGCAAGGTCCAAAAGGCCGCTAAACAGTTGAAGGTTAATTTCCCCGCTATTGCCGGTCAGGATTTCGATTCCTTCATTGAGGCCGAGGTGTTTTTAGCGAAAGGCAAGCTGACCAGGGCGGTGAAGCAATACGACAAGTTTCTGGATGATTATCCCGCCAGCGGCCTCAAAGACGCGGCACTTAACCGGCAGTTTGATATCGCAACGGAGTTTCTTGGAGGTCGCAAGAAAAAAATCCTGTTTTTCAAAGTCAGCGCCTTTGACGACGGCGTGAAGATAATGGAAAAAATCAGCGACCGGACAGGAACCGCGGATATCGCTAAAAATGCCCTGCTGACTGTCGCGCAGAGTTATGAAAAACGCAAAGAGTGGAACGAGGCGTATCTTAAGTGGTCCGAGATATCGACGCGCTGGCCCACAGGCGAAACAGCCAGAGACGCGCTGCTCGCAATGGCCAGAACTAAATACGCGGCTTTTCGCGGGGCTGTATATGACGGGTCCAGCTTAATCAGCGCAAAAACATATTATGAGAATTTCAAATTGCGATACCCCGAAGAAGCGAAGAAAATAGGGGTAGATGAAATTTTGGCACGGATTAGCGAGCAAATGGCCGAGAAGAATCTGCGGATAGCGATGTATTACGACAAGACCGGCAGTCCCGGCCCTGCCAATATGTATTACCAGATGGTAGTTGATAGCTGGCCGAATTCCAAAGCAGCAGAAACGGCGAGACTTAAACTGAGTCAAAAATAGACGACAGATGACAGAGAAAAGAATACAGAGGACAGAGGACGGAGGACAGAGGACAGCGAACATCTTCTGTCTTCTGTCTTCTGTCTTCTGCCTTCTGGCAATTGCCGGGTGCGAGGGCTACAGCGACACGTCCCTGTACCCGAAGGATGTCGCGACTGTTTACGTCGAGATGTTTGACAACCAGAGTTACAGACGCGGGATAGAATTTGAGCTTACTGATGCCCTGGCGAAGCGCATAGAGGCGCAGACGCCTTACAAGATAGTTACGAACCGTGACAAAGCCGACACCGTAATAAGCGGACAGATTGTGCAGGCCAAAGAGTCGGTTTTGACCACCGAACGCGAGATAGGCAGGGCATTGGAGAAAAGTGTCGAGCTGCGGGCCGTGGTCAGCTGGAAAAACCTGCGGACCGGAGAGCTTTTAATTGACAATAAAACAGTAAGCGTTTCCGCCAGTTACTCGGAGTGGCAAAGCCAGAGTTTCGCTTATGGCTCGACGCTTGCCGCAAACGCCCTGGCGGAGCGAATCGTGGAACAGATGGAATCGGGCTGGTAATCGTAGATGTTTGCCGGCGCTCGGCGAAAAGATTTTAAGCGGCCATGAATGAGTGAAAATAGAAACAAAAAACGCGGCACAAACATGTTTGAGGGGAAAGGACTCCCCGGCAAAAGTCCCATGTCATATCGAAACAGTCCGTTGAACCTGCTTTTGCTGGGTGTCCTGATATTTACAATAATGTTTGTGTTCCAGCAGTGGCAGCAGCGAGTCGAAACGCTCAGGTATGACGAGTTTGTGATGCACCTTCGTGAGGGGCACATTGAGAAAGTTGTGCTCAGTGATACCGATATCAGCGGCCAGTTCAATGAGCAGGGAATGGCCGGCAGGGGGCAAAAAGCCGCGAAGGACTTTGTCGTTACATACAGGTCAGGCGGCGTTCTCGATGATGATTTAAAGAAACTGCTTTCCGAGCAGATTGAAAAAGGTACTCTGAAGGTTGAGCAGGCAAA
>JBFZBL010000101.1:0-19621 GCA_041308485.1 Phycisphaerae bacterium | reverse complement strand
CCCCCGCTATTGAACGCAAGTCACGTGGGGACAGACAGTTAAGTCTGCCCCCTTTTTTTGTAGGCTGAGGCGGCGTAGCAAATTATATATTCAGAATATCTTTTCAAGGGTTTAAATATTTTTGTTCGTATGTAAGCAGCCTGATGATGTTTAGTTTATGGGCAGTTCAAATCAGTTGGGTGAAAACGTCTATAAACTGCTCTTTTCTGAATCCCTTAATCTGTGCCACTAAACATCGCCCAGTACATACCCTTGGCTGAATAGCATTTCAATTGATAAATCACGGTTTTTTCCTTCCTTCTTTGCATCTTTAACTGTTTGACCCTTTGTATTATACTTATCGTTATGGAAAATTCAGTATCTGATATCGTGAAGCATATACTTATGGAACAAACACCTCACACGAGGATTTAGTAAACTATCTAAGAGCCGTTATGCAGTCCCGATCCAAAAGAAGTTTACTGCAAAGCTATAAAATTCTGCTTGCCGAGCGATGGCGAAAGCTTATAGCCATATTTATTGTTTTTCTGATAAAGGCCTCGCCGGCGTGGCTTCTTCCAATAATTACCGCTGCTATGATAGACCTTGCGGCCGGAAACGACCCTAAAAAAGCAAGCAAGCTTCTATATTATTTTATTTTCATCGTTTTACTGACCTTGCAGAATATTCCTACCCATATTCTTTATTCGAGAATGCTAAGCTCCGTTATGAGGGGCATAAGCCTTCGACTGAGAACCGACCTGTGCAGGCAGCTTCAGAGGTTGTCGCTGCTCTACCATAACAAATCAAACATAGGCAAACTTCATACCAAAGTGATAAGAGATATTGAAATTGTAGAGCAAACGCCTCGTTTGCTTGCCGAGCAGATATTCGGCTTTCTCTGCCAAGTTACGATAGCAGTTATCGCAATAGGTTTTCGCAAACCCATTGCGTTATTGTTTTTCATTATTGTCGTTCCCATAGCGGTGATAATCAGAAACATATTTTCGCAAAAAATCAATAAAAGCGCGAAGAGTTACCGTCACGCCATCGAGACGATGAGCTCGTCAATGAACGATATGCTGAATATGATTCCGATGACACGTGCTCATGGTCTGGAGGAATTCGAAGTAAGCCAGATAGATTCGAAAATTTCCACAGTTTTTAAAAGGGGCTTATATTTCGATACCCTCAGCGCCATCTTTAACTCGTCAGCATGGGTAATAATGTCAATAATTCATATAACTTTTATCGCAGGCTCTGTATTTGCCTGTATGAATGGATACATCAGCGTCGGTGATATTGTGCTTTTTAATTCGATGTTCCTTGTCCTGACGGGACAGACACTTGTAGTCATAGGGACTCTGCCGCAGCTTAGCCAGGCCGGAGAATCGATAGATTCTATTTATGAAGTGCTTGAATCACCCGACCTCGAAGTGAATAGTGGGAAAAAGCCATTCGACAAAATCAGCGGCAGATTCGAATTTATGAATGTCAATTATCGATATCCCGGCACTAACCAGCACGCGTTGAAAGATTTTAATCTCATAGTTGAGCCGGGGCAGTCAGTTGCTTTCGTTGGCCCCAGCGGCTCCGGTAAATCTACCATTCTTTCTCTTGCGCTGGGATTTATCAGGCCCAACTCTGGCCGACTGTTCATCGACGGCAGAGATATTATGGAAATGGACCTCAGGACATATCGCAAATTCGTGGGAGTTGTAACGCAGGATAGCATTTTCTTTTCCGCCAGCATTTATGAAAATGTTTCTTACGGCGATAAAGATACCCCTCCGCAGGAGGTAATGGACGCTCTTAAGGCCGCGGATGCGTGGGATTTCGTCGAGACATTACCTGATGGTATTTATACCAATATTGGTGCAAATGGCCTGAAGCTCTCAGGCGGCCAGATGCAGCGGCTGGCGATTGCAAGGGTAATCATCAGAGACCCCAAAGTTATCATCCTCGATGAAGCCACAAGCTCGCTCGATATCGAATCGGAAGAAAGGGTAAGAATTGCCCTCGACAGGATTATGAAAAACCGGACAACGTTCGTTGTTGCTCACAGGGTTTCGACAATAAAAAATGTCGACCGTATTGTCATTCTCAAAAACGGCCGCATAACTGAACAAGGAAGTCCCTCGGAATTGCTTCAAAAAGATAACTTCTATTCGAGAATTGTTCATTAACATCGCATCAAAGTCGTTAATCCCAACCTGAACCTGGAAAAGATAAAGAAGATAACTCTCGGTGTCGGATCTGCTACCCCAAATAGTACAGGAACGCTGTACTTTGACGACATCAGGCTGTACCCGCCCAGATGCATGCCCGGCCTGACACCCGATTTTACCGGCGACTGCTTTGTTGACTACGACGACCTTGATATACTGACAAACAACTGGCTGTTGTTACCGGCCAATCCTAACATCGACTTGTATAAGGATAACGCTATTAATTTCAAGGACTATGCTGTCTTGGCGAATAAGTGGCTTCAGACGGCACTGTGGCCGTAATAAGCTGAGTTAATAGCTGCTGATTAGGCGATGATTTCGCATTAGTTCGGGGCCTGTACTGACTCTTCCAGTATGGGCCCCGTTGTTTTCACCTTAATGGGCAATGATGCCTCACGCTATTTGCGATACGCCTTGCAGCGTCAATTACAATGCAAAATTCATCTGGTTTTTCATTCTCATGTTTTAATGAAAATGAGCCTTGTAGGAAAGCGATGGCCGTGGGCGACTAATATTTTGTTGCCTTATTAAAACGATAAGGGGCTTGTTTATCATTTTACACGATTGCTCTTTTGTATATGAGGTTTGTAATGCTCCCCGTTAAACAACAAAAAAGTGATGGAATTTTTGATAATTACATCTGCTCTGCTTTATATGGTTGGGCGATTTTTTGCTGTTGCTGTCAATGTTAAATTGTCTATGATATTAGTAAGGAAGTTTAATTTCTATATGGAGACATATATGAAGATTGGCGCAAGTTACTGGATGTTTGAGGGCGGCCTTGAAGGCAAACTGTCTATTGTCGAGGCTATGAAAGAGGCTAAAAAGCTCGGATTTGACGCCATAGAACTGTGTATCGCGCGTCAGGGTGTTTTGACCGACAAGACCACCAACGAAGAGTGTCGTATGATTGAGGCCGAGGCGAAAAAAGTCGGCATCGATATATCAAGCGTAGCCAGCGGTGAAAGCTGGGGCACTTCACCGACAGCCAACGATGTGAAAGTTCGCAAACAGATTATTGATTTTACTAAAAAATCACTGCAAGTAACAAAGTGGCTTGGTACGGATGCATATCTGTTTGTGCCGGGCGCAGTAGATGTATTCTTTTTGCCGGATGCTGAGGTCATACCTTACGATGTTTGCTACAAACGAGCGACGGAAGCAGTCGCAAAGCTAGTAAATACGGCTGAGAAGTTCGGCGTGACTATTGGTATTGAGAATGTGTGGAACAAATTTTTACTAAGTCCGCTTGAGATGCGAAGTTTCATCGATAGTTTTAAATCGAAACGAGTGGGATCGTATTTTGATGTGGGCAATGTGGTCCTGACAGGGTATCCTGAGCAGTGGATAAAGATACTTGGCAGGCGGATTAAGCGTGTGCATATAAAGGATTTTAAAAAGTCGGTCGGTACGGTTGCAGGATTTGTGAATTTGCTCGAGGGTGATGTGGATTTTGCGGCCGTTAAAAAGGCTCTTGCGGCCATCGGCTACAAGGGCTATGTTACCGCCGAAATGATACCATACGTGCCGGGTCTGCCTGAAAAAACTGCAAAAGCAATGAAGAAAATTTTTAAATAAGGGCACAAACCATGATTAAGGTGGGTATTGTTGGATTAGGTTTTATGGGCAAGATGCACTTTCGGTGCTACAAAGCCCTCAAGAATGTCAAAATAACCGCCATCTGTGATATCGATGAAAAAAAGTTTCAGGAGACCAGCAGCATAGCAGGCAATATCGGCGGCGCTGAAAAGCCTCTGGATTTTACCGGTATCAGTATTTACACAAATTTCGGTAAGATGCTCAAAGAAGCAAACCTTGATGCTGTTTCAATTACACTTCCGACATATCTTCACGCAAAAATTACCGTCCAGGCGATTAGGGCCGGTCTGAACGTTCTCTGCGAAAAACCGATGGCGATGAATGTCAAGGAATGCCGACAGATGATGGATGCTGCCCGGAAGAGTCGCAAGCTGCTACAAATCGGCCATTGTATCCGTTTTTGGCCTGAGTACGCTGCGACGAAAAAAATTATTGATTCGCACCAATACGGCAAGGTGCTTGGGGCGATGTTCAGGCGGCTGAGTCTTACGCCGACGTGGAGCTGGGATAACTGGCTGCTGGATGGAAAACGCAACGGAGGTGCTATGCTCGACCTCCATATTCATGATACCGATTATGTTCAGTATGTATTTGGGATGCCTAAGGAAGTTTTCAGCAGGGGCGTAAAAGGTCCAAGCAAAGATATTGACCACATCGTGACTAATTATATATATGACGGCAAGGTGGTGTCTGCTGAGGGCGGCTGGATTATGGCACCCACATTCGGTTTTGAAATGAGTTTTAATATTGTACTCGAAAAGGCTACTATCGTTTATAACTGCACACAAAGCCCTGCCTTCAAAATCTGCCCGCTCAAAGGTAAAGTGATAACGCCCAAGTTAGAGGCGGGCGATGGGTATTCCCTGGAAATATTGCATTTTATAAAGGCGATAGCTGGCAAACCAGTGCCGAAGATACTGAGCCCTATGCAATCGTGCGATTCGGTGAAACTTATCGAGGCGGAAAAGAAATCGGCTCTCTCCGGCAGGAATGTGGTAATAGCCTAAATGATTAAATGAAACGATGGGCCTGCTGGCATTTGCAGTTGGTCGATGTACAATAAAACACTTTGTGCTTAACGTGATGACGCTTAGCCGCAGTTTCTCCGAGTCAATAACAGTACCTTATATGAAACCAAATGCGCTACATCCTGCCGAACTCACAAATATCTGGAGTCGAGCCTGACCGGCAAGGATTTATTGCACAAGATGACGTGCCGCACGAACAGCGACCAACTGGCAAGGCAGACAATAAGCGGCCTCTTTGTACTGCCTGCCGGGCGGAAATGTCACTTGTTCGTACGCGGTCAGATGCCCCTGGGCCTGATGGAAGAAGATATGTCCCCATAGGCAAAGCAGGAAATCGTCATAAAGACCGAGATTCCAGAGTCCTTCCAGCCATTCAGCGAGCGGCCAGTCATCGAGATGGTCCTCGAAACGCGTTGTTCCGCAGAATTGCCCGCCACCGCTGAGACGGGCTTTTACGATTCGTATCATCAGCTTTTTCGGCAGTACATTGCTAGACATCAGCTCAGGCCAATATCTGTAGTTAGTGTAGCTGCCAAGCCGCGTAGAAATGATGCGCTCTGGCCGGCCGTCAGGTTCATGAGCGACTTTTTCTGTCGTCGGCCGCAGCCACCAGTCAGAGGGATCAGTGGGCCAGGTATCATTTATCACCTGAGCGAGCAGGGTTTGAAGTTGGTTAGCGTCTTGCTGAAATTGCTTAGCCTCCTCTTTGCGGTCCATGTACCGGTCCAGAATAAACGACCAGTCCTTAAATCCGCGAATGACCCAGGCATTGTTGTGGAAGTAGCTGGCAGGCGACTGCTTCTCGTCATCTTCCGGCACACCGAAAAGAAGCTGGTCTTTGCCAGTTGTTCGGTGGACTTCAAGCAGATATCCTGCCAGGAGGCTGAGCTTGCCAGAGTTGTTCTTGAGCCACTCGACATGTCCGCCTCGTGTCATAATACGTAGTGCCGATGTCAAAAGCATGCCAAATTCACTCAGAGACGTTCCTCGATAGTTGACCGTGCCATCCTGGCGGACAAAAGTATTCAGCCAGTATTCAAAAAGCTCTTCGGCACGAGTCGTCATTCCCCATAGTGTTAGCGCATCTACGACGGATATGATAACGGGGGGAAAACTGTCATGGCAGGTGTGAGAGTAAATACCTTTGCCATACTTCGGATGATTGCCTTCGAACGTGGCATCAATGTGTGCCAGGCCTATCCGCACAACATGCTCGAGCGTTGGCTTTGGGAAGACGGCATTTGCAGGCAGCGGAACTTGTTTGGCCTTTTCGGCAATCAGGCAAGGATCAAAGGCCGGTTCATCGCGAACAGGTTCAGCACACTGTTGAACTCGCTGTGGAAAGTCATTTTTCACAGCGAGCAGTTCATCACGAAACGGGTCTTGCATCGCTGCCTGCCATTGTAGCGCTTGATTTGTATCAGGTTCTTTCAAAGCATTCTCCTTAACTGAGTTAGCCTATGTTGTACCGAGTATATGTGCGCAGAGGCTTTCATCTGTAATTGGCCTCAACAATACTTATTTTCCACACATTCTCGAAGAACCGAATCAACGCTGGCATATCAATCACGTGTCCCCCGTCATGTATGTACAACTCGACATTTTGTGGACGACCGAATACTTCATAGATTGGTTTAATTTCTTCCATTGCTGCACGGGCAACCGGAACATGAAACTGGGAAACCGGCTCTGCAAGCCCGTTCTGACATTGAAGGTAACGTGGTGCGATAAGGCAATAAAGATCAGGCCAGTCAACGAGGTCTCTCATACCCGGAACCTGCCAGCATTTGCAGTGCTTTTGCTCCATCTGGTCCATAAAAGTCAGGAAACCGCAGGATACACAGGCCGAGCACCTCTGATCCATTGCCGCCAGCCACATCGCCATTTCGCCGCCGATGGACAAACCTGCGCAACCTATTCTGGTCTTGTCGACTTCTGGCAGGGAGTACAGGTAGTCAATTGATCGCATTGCATCCCATACCCGCTCTCCCATCAAAAGGCGGTCTTTTTCATATACTGAATGACTAATACCGTGAGAAACCGTAATTATACCTGCAGATGAAAGTCTGTGGCCGAATCCCCTCATGACAGATTGTGGCGATAAATCGTAAGACGATGCCTTGTTGCTTCCATGTCCCACCAGACATACAACGGCGGGGTAACTATCCCGGTTTGTCTTGGGCATCCCCACCAGTACAGTAGTCCGCCGAGTCGGCGTTGCGTCGATTTCCACTTCGCGGAGTGTGAAACTCCCCATATCCTGAGACGATAATTCCTTTTCATTCAGAGGCATCGGCCTGAGCTTTTCAAGGTCGGATATGAGGAGTAACTCTGACAGCTGCCGGCGAGTCGCTTTCTGCCAGTTAACAGACGCTTCTATCGAATCACAGTTAAAACGGAGTCGCCGCCCCTGATACATATTTGTCAGTTGTGTGTGTTCGAGTATCCTTCGGCAGAATTCCCGTATGTCATCCGGTCGAAGGCAGACAAAATCTAGCGCAGTCCCTTTCTCAATCCTGTCGGCATCCAGGTATAATTTGGAAATATTAGCCAGTATCCTGTATCGCAGTATCAACTTCATATTAGGAATGTTGACATCATTACATTCTGGCGGGCTTCTGAGATATCGTGAAGTCAGATATGAAACCAGACTCCGTTTGTCGCATACCTCAAGACAAAGCTCGTTATACTTGAAGTATCGCAACAAATCATTGAAATCTTCCGCATTGAGAACTGGTTTTGTCTGGAGGAGGTCACAAATTGCCTGATCATTCAACCGTCTGCCTAATTCTTTAATGCTGGCCAATCTGGCCAGTACCTGGTCAAATGGCTCAGAGTCGTCGGTTTGACAGACAGCAGGCCAGTTCTTTATGCACGCTTCGTTAACAGATTTAGCCGCATCACTTTGCGCGTAGTTGTTGCGCTGGCTGTAGTCCGTGCTGCTCGGCGAATCAAAGATACAATTATTTATGGCGGTTGTACGTGCAAGGGCACTGGCCAGATAATCAGCAGCTTCTTTCTTATATCTTTGTCCCAGCCACTCTCGTCGCAGTTGTCCGACTGACGCCGGCGCTGCGCCGAGGAAGCGGTTGTAAGCATGGATATTTATGGCATTGACAGTATCGGTACACTCCAACCCACCAAGATTGGCCGCGACGCCGATGGCGCCGTCGCGGCGAGCCAGTGACATAGCCATATATATGAAATCAGTATAATCGCAGAGCAAACCGCTTCGCGTGCCCAACTTATTGCTTACGTCCAACTCCATAATCCAACGCAACCCTGCGACATAATCGGTCTCATTCTCACAGACGGTGTTGGTTGGCTCCGCCCTTGCCATAAGTACCATATTGTTGCAAAGGCGTTTGTTGTTCGCAGCCACGGTCTGCAGCGATTCTCTAAGATTTGCAGTATGTTGTCTTGTCCGTGAAGCCGTCTTGAAGATAGTATCTTTCTTATAATTACCACCCACCTCAGCGATAATCCTAACGATGTCTATCACAGGGTCTTCTCGCTTAACAGTTGAACCGTTAGCTGTGATATCAACATACTGGCCGACATCCAGCGTTATGACCACGCCATCAAGCTCAGGCATAAGCCGGAAGACCTTTTCATAAGCTTGTCTTATGTGCTTATTACGTTCCTTCCAGCCGGTGATGCTGTTAATCGCCGAATCAGCTTGGGAAGGCCTTACTGATTCATATGTCACAAGCTCAACTTTTATTCCGTCAGCGTGGGCCATTTCGCAAATCCGGCGAAGGTTTCGCACATGTTCATCGTCCTGTCCAGTGCTAGACAGTTGTTCAACAGTTAAGCCTATGTCGCTACAGTGAATCAGCAAGTGACTTATGTTAACATACCGGGTTTTGCACAGGTGTAGAATTTTGTTAATGTAATTCGTATCAGAGCGTTCGCACATCAATCCGCGGAAGATAAATGTGTTTTCGGGTCGGCCTGCTTCCACCGCGGTCCCTGTTTGCGGCTTTCCGTGCACTGAAGATGATATGACAAGGAGTTGCACAGCAATTATTGCGAAAATATTCGTGCAACCGCCACGACTTGTCCTGTTTGACCGGATCCCATATCTAACCAATACAACCATCATATTTGCCTTTCAAAATCAGCCGCTTCTTTCGGCGGCAAAGACCTTGATGGTTTAAGTATATGAATCTATAACAAACTACATATGGAATACATATACGACTATCCATACGGAAGATGGCAGGCCACATAATAGTCACTCCCATGATCAGTCAGACAAGGCTGCCGCTCTCTGCATAGCCCGGAACACTTGGGACATCTCGGATGAAAACTGCATCCTTTCGGAAGATTTGCCGGGTCGGCCACCTCGCCAAGATGTCTGTAAACAGGCTTTCTGTCGGGGTCGGGATACGGCATGGCCTCAATTAAAGTACGCGTATAGGGGTGTCTGGGGCTATTGAAGACCTGCTCTGTCTCGCCGAGTTCCACAATTTGCCCCGCATACATAACGGCCACGCGGTTCGATATATGCCTAACAACGTTGAGATCGTGTGCAACGAAAATATATGTCAGTTTAAACCGCTGCTGCAAATCTTCCAGCAGGTTGATTATCTGTGCCTGCACGGACACATCCAGAGCTGAAACTGGTTCATCGCATATCACAAACGAAGGTTTGAGTATCAAAGTGCGGGCGATGCCGATTCTCTGCCTTTGGCCGCCGCTGAAAGCATGAGGATACCTTACAGCATCGTCAGGTTTCAGACCGACCATTGTGAGCATCTCAGCAACCCGGTCCTTCATTTCGCTTCTCGGTACTATCTTGTTTATAAGGAGCGCTTCGGCAATCGTGCTTCCAACGGTCATTCGGGGATTCAGAGAAGAAAACGGGTCCTGAAAAATCATCTGCATCTTTCTTCTGAACGACCTGAGATGTTTTTCATCCATGGGGGCCAAGTCAACCATCCTGCCTTTATCATGAAAGAGGATGCTGCCGCTTGTTGGCTTCAGCGCACGTAAGATTGTCCTTGCGGCGGTTGTCTTGCCGCAGCCGCTTTCTCCAACAAGCCCCAGAGTTTCGCCTGTAAACACGTCAAAGCTGATATTGTCAACAGATTTCACACTGCCGATTACACGATTCAGCAATCCCCTGCTGTATACAGGAAAATGTTTGCACAACCCTTTCACACTGAGAAGTGGCAGCATTTCGGTCATAATATTCCTATTTCTTCTGCTCTGACGCAGGCAACTTTGTGGCCCGGCGATATATCGCGCAATTCAGGCGGTTTACCAATATTGCACATTCCATCACGTGTGTAATCACACCTTGTATGAAAAGGACAGCCGGGTGGAATCCGGGCAGCAGATGGCACGGAACCTCTGATGGAGGCAAGACGCTGGCCTTTTCTGCTCAAACCAGGCAGCGATTTCAGCAGGGCTTTCGTATAGGGATGGCGAGGACCCCTGATGATATCGCGGACTAGGGCGTGTTCAACAATACTTCCCAGATACATCACAGCCACCTCGTCGGCATTCTGTGCCACAACAGCCAGGTCATGGGTAATAAGGAGCACGGATATATCCAGTTGCTGCCGCAGGTTCTTGATGAGGTTCATTATTTCCGCCTGAATCGTGACATCGAGGGCTGTGGTGGGTTCGTCGGCAATCAGAAGTTCCGGTCTGCAGACTAGAGCCATTGCGATAACAACCCGCTGACGCATTCCACCGCTTATTTCGTGGGGATACCGCTTCAGTCTTGCTGCAGGATCGGGAATACCGACTCGGCCGAGCATATCGATTGCCATTTCTTCAGCCGCTTTTCTGCTCACCCGCTTATGTACCCGTACGGCCTCACATATCTGGTTGCCGATAGAATGAACAGGACTAAGTGCGGTCATTGGTTCCTGAAAGACGATACTTGCAAGGCCGCCACGAAGCCTGTACAAAGCCTGCGATTTTTCGGTCAGCGTCAAAATATCAACAGGGCCGCCCGTTCGTGGGAACAGCATTATCCTGCCTTTTACAATCTCACCGGGCTTTTCAATAAGTTTCAGCAACGAATAAGCTGTCACAGTTTTTCCACAGCCGCTTTCACCAACCAACGCCACTGTTGTCCCTCTTCGCACAGACAGATTTACTCCGTTAACCGCCCGCACCAATTCCTGGTCAGCGTGGTAATGCACATGAAGATCCTCAATCTGGAGAACGTAATCGTCGCTTTTATCATTCATAGCACTGTTTCATCCAAACTCTCAAACCTGCTCGTGCCGCGGTTTCATCTGCCGGAATAAGGGTCCGCCGCGTCACGAATACCATCTCCGAGAAAATTGAAACACAGAACCATTATTACTATGAAGACTACTGGCATCAGCAGCCATGGATAATTGGCTACTGTGGTCATATTCATGCAATCCTGCAGCATAACTCCCCAGCTAATCACGGGGGGCCTGAGTCCGAGCCCCAGGAAACTCAGTGTGGTCTCGCCGAGAACCATCCACGGCACAGTCAGGGTAAGCGCGACGATGATATGGCTCGTAAAACCGGGCAGCAAATGCCTGAAGATTATTCTCGTATGGCCGGCCCCAAGCAGATAGGCGCCAAGAGCATAATCCTCTTCTCGAAGAGAAAGCAGCTTGCCTCGGACAACTCTTGCCAGCCGGGTCCAGTCCAGAAAGCCGAGGACCAGGGTTATCGCAAAATATATTATTAGCGGTGACCAATCACTCGGGAGGACCGCGCCTATTGCAAGCCACAGCGGAAGCTTGGGTATGGAGTCGATAATCTCAATGAATCGCTGAATAGATGTGTCAACCGCTCCGCCGACATACCCGGAAATGCCGCCGACCGTTAGACCAAGAACAAAGGTTACCACTATTGCGACGAGGCCGACTGACAACGAGATTCTGGCGCCGTAAATCAGTCGACTCAGGATATCTCTGCCGTACTTATCTGCTCCAAGCATAAAAAAAGGCGATACGTCGCTGGCCAGCTCGCGATTATCCGGACTGGTGGTCGCATTTTTAACGCCCAAGAAGTGGCTTGACAGCGGGAAAATCCCAAGCAGCTTATATGGTTGTCCCTTGACAAAAAACGATATCTCTGTCGTGGTTGTCCTGTCTTCGGTGTAGGTCTTCTGAAGTGTTATGGGATCTATATGCTGTTTCACAGGGTATACGTACAATCCATGCGAGAAGCTGATTCGCGGGACCTGTGGCGGACAGTGAGCATAATCAAGATTATGCCAGTGGGGATTATAAGGCGCAAAGAACTCGGCAAAGATTGCTACGATGTACATAACCTGCAGAAGGAAAAAAGCCGCAACAGCTGGTCGGTGCCTGATAAATCTGGCCACAATGAGCTGCCACTGCGACTTTGTTTCAATATGTTTCTCTGTTGCTTCCTGCATTGTAGGTTTCGGCTATTTTGAGCCGCCTCTGAACCTTATCCTCGGGTCAAGCCATAACAGCAGAAGGTCGCTTACCAGAGTACCGAAGACTCCCATAAGACTAAGGACCATAAGCATTGAACCGGCCAGATACATATCTTCCATCATAAGAGCATTGAGCATCAGCGGGCCTACGGTAGGGAGGCTTAGCACTATCGCAACAATTGCGCCCCCGGAAATTAACTGCGGGAAAAGTGTTCCAATACCTGACACAAAAGGATTAAGAGCAAGGCGCACCGGGTACTTGAACAGAACTCTGACGGGCCTAAGGCCCTTCGCTTTTGCAGTCATAACATAAGGTTTGCGAAGCTCGTCAAGCAGATTGCCCCGCATAACTCTTATCATTCCCGCGGTGCCGCCTACTGTGAGAACTACTATGGGCAGCCAGATGTGCTTGAGCAGATCAGCGACCTTTGCCCAGTCCCACTGGGGTTGCGCACCGTATTCGCTGCTAAACAATCCCGATACAGACACTCCAAAAATAACCTTGCCTACGTACATTCCAATAAGCGCCAGAAGGAAAGATGGAATGCACATACCTATGAAACCTATAAAAGTGAAAAGATAATCGCCGAGCGAGTACTGTCTGACTGCAGAATATATTCCTATGGGCAGCGCGATTGCCCAGGTGAGCAATATAGTGCCTAATGCAATCAAGACAGTCAAAACTATCCTGTCGCCGACCATGTCATTAACGGGCCTGCCTCTGTCCATGCTCTTGCCGAGATCGCCCTGCAGCAGGCCTTTGTCTTTATCATCAAAGGTGGTAAACCAGTAAAGACCGAGCCATCTTGCGTATTGAACGTAAACTGGCTTATCGAGCCAGAATATCTCTTTGAGGTCTTTAGCCTCCTGCTGGGTTGCAGCATCACCAAGTTCTTGGAGCATCATTATGCGCGATGTTAGATAGTCACCGGGTGGCGCCTGGATTATCAGAAATATCACCACTGAAATCACAAGCAGAGTTGGAATGAGTATGACCAGACGCCTTGCCACAAAAGGATGTTTAACTGCAGCCATGACCAGAAAAAGCGCCATAATACATAAAATAATATATTTGACAAATGCCCTTACAAATCTGCCGGATGATAGCGAAGCCCCGTTTGTTTGGCCGGTTGCTGTCGAACTCGGCGGCATCTTGATATTCAGGATTGAGTCTTTGGCTTCTTCCACCGCGCTAGGGTGGCTGTAAGGATTGTCAAAATAATAAGTCTCGATTCCTGCATTTCCCGGCGACTTGAACTCCCAGCAGGAGACGGCTTTTAAGGGAACGTTTTTAAATCCGTTCTTTACAATAACCAGAACAGGCGGCGGAGTGGAGACATTAATCGTCCACAGATTTTCCGCATTAATCTTCAGAATACGGTCAAGCACTTCCTTCTGCTGGGTCGGTTCGCTGAACGCACAGAGTTCGTTGTATAGCTGCATTACCTTAAGAATGTCGCTGTCGGGCGGGGGCGCAATGCATCCAAAAGTCTGCGCCCTGGGGTCCCCGTAAAGGCCGCCTTTAAAGAACCATCGGGCGTAGCCGACGGCGAAATTGCATGCATTTTCAGTGGGAACAAAATAACGGGGCGACACGACGGGAATAAACTCGCCGTTGCCGATCCATACCGTGAGGTCAAGCTGCAGCGACATATTTTCAACATAGAAAAGACGACGCTCCTTAATTTTCGGAATGACCCGCAGTCCCACTTTTGCCCAGTCATCCACGACAAGCTGCACAATACCAGCGCTGCCGACGCTGCTTGCTACGTTGAGGTAGAATGTCATTTTCGAACCATCGCTGAAAGTGCGGTACCCTTCGTAGTCTCTGCGGACTAAGCCGATTTCATCGAGCAGCCGGCCGGCTTCCTGCGGGTTATAATTTGTGTAACTGTTATATAGTACAGGTTCATAGAAATACGAGGCGGGGCCCGGCGCACACTGTGCAGGTTCGGCCAATCCGCCGTATTCCGCCTTGATAATTGCTCTGCGATTTATGGCCAGAGACAATGCCTGTCTGAATCTTCTGTCATTCAAAAGGTCGTGCTTATTCTGGCTTGCGATATCTTCGGCATCCACTCGGTAATTAAGGTTGCAGGCAATCAGAAACTCACTTCTGTCGCCCGGGTACCAGTGGTAAACTTCATAGTTGTTGCTCTTGCGCTGGCTCATCAAATGGGTATATTCTCCGAACGGGATGAACCGAAACTGCATACTTACTTCGCCGTTGGCGGCTGCAATAGGAACCATTTCCTGGCTTCTGTGCGTAAAGACCATACTGTCGATGTAGGGCAGTTGGTTACCATTTGTATCGACCATCCAGTAATATGGATTGCGCACCAGACAGTAAGGAGGGCTTGACTGATATTTGCGGTATACCCAGGGCCACAGTCGCGGGTAATCCGGGTAACCCTGAACGTCATAAAGAATATTACGAAAAAATGTCATGGGACTTTTGAATTTGGTCTCCTTGAGCATTCTTTCAATGAGCTGTTTATCACCCACTGTTGGGTGAAATTTGCGAAGATAGTGCTGCGGATAACTGAGCATATTTGCGTACATTTCGCCCTGACCGCTCATACCGTCCGAGGCGGCCCTTGCAAGAAAAATGCCATTAGAGTAAGGAAACGTAATTCTAATAGTGTAATCATCGAGCTTTTCTATATTTCCGGCCTTGCCCCTAACTTTCATAATGGCCGGAACATCGGCCATTACGTTACTGTCTTTGGCAATATGCTCCCACCAGAACATTATGTCATCAGCAGTGAATGGATATCCGTCGGACCATCGCATGCCGCGTCTGAGATGAAAGACGAATTCACGATTATCGTCTGATACCTGAAAACTTTTCGCAACATGCGGTACAATCGGGTATCCGTATGGCGACCATCTTACAAGGGCGACATATGACAGTCTGGATACTATCTCGTCCGGGAGAACGTTCTGAGTGGTGATACGATACCATGTTCCGCCATATTTACCGATACCATCAATGCCCTCGACAACTGCAGGTTCTGTACCCGTGCGCTGGTCTACAGACGGCAGCTTGCCCTCTTTGACGAGTTGGTCGAGTATCGGGGCCTGTCCCCTTGGATACCACGGACCGGCTGTGCCCTGCGAGTAATCGACCTGGCGGTATAACACCGGCGGATTGTTGGTATCGATGTCAATGTTGCGTAACGCCGTTACATAATCGAGCTGGTTTCTGTCGTATTCAGCGGGCGGCTGAGTAAGGTCTGGTCTGACCAGCCAGCCGAAGAAAACAATCAGAAGAAGAAACATTACGGCAGCCGTAAAAAGAAGTGCAAAATACGATATTACTTTTTTAGCCTTCACTTAATTAAACCGCAAAAATAACCTAAGACCTGAAACGATTAATGATTTCGCTGATATCAATGACATAGATTTGTCTTCCATTTCCCCCGTGCGGTGAATCTATGCTGACCAACGAGCCATCCCTGCTTATTCTGGGGTGGAGGTCACATCGCCACTGGGCATCACCATTCTGAGGCGCAACTGAATATTCCTGTGGCGAATAAAACCTGCCAAGGTAGATGATATCACCATTGGGTATATTGTACAGATATAAGTGCTGGTTCCCCTTTTCGTCAGGATAGGTATCTCCAACAAGCCATTCTTGACCGGGCAGATATGAAACGTGCCCTCCCGAAAGGGGCAAGACTCCTCGTCCGACTTCGCCTACCTGTCCAATTTTATCGGCATACAGGAAAAATCCCTTTTCCTGGACTATAAGTTGTTCGTTGTCCCGCCAATTGAAATGACCGCATCCCCACGGGACAAGTACCGTCAGCTTGCCGCTTTGGATATCTGAACTAATCATGCGTGTTTTAAAAGGCCAGCCCCTTCCCATATCCGGAAGCCAGCGATGCAGAAATACGAAGCGGCTCCCGCTGGAATTGAACAGCAGGCAGTGGAAATAATGTTTGCAGCCGGTCAAATCTCTCGAAGGATGAGGTATTCTGGCTGCACTTGCAATTGAAATGAACAGTCTGGATTTTCCCGCTTCGAGGTCCAGCAGATATATGCCGGCATCTTCGGGCGCGGCTAAGCCTATGTTTCTGTCCTGTATGCCTGCATATCCGTAGCCGGGCCTCATATCATTAAGACGGTCAAAATCCAGACCTAATGCAGTTCTGCCTTCAGGGTGAATAGTGAAAAAAGGAAATGGCAGTGTCCTCTTTTTTCCTGAGTTGATATCAAGGATATGGCTGACAAATTGGTTATCTACCCTGTCATTCCATATTATTTCGCTCTGCGAGCCAGGCCTCCACTGCAGCATGCATCCTGCCTGCCAGCACCATGCGCCGCTTTTATCAAGCTCTATCCAGCGGTTATTGTCTTGCAGGTCCACCATACCGATTCTTATTATATCGGCCGGCTCAGGCGGTCGATGCTCAAAATCGGCTTCCATACCGAGGAGGAACCTGCCAGAATGGTCAAACTGCTGCTTGTCGTAATAACCAAACCAGTGAAACAAGGGACCTTTCGTTACAGCCTTTACCTCAACATCGGTGAAATCCTCTCTGTCGAACACCGAATAGCTCCTTATCGCTCAATATACGTTAAGCTGGAGATTTGTCCTGTGTCGGCTTTGATCCTTGTTGACAGCCATGATATTAATCCAATTACAGCCTATGCGTTTATGTCGACGATTTGCCCGTGTGCTTCGGACGTTTATGTGTAAGTTGGAATGTCCCTAAGCATATCGCGGACCGAATAGTAAGCCAGCTTTGGATTTCTATGCTCATCCACCAGTCCCTTGTTATTGAATGTTCGCGGCCTGCCTATGGAAACCTTGCGATTCAAAGCGGTCCGCCCGTCACAGAACTGCCATATAAAAAATCCCTGCACCGTTTTGCTTTCGACCAGCGCCTTAATGGCCTTCGTCAAAAGCTTCTGCTGATAATTCTCTGTCCATCTCCTTCCTTCGTCGAATGTCGTGACTCCAAGCAAAGCACTTGCGCCGAACTCCGAGATAATGTAAGGCTTATCCTGTCCCTGCTCATCAAGCCACTGGCGATTGCTCAGCAGTATCTGGGTAAATCTCGTATCCAGAGTGTCCAGCGGCTCATCGTCATCGTACCAGCCCGGATACGTGTTCCAGCAGACAACGTCAACGAGATTGAAACAGATGTCGTTCTTGCCGCATGCGGAGGCAAATGTCACCAGCCGCGATTTGTCCATCATGCGAATGTCAGAGGCTAATTTCGAGAAAAGCATAAGACCCTCTTGTGAGCTTGACTTCGACTCATTCTGAATGCTCCAGAAGATTATCGATGGATGATTGAAATCCCTCTCTATCATTTCACGCATTGCAAGTCTCGCACGGGTCTCCAGCACAGGACTTGCCAGCGACTCTGCGGGATGATTCCAGAACGGTATTTCTTCCCAGAACAAAAAACCCATCTGGTCACAATAATCGAGAACGAGCGGGTCGTTTGGGTAGTGACTGCCTCTTATGGCGTTGACGCCGAGGTCTTTGAGAATCTGCATATCCCGCTGAATAAGCGGGCCGTTTATGGCATAGCCGAGTTCAGGATTGTCATTGTGGCGATTAATGCCTTTTATGAAGATCTCCCTGCCGTTTAACAGAATCTTCCTGCCGCTTGCCTCGATTTTCCTGAATCCTGTCCGCTCTATAAGGTCGTCACTGCGGCATTTGACCTGAAAAGAGTACAGCTTAGTCGATTCGGTATCCCAAAGTTGGGGTTTGAAATTCTCGAGCTCAAAGACGACCTCTTGTGTCGAGTATGCCGGTATTGTTGCCTGTTTTTGCAAAGCTTTTTGGGAATCTATGTAAAGCTCAAATTCATCAGAATAGGGGGATTGAGTCCAGTTCTTCACAGTTGTTTTCACAGTTACCTTATGGACGTTCAGCTTACGCCACTCTGTTGTAATATGAATTCTGTCGATGGAGACATCATCAAACTGTTCGAGTGTTACAGGTCTGTAGATACCTCCATAAACATACCAGTCGACGAATTTCAGCGGCATCGTATCTTTGTCGTTGAGGGTATTGTCAACCCTTACGACAAGTGTATGCTCGCCTGGCTTCAGACACGGCACGTCAAACTGAAACCGCGTATAACTGCCGTAGTGCCCGCCCAGTTCGGCACCATCCAGGTAGACCGTTGCCTGCCCGCTTACGGCATCGAAAATAAACCGGCTGTTTTTAGTCTGGGCCGTCGTAAACTTTTTACAATACCAAGCTGGGCCGGAGTAATCGTATCTTCCTATCTGGAAATTCCAGCAGGAAGGTACATATATCTCGTCGTCGAAGGACATTCTGCCGGTCTGGTATCCTCCGCTGTGGCCCTGGTTCTGTTGGTCGTATTTAATTAACCATTGGCCGTTAAGAGAAAATGGTTTTCTCTGAACTGAGTCCTGAAAAAGCCTATCCATTTCGGTTTACCTTTTGCTTAATCCTGAAATCTCTTAAGCACCTAAGCTGTAGCAGCTATGAACTCTTCACATATGAAAACATTACCCCTTCCACCGTGCGGGGCGGATCACTCGGTTCAGCATCACGCTGTAGGCGCAACTCACATCCATCTTTGAAACCTCTAGGTTTCGAATATAAGGTCTTAAACTTGTGCAGTCCCCGTTCAAGCACGATTATTCCCACGGATGTTCGACCATAGTCAAGTTTCGTCGCATAATGTCTGTTCACCATGGTGTTGTCAATATAAATCTCATAAGCGCCGTATGCTATGGGATAAAAGAAATATCTGCCGCTCCTGGGAATATCAATTAGTCCTTCGTAGATCACTGTTTTGTCTTCGGATTCATTCATCTGTATGTCTCTGAAGTCACGGCAAACCCCTGTTTTCTTCTCTTCTTTGAATTTCAGGTCTTCAATTTTTTCGGCAGCCATATCGTACATGGTGTACTGCAGACCTGCTGATTTCTCCCCGGATAATTCCAGCGGTTTCAGGCCTCCGAACTCAAACAAAGCTGTGTCGACAGGACCATGCTTCGCCCCTTTACAGATCAGCCTCGCCTTGATTGTTGTTGTCTTGTCGACCTTGATAGGACTTTTGTACAATTCCGAAGCTTCATTTGGCTCTGTGCCGTCAAGTGTATAGCGGATTTCTCCATCCCTGACCCATGCGTCGACCCCGACAGAAAGTTTGTCGGTGAATCTTCCGCCGTGCGGGCTTATTGCCACCTCGTTATAGTCGAGTTTCCCCTGCCAAAGGTCTTTCCAGACCTGCGGTACGTCCTTCATATCCTTTTTCCAAGTCCAGATTATCCATGGTACATGGTTGGTCTCAAGGATTCTGCACACATCTCTCATCCAGCGGTCGCTTGAGCCGTCGGGTGCATCATTGAAGGCCCCGAATTCTCCACACCAGACG
>JBFZBL010000100.1:0-14090 GCA_041308485.1 Phycisphaerae bacterium | reverse complement strand
TTTATGGCTTCCCAGAAAATTGAGTGGAAGAGAAAAAGAGATAATCTGGCAAAAGAGCTTGCCGCCGAGAATCTCAAGGATGACAAAAAAGCAGAACTCGAAAAACTTTTCAACTTGTACGACCGGCTGATTGAAAAATCTCCAGACCTGAATCTTATCTATTATAGCTCCGATAGCAATACTGCCAAATCAGTTAACGATACGACAAAATCTGCTATTCTGAACTATAAAATTTATCAGGCATTATATCGTCAGTATAAGGGGCGGGTGATTTTTCAGCAGGCAGGCCCGGAACCTTTGGACGCTTTCAGACAGTTTTTTGAGGAGCAGCAATCGAAGGGCAAATTCAAATTTTACAATAAAGACGCCGAAGATTTATTCTGGGATTATTACAGGAACGTCAAGCATACTTTTATCACGGACCCGAACGAAGTCGAAAAGGCAATGAATACTCCGTGGTGGTTGCAGCAAAAAAAAGAGAGTGATTATGGCGCACAAGCCGAATGGGGCGAGGAAGTAAACGGCCTCCAAATCAGAATCGATGGTGACTCAGGCAGAAGGGCGTTTTATCTCGATAAAACACCGATTTTCAAAATGGATTTATTAAACACGGGCAGCAAACCTCTTTCTTGTACTTCATTGGAACAATTTTGTGAGGTCGAGGTTGATGGTAAGTGGTATAAATGGAATGGTCCCCAGGCGGTTGACATTCTTTCCGTTGGATTTGCTCCAAAGACAGTGCAGTATAATTTCCTAAAGATTAAACTTCCTGACAATTGGGTTTCAAAGAAAGATAATAAAAACCAACCCCTTAATTTGTCTTTAGGAGACCATATCGTCCGCGTTAAATACAAAACAATGCCTATGCCTGAAAGTTCTGCGATAGAAGTCGTTAGTAATGCCTTGAAATTTCAGATAATCCCGTTGAAATCCGAAAAAAGGCAGGGGCGGACATAATTATCACCTATTTCGCAAAAAATATGGCGAAGTCCTTCGCGAAATTCGTATAAAAATATATGGGCACAGGCTAAATTAAACTTATAATGTGCATTGATTCCCGAAGGGGTGTTAAGTATCGAGAATCAAATATCGAGCAACGAATATCGAAACGGAGACCAACTATGTGCGAAAAATGCGGCTGCAGTAACAGCAAAACCGACACCTTCGAACAGAAGGTTAAAATGATAATCGAAGCCATCAGGCCGAACCTGCAAAGTCATGGCGGAGACGTCGAATTAGTCTCAACCGAAAACGGCAGCACCGTCAAGGTCCGCCTTCAGGGCGCATGCTCCGGCTGCCCGGGCGCAAAGATGACCCTCAAAATGGGTATCGAACGCCTTCTCAAAGAAAAAATTCCACAGGTCAAAGAAGTCATCGCGGTTGACTAAAAATCTTAGACACGAATACGAAGAAGCTTTCTCCCGGTTTGCGGATGCCCCGGCTGCCAGGGCCTTCGGGCTCGGCCGGCACGCCCTGTTCATATTGCTCAAAGCCCTCGATATAAATCCCCGCGACAAAGTAGGCGTCTGCGCCTTTACCTGTCTGGCTGTCGTAGAAGCCGTCAAGGTCTGCGGAGCTGTCCCTGTGTATCTGGACATTGATGAGCACCTCTGTATCGACCCGCAGGAAATTCTTATACAGGATGCCGGCTCTCTCAAAGTTGTAATTTTACAACACACTTTCGGCAACCCCGGGCGATTCGAGCAGCTTCTCGCCGCCTGCAATAAAATCGGCGCAAAAATTATCGAAGATTGTGCCCACTCGCTGGATTGCAGGTGGAACGATAAAAAATTAGGCACCTGGGGCGAGGGGGCCGTTCGTCCGGGAGGGATGCTGACCATAAATTCAAATGAGCTTCTCGAAAAAGTTGACCGCCAAATCGAGCGGTTCGCTTCGCCCGCCTCCGAAAAATCAGAGTTTATTCTGGCCTGCCTTCGGCGGGCATATCACCCGTTCAGTCAGTCGCGGCTCGATTGTTACCTCGGCTATCAATACTCCCGGCTTCGCAGTATGCTGCGTTTCAAAGGAAAATCTTTTCTGAAAAAGGGCTTTCCTTCTTGCGAGGGATTCGTCCGTCTGGCCGGAGAAACGAAGGCAAAGGCGGGATTGAAACAACTACGAAACTGGCACAAGTTGCAGTGGCTCCGGCTTCAAAATACCGCGATGATAGAGAAGTCCTTCACCAACGCAGGAATATCACTTTGGCCCAGACAGCCTCAGGCAGATATCACACTGATGAGATACCCCTTACGGATATATAAGAAATGGGAAATAGTCCACAAAGGAGGCGTTCGAGGCCTCGACATCGCCGGCTGGTATTCCAGCCCTGTCCATCCGCTCGGTGCCGACGACCTTGCCAAAGTTGATTACCATACCGGCTCCTGCCCAAGAGCCGAAGGCACGATTGAACGATTGGTACACTTGCCGACGAACGAATCGCTTAATAAACACAAATTGCACGCGATGATGAAAATATTAACCGGCGCTTAATCGCTAAGCGAATCCTGATTTCAGACAATCGATTTATGTGTCCGAAGTTTCCAATCGGGAGGATTTAACTGGAACGGCCGTATGCAATGGTTAAGAGGGCGATAAAATAAACTGTGAACGATGCTAAGGCAAGCAGCAGGCCGGCAAACGCGGGGATTGCGGCGGCGAAAGTGGTTTTGTTTCGCCGGCAGCGTATTAATGACAGTATGGCAAATGTTACGGATGCTGCGGGAAGGACACTGCAAAGCGCGTGAACGGTGTTATAAAAAGAAGTGTCCCTGACAAAGCAGACGCCGAGAGAGCCGTTGTTCAGGACGGTAATCCTGTGGATTGAAATATATAAAAACGGTATCGAGACGACCTCAAAAGCGAGCGATATAAGACCCATCAGCCTCGTTTTTGGGCTCACGCATACAACTTCGCTCTTGTTTGTGTCCATTATTTCCGTCATTTGGGTTTCTCACAATCTATACGATTGCTGACTCCTATCGGCATGAAAAATCCGGAGGTTTATTACTTTAGTAATCGTAATTTGCCTGCGTACATGCTCCGCTGTATTAATACTGTTTGGCTTTCTATGCCTCTTTTTGCCGTTGAATATCGATAGGCTTACGGTAAAATTGCGGTTAACCTGAAGGAACAAACATGAAGAAAAACATGGTCCCTCTTGTATGCGCGTGTCTGGTTTTGCTTGGCTGTTCGGATTCGAACAATGCAATTTATCCTCCCATGTCCAATAAGAATGTTCGCAGCGAACCGTCTCTTCAGGAGGCCATGAAATGCTGGCCGGAAATGACTCAACAGGCAACTTTCATCGGGCTGAAGAACTTTCCGACAAAGTTCCAGATATACTGGAACGGGGCAATAAGCTGTTTCGTGGGCAGGGACTGTTTCGGCGATATTTTTCCGCCGCAGCGAAACTTGGCGCAGCAGTTTGAAAAAGACCAGATGCACATGACTTTCGGCTGCGGAAAATCGCCCGGCTTTGAGGTCATAGACAGGTCTCAGGCAGCTCAGTCCCTGTTAGACGGCTTTTTGCCGATAACCGTAACCGAATGGCAGGGCGACGGCATAACTTTTTCCATCAAGAGTTTCGCGTCTTCGCTGGTCCCCGATGAATTGCAAAATCAAACCCCGGAACAGGCCCTTTGTTTATCTCGAGTCGTTATCACGCCGGTAAAGGATTCGGGACAAGGCCAGGCGCATCTCTGGCTGAATTTCTCCGGCTACAAATGCCTTGTTTCAACCGACAAGGAAAAACCCGGAGATGTTTTTCCCGTTTATGGCAGAAAACTCCGATTAGAGGCCAATCGGCTCATCGATGATGAAGGGCGGATTCGGGCAGCATTCGATGTGCCTCCCGGCTCACAACTTGAGTTTTTCGAGGAATATCCTTCAGCCGAAGACCCACCGTCACCCCTTCGGCTTGCAAAACAAAAAGGATTCCTGAAAAATCTGCTGCATATTGCTGTTCCGTGCAAGTCGGGCAGACAAGCGGCGATTGAAATCGCATTGCCGTATTTCCCCGTGACGGCGGAGAACGCTATGTATCTCGAACGTGATTACGACGGCGAGCTGAAAAAAATAATCCGGTACTGGCAGGACCTTTATGCCCAGGGCGCCGTGATTGAAACGCCGGACATCTTTGTCAACAACTTTTACAAGGCAGGTCTTCATCACATCTTTATTACGGCGGATAAAGACGCCGCCACCGGCAAAATATACGCTAAGTCAAGCCCCGCGTGGTATGAAACAATATGGCCTAATTGCGCCATGCTGACGGCGGCGTCTCTCGATTTACGGGGACATCACGCCGAGGCAGAGAGCTACCTTGAGCCATTTATAGAATGGCAGGGGGTTCGGCAGCCGCCCGGCATGAAAGACGTTTCCATGAAAGGATTTTTTAGCCCGCCGAAGGAATATTCCGCCATACCGTGGGTTTCCAATCACGGCAACATCCTCTGGGCGATTTGTGAGCATTATCGAATTACGCGGGATGATAAATGGAAAGCACGCATCACAGAACCCGTCCTAAGCGCGTGCGACTGGATTATAAACCAGCGTGCCCTTACAAAACTCAATAGTTTCGGTAAAGGATTGCTCCCCGCCGGTACAGTAAGCGACGACAAGGGTTCCGGGCAATATCTCTGCACGGATGCTTATAATTATCGTGGCTTGAGAAGCGCAGCTGATTTTCTGAAAACCATCTCTCACCCGCGGGCCGACGAGATAAACCAGGCCGCAATTGCATACCGGGAAGATATCCGCGAGGCGGTTCGGGCCGTCGTTAAAAGAAACGCGCCCGTTACGCTTGAGAACGGCGAAAAGATTCCATTTGTCCCTGCCGAAATCAACCAGACGCAGCCGCCGCCTTTCGATATGAATAATTTCTGGCCGTATATCAACTACATCGATGTCGGCCCTATGCACCTTGTTGACAGCGGCGTATTCGAAAGCGACAGCGATATTATGCGATGGATACTTCGGTTCGAAGAGAAGTTTACGGTTGCGCATCTGCGAAATGACATATCGCTCACCGAAAACTGGTGTCATTCAATCTGCCGCAAAGGCAATACTCCCGCTCATCTGCTTCGTTATGGAGTTTCGGTTGTTGAGCCGTTCTACAGCCCGAGGGCCGCGGCCTTTTTTGAAAATGACGACATAGAAAACTACCTTAAAGTTTTTTATCATCAGCTCGCCTCCGGCGTCTCGCATCGCACGCTTACGCCCGCCGAGAACCGCTACGGTGTATGGAACCTTCCCTGGGCCGACAGCGAATATCATAGAATGCTCCTGCGAATGCTTGTATTCGAGCAGGGGGACACTCTTTGTCTGCTGAAGGGAATTCCCCGTCGCTGGCTTGAGCGGGGAAACCATATTCGCGTCAAAAACCAGCCGACTTCATTTGGGACGCTTAGTTTTTCCCTGTCTTCAAAACTTCAGGACAAACTTATCGAGATGACCCTTGCGCCGCCCGAACGGCGATATCCAAAAGAGATTAAAATACGATTCCGTCATCCTGCTCAAAACCTCATCAGCAATGTTAAAATCAACGGCGTGAAATGGGAACATTTTGAAAAAGACACAATTATACTGCATGCGCCTTATGATAAAACGCTGAATCTGCAGGTTTATTTTTAACAATTGAAAAATCTCGAAGAAAAAATATGTCAGGAACCTTTTTCATTCGAGAAAAGACGGGCAATTTTTCTTTTATTCAGATCTTGAATCCACCCTCTTTCCGTGAGTATAGCCGTAATGTTTTTGGCCGGTTTTTAAATACCCTTCTGTAAACTTTATTATATTATTCATCATCGTGACTGTCTCAACCGGATATTTTCCCACGGCCGACTCAGCCGAAAGCATAACAAAATCAGTCCCGTCTATTATGGAGTTGGCCACGTCGGTTACCTCTGCGCGGGTCGGGATACGGTTCTCGGTCATGCTCTCGAGCATCTGCGTTGCGGTTATGACAAACTTCCCGGCGAGATTGCACTTTTTTATTATCATCTTTTGAATAACGGGTATCTGATAGACAGGCAGCGATACTCCCATATCTCCGCGCGCTATCATAATGCCGTCCGAGACCTTGATTATCTCGTCTATATTCTTTATGCCCTCTCTGCTCTCAATCTTGGCGATGACCCGGCACCGCGAGCCGTCCCCAAGCGCCTTTCTCACTTCCAGGATATCGTACTTGGTCCGCACGAATGACTGCGCAATATAGTCAACACCATTCTTTTGGCAAAAGAGTATGTCCTCTATGTCCTTGCGGCTTATGCCGCCGAATTCGAAAGATGCCTCGGGTATGTTTACACCCTTATGCTCCTTTAGAAGGCCGCCTGCCGTCACTTTTGTCTTCAAACTGTTTTTAGTCCGGCCTGTCACTTCTAAAGCGATATTTCCATCATCTATAAATATATGGTGCCCGTTCTTAACAGCGGATAGCGACCCTTCGTAATCGAAAGGAATCCTTTCCTGGGTTCCTTTTATCTTTTGCTGGGTAAGCCACACTGTCTGTCGCTTTTTAAGCTCGACCGGCGAGGTAAGCTCGCCTACTCTTATGCGATGTCCCTGGAGGTCGCCAAGAAGTTTTATACGCCTGCGATATTTCGCGTTCAGAACCCGGATGAGCCGTATCTTATAAAGCAGGTCCTCCGGCTTTCCGTGGGAAAAATTCAGCCGCCCGACATCCATACCGGCAAGCATCATTTTTCTTAACGCCGTCTCGCTCGACGACGCAGGTCCAAGTGTGCAGATTATCCTGGTTCTGACCATAATCAGGTTCCTATTACGTTCGCAAAATGCGCCTCAATTTTGCGTTTATTCGGCTTTTCAATCACTCCCCGCTCTGTGATTATCGCCGTGATATTATCAGCAGGAGTAACATCAAACGCGGGATTGTAAATATCAACATCGTTTGGCGCAATCTGCTTATCATTATAAAAACGAATTTCATTCGCCGACCTCTGTTCGATAGGAATATCTTTACCCGTCTTTGTTTTCAAATCGAAGGTGCTCGAAGGGGCTGCGATATAAAACGGGATGCCGTGCGCTTTTGCCAGGACACTCAGGCCATAAGTCCCCGTTTTGTTGGCTGCGTCGCCGTTGGCGGCGATTCTGTCCGCGCCGGTAATGACCAAATTTATTTTGCTCACCCTCATCAAAGCAGCCGCCATATTATCGCAAATGACCGTCGTATCAATTTTCGCCCGTTTCAATTCCCAGGCCGTCAGTCGCGACCCCTGTAGCAGGGGCCGGGTTTCATCGACAAATACCCTGAATTTTTTCCCTCTTTTTTTCGCTTCATACAGAACCGACAACGCCGTGCCCTGTCCGGCTGTCGCTAATGCTCCCGCGTTGCAATGCGTCAATATTCCCACTCCATTTTTGATATACTTCGCGCCGTTAACGCCGATTCTGCGGCACATCTCGATATCTTCCCGGCAAATAGCATTGGCCTCTTTCAAAACAGCTTTTCGAAGCTCACCAAACGACTCGCTTGCGTTTTTCTCTGCGCATTTTAATGTTCGCTCAATCGCCCATCTTAGGTTGACCGCTGTTGGCCGACTGCTCGCTAAATATTCGCAATCCCGTTTCAAAACGGCAAGCGACTGTTTCGTCGACGCCTTTGCCGACACATTCTGCAGGCTCAAAACCGTCCCGTATGCCCCAGCAACACCGATTGCCGGGGCGCCGCGAACTGCCAGTGTTTTTATCGCGTCATATAACTGCTTAACATTTGAGCAGCGAAGCGTTTTATATTCACCCGGCAAAATCCTCTGGTCGATTATTTTCAAATGTCCATCGACCCCGCCAATCCATTTTAACGTTTCAGCAATCATATTATTCCTTAATCTCCGGCCTTCTTGTCATCTTCCAGTTTTTTCCTGAGGTATTTGCCCGTATAGCTAATCTGGTTTTTGGTAATTTCCTCAGGCGTTCCCGTCGCAACAACTGTTCCGCCCGCATCGCCGCCTTCGGGACCCAGGTCGATTATGTAATCCGCCATCTTTATCACGTCAAGATTATGCTCGATAACGACCACGGTGTTGCCCATATCAACTAATCGCTGCAGAACATTGAGCAGGTTATGAATATCGGCGAAGTGCAATCCCGTTGTCGGCTCATCCAGCACGTAAAGCGTATGTCCCGTCGCCGCCTTGCCAAGCTCCGCCGCGAGTTTCACCCGCTGCGCCTCACCACCCGACAAAGTCGTCGATGGCTGCCCCAGTTCGACATATCCTAAACCCACGTCGTTGAGCATTTTCAAAAGGCGTATGACTGTTGGGAAGTTCGCTAAAAATTCACGCGACTCCTCAATCCGCATATCCAGCACGTCCGCTATATTTTTACCCTTATAAGTTACTTCCAATGTCTCCGGATTATATCGCTTTCCCTTGCATTGCTGGCAGGTTACATAGACATCAGGAAGGAAGTGCATCTCAATTACCATTGTCCCCTGGCCTTTGCAGTATTCACACCGGCCGCCGCGGGTATTGAAGCTGAACCGCCCAGGCTTATACCCGCGAATCTTAGCCTCGCGCGTCTTGGCGAACAGCTTGCGAATATCATCCAGGGCGCCGGTATAAGTCGCCGGGTTGCTTCGAGGGGTCTTGCCGATAGGCGACTGGTCTATCTGGATTACCTTGTCAATCTGAGTTATCCCGAGGATGTTCTTGTGTTTGCCGGGATACTCACGGGAACCATACAGCCGGCGCCGCAGCGCCGCCAAAAGCACCTGATTGACGAGCGTGCTTTTGCCCGAACCCGATACTCCCGTAATGCAGACAAAAACGCCTAACGGAAATTTAACGTCGATGTCTTTTAGATTGTGCTCCGCCGCGCCTTTTACCTCGACGCACTTGCGAAGGTTGTATTTGCGTCTTCGCGGCCGCAGCCCGATTCTTTTTCTGCCGGCGAGATAATCGCCTGTAAGTGACCTTGTGCAGCTTATAACGTCCTGCAATGTTCCCTCGACAACCAGTTCTCCGCCGTGCGAGCCCGCCGCGGGCCCTATGTCGATTATATGCTCGGCGCTCTTTATCACATCTTCGTCGTGCTCGACCACGATAACGGTATTGCCTATCCGCACAAGTTTCTGCAATATACCCAGCAGCCGGTCATTGTCGCGCTTGTGAAGCCCTATCGTCGGCTCATCGAGAACGTAGCAAACCCCGACAAGCCCGCTTCCTACCTGCGTTGCCAGTCGTATCCGCTGCGCCTCTCCGCCGGCAAGCGTCCCGCTTCTTCGGTCAAGCGTGAGATACCCAAGCCCCACGTCAAACATGAAACCGAGCCGTGCTTTGACCTCCTTTAATATCTGTTCGGCTATCACCGCCTTTTCTTTTTCCAGCTTGAGCTTGCTGAAAAACTCCTGTGCCTTCTCGATGCTCATCATCGATACCTGATGAATATTTTTGTCGCCTACTGTTACAGCGATTGCCTCGGGCCGCAACCTCGCCCCGTTGCACGCGGTGCAGGGCTGCTCGCCGAAATATCCGTGCAGCCGTTCTTTGACGTATTCGCTGTCGGTTGCCTTCCACCTGCGCATAAGGTTCGGAATAACACCCTCGAACCAAATGCCGTATTTCTCCTCGTCTTCCTTATTCGTTCCGTTCATAAGGAGCCGTCTTATCTCTTCAGGCAGATGCCCGAAAGGCACCGTCTTATCTACGCCGAAATCCCTGCAGAATCTTTTCACTAAGCGGTTATAAAAAATGTTCATCCGTTTGCCGCCCTTGCGCCAGGCGTCAATCGCTCCGTTTTCAAGCGACTTGGTTTTATCAGGCACAATCAATTCCGGGTCGAATTCCAATATTGTCCCCAGCCCGTCGCAGCTCTTGCACGCGCCGTAAGGGCTGTTAAAGCTGAATAACCTCGGCGACAATTCCTCCAGCGACGCCTCCGGATGCTCCGCGCAGGCGAATTTTTCGCTGTATATTGACTCAGTCCATTTGTCATTACTCTGCCCGCCTCCTCTTGGCGAAACCGCAGGGCCCGGCTCCTGAAACAGCACAACGACTATTCCCTCGGCCAGCTTCAGCGCCGTCTCAACCGAGTCGGCTAAGCGAACCCGGACCGCCTCATTTATGACCAGCCGGTCAACCACCGCCGCGACACTGTGCTTTTTGTTCTTGTCCAGCTCTGGGACGTTTTTAATGTCGTAAATCACCCCGTCAACCCGCACACGCACAAAACCTTCTCGCTGTATGGTGCTGAAAATGTCCTTATGCTCGCCTTTTTTGCCGCGAATCAACGGTGCGCAAATCTGGACTTTTGTTCCCGCTGGTCTGCTGATAATCCAATCGACAATCTGCGATGAATGCTGGCTTGTAATCTCTTTGCCGCATACCCGGCAGTGGGGCGTTCCGACGCGGGCGAACAGCAATCGTAAATAATCATAAATCTCTGTTGTCGTCGCCACCGTCGAGCGCGGATTGGCCGAGGCGCTGCGCTGTTCAATTGCTATCGTTGGCGGCAATCCCGTTATCTCAACCACCGCGGGTTTCTGCATCTGTTCAAGGAATTGTCTGGCGTATGAACTTAGCGATTCGACGTATTTGCGTCTGCCTTCCGCGTAAATGGTATCGAACGCCAGAGAACTTTTACCTGAGCCGGATATGCCTGTGATGGCGACTAATTTGTCGCGTGGTATGCTCAAGCTGATGTTCTTGAGGTTGTGCTCCGCCGCACCGGTTATTTTGATGACCTTTTCACCCAGTTCACCCATTATTATGCCTTCACAACTACAATGACAAAATTCGCCAGTAATTCAAACCTGTTATTGTAGCAGAAAGGAACCACAGATTACACAGATTTTTTAAGGCAGGTTCTTCTCCCTCATTTCCCTCAAAAGAGTCATGGGTTAACAACAATCGCAATGGGATTAAAAGACAAAGCCCTTATTTCGGATACCCTACAGTCTGGGCTACGACTATCTGTTCGGGCTTAACTTTAATGGTTTCGCCGAATTTCTTCTGGTCAAGCATTCCCCGGACAACCGACGCCAGACCTTCCGATGCGCAATATAGATAAACGTTTTGAACCATACAGCCCACTTCAACATCTCCCCAGACCTTTCGTCTTTCTTCCGGCACGGGCGCAGGGCCATGATTATACTTTGGATTCTTTAACGTAAAAACATAAACGAGATTCACTGGGGTGATGAATACGAAATCCTGCATGCCGGCCGATTTTCTAAAATCGCCTTTCGCGACGAGTTTAAGCTCGTGCTTTGCCGCATCATATAGATAAATGTCCTCCGGCAGCACCACGTAAATGTCAATGCAATATATTCCCATCGCCGCAGGCGAAGTTCGTTTGCCATCTGGCCTGTTTACGCCGTCCGCTGACCAGAGCATCTCCGACAACTGCTGCAGGGTGAGTTTTTTATCTGACATATCCCGCGTCGATTTTCTTTTCTTCAGCGCCGCCATCAAAGAAATACCCTTGTTCAAATCGGGCGGATTGAGCTTGATAACGCCGTCTGCCTCGGCAGTCGGCTGCGCGGTGTTTGCGTCGCCTGAGAAACTCACATTAGTAATGCCCAGCAAACCCATTGCGGGCACGGCTCTCAAAAATGTCCTGCGGTTCATATATCCTCCAATCTTATTTTTTTCAGAACTTATCACCCCTGATTCTATCAGCCCTGTGGGGACAATCAAAAAAATAACCTCGCCCGTGTCCCGATAAAAGAGGACGAAGCGGCGGGGCTGAATATTTAAGGATAAAAAAAGAGCCGTGTTGTCCGAAGACGCAAACGGACGAACACGGCCTTTTGTCAGTAATATGTCAGGTTTTTACTGGCCTTTGACTTTGACCTTTACGGCCTTTGCCCTTTCTGATTTTGGCAGCGTAATGGTCAGCACGCCGTCTTTGCAGACGGCTTCTATCTTCGATGCGTCAACCTCTGAGCCGAGGGTAAGGTCTCGCCTGAATGAGCCGTAGCTGCGTTCGGCGTAGTAATAACCCTTTTCCTTTTTCTCTTCTTCGTGCTTTTTCTCGCCGCTGATGGTAAGGGTATTACCCTGCACTGAGATATCAACGTCTTCTGCCTTGCAGCCCGGTATTTCGGCCTTAACGGTTATGGCGTTGGCGTCCTCGCTGATGTCAATCGCAGGCCATACCGCACGCTCGGCAAAAAGCGTCGGTCTGCCTCCAAAGAACGAGCCGACAAGGTCATCCATATCTCTGTGCAGACGGGCCAGTTCGTTTTTTTCTCTTGTAAATGGTATCAGGTTCATGGTCATTTCTCCTTTCTTACAATCCCTAAATCTTTTCGCTTTTTCTGTTCCTTATCTCTGCGGGACCAAAAAGCAAATCGTGTGCCAAACCGCTATGAATCTGCCCCCCCTTATAATGCCCCAAAACCGCAGCCAAACCCATTTTTGGGACCTTTCAGCCTGCCATTTTTTACTGCCATTTTGGCAAAAATAAACCGATTAGCAGGCACGGTTTTTTCCCAAATAGCCCAAAATCCAGCCATTTTTATCTTGACATCAGGATTTAGAAGGGATAGTTAATCCTACTGGAATTGAGGACTTTCGCTTTTGAGGGATTCACCTGTGCCGTCCGATAGCTGCTATGGCTGGGTGCGTTCACACTGGGGGCACGGGGAATATCGTTTCATAAAAATCGCGTTTTCATTCTTTTTCACAGCCATCCTTATATTATCGTATCTACAATTATCGTCTATCTTTCAGGAGGAAACGATGACAGAAAAAAACCTGCACAGTCTGAATCATAATGGGGGAAAACTATAAGTAAAGTCGTTTTAGTGCGACAGTTTTGTAGGAGGAATAGATTATGAAAAAGATAATTTTAGTTAGTTTGTGTGTGTTATTTGCCGCCTGTGGCCCTGTATTTGGTTACTGGGTCCAGGGAAAGGTGGTGGATGAGAGCGGCGCTGGTGTCAGCGGGGCAACAGTTTATATATCCGATTTTTATGCAAAATTTTCTTAAAACCTTTGTTTTTGGCCTAGAATTAAATGCTTGTTTCCTTTGGCAAATCTAATAATTGCAATCTATAGAGACAAAATGGTGACACGATTTTATTGCTTCATCTGTCAAAATCCAAAATATTGGCCTTAAAGCTGATTTCTTATCGTCGGATTATTTTTTTACACTATGGGTTCTTCCCGGATTGTCCGCTAAGCAAATTATACAGCCACGCAAATATCAAACCGCCGACAAATCCATCCGCCAGCGCCCAGATTAGCCCTATTACGCTGCCCAAAGGACTGATGTTGTATCCGCGGTACAACTGGCCAAGGAAAGGCACTTATCCCGTCGCCCCATCGAACATCATTATCCACCACGTCAGGAAAAAATACCCCGAATCCCCACATCAGCCCGCACGCCATCGTAAACGCCTTGATGTTCAGTTTCATGATTATCTCCTTTCAAAAAGAGCCCCTTTGGATATATTGTCCTTTCTGCCGCCGCTGCAATCTTTTCTTTAATTAGAGCCTCTAACATAATGGATAATTTAACAAATGGTTCCAGCAGATTTTGATACAGCCGATAGTCATAAACGCCTGATGAATGTCGTCGCGTTTCTCATAACGAATGCGAAGATGCCAATTCTGGTGGAGCCACGAGACGGTGCGTTCTACTACCCAGCGATATATGCCCAGTCCGCTTCCGTTTTCAGTCCATCGTTTGGCCAGCAAGGGGACAATTCCTCTGCTGCGAAGCTGTCGGCGATGCGGCTCGGAGTCATAAGCCCTATCGCCAAGAAGGCTATCGGGATGTTGAAGCGGTCTGCCAACCTTACCTGCGATTGGAGGGATACTGTCAACCAGCGGCAAAAGTTTTGTGACATCGTGGCGGTTTGCACCGGTCAATATCACCGAAAGAGGGATGCCATTAGCGTCCGTTACCAGATGGTGTTTAGACCCTTTTTTGCGGCGATCCGTTGGATTTGGTCCTGTTTTTGCCCCCCAAAACAGCACGCACTGACGACGAATCGACCACCGCACGCGAAAAATCTATCCTGTCTGCTTGTCGTAATTTGTTCAGCATTACGCGGTGTATTTGGTCCCATACGCCTGCTTTTTGCCATTCTTGCAGCCGTCGCCAGCAGGTCATTCCGCAAC
>JBFZBL010000099.1:0-2833 GCA_041308485.1 Phycisphaerae bacterium | reverse complement strand
ACATTACATGCAGTCGTCCTATGTCACTGGGCAGATTGTCCTTGATTGTGTAATCAATGGCGTAATAGAAAGGCACGTTTCGCTCATTGCTGTCGTTGGTAACGGTGAACTTCGCGTTTTTCGTGAAGGGCATTGGAAGGAAAATGGACATCCCGGCGCTGTCGGTCATCGAATGAACGGCGGATTCGTATGCCTTGGGAATCCCGTGAGAGCAGCCGAAGAAATCTCCGATTGGTGCTTCGATGCTCGGTGTAGTCTGCCCGTCCCAGTAGCCGCGCAGAACAAAGCCAACCAGGTTCTCTTTTTTCGCGGGCACCGTTACCCACATTCTGCGTATGACACCCGGGCCGTTTATGTCGCAAAGTTTAATGGTCTGGTGTGGATTAATATTTTTCAGGGCCGCGCCTTTACGCCCGACGCCGATTTTGCTCGCCGCCATACCCCCTTTTCCCTTTTCGCCTCTCGGATTTTCAAAGGTGATTGAGCGGGACTCAACCGGAACATTCACAATAAAAGGCTGGTCCACAAAGTCCTCCGAATCGGCAAGGGCGTTGGATAAAATTATCATCAAGAACAGGCTCGGCCACAAAATAAATAATTTTAGCTTTGTCATAATATTCTCCTCAAGATATCAATCCTTATTTTTCCTGCGAATCCGATGACGGTACTGGTCAATTATAACCGCAGCAACGATAACGCATCCGGTAACAAGGCGTTTAGTCGATTCCTGTGTGCCTAATTGAGCGAGACCTGTCCCTAAAACTGCTATAATAAGCACTCCGAAGAACGAGCTTATCACGGAACCTCGTCCCCCCATCAAACTTGTCCCGCCGATAACCACCGCGGCGATGGCCTGAAGCTCCATACCGTAACCGGCGTTGGGATTCGCTGACGACATCCTGGCCGTTTGTATGACTGCCGCCGCGGATGTCAGGAAGCCGCACAAGGCAAACACCAGAAGTTTAATCGGACGCGGGTCAATTCCCGACATCCTGACGGCCTCCTCATTTGTGCCGATGGCTGTCATATACCGCCCAAAAACAGACCGCGATAAAACGAGCTGCCCGATAACCACGATAATAACAGCAAGGATAAATGGCAGCGACAACCCCAGAACAGATGTCCCCGTGATTACTTCGAGCGGCCCTCCGATATATATGGTTCGCGAATTTGTCACCAGATACGCTGCGCCCCTTGCAATTTCAAGCATACCAAGCGTAACAATAAAAGAGGGAAGGTTCCAGCGAATGACAATAAGGCCGTTGGCAATACCGCAAAGAGCTCCCACACACAGACACGCAAAAATCGCAATCGGCAGCGGCAGATTAAATTGCACCAGAAAAACACCCAGCACCGAACCGCCTAATGCCAGCACCGAACCTACCGACAGGTCGATGCCCGCGATTATTAACACGAAGGTCATGCCTACCGCGACGATTGTTATATCAGGTATCTGGTTGGCGATTGTTCTAAAAGTTGTGAGGGTAAAGAAATTATTAGCTGAAAAACCGAATATGATTAACAGCGCGACAAGCGCCAAAAACAAGCCGATATAATCAGTGACAAAGGCCCCGATATCGACCATTTTTTTATTTTCTGTTTTCATCATAAACCTGTTATGCCCCCTGCCGGCTTATTTATATATCCGCTGAATGCCGCAGACATAATCTTTTCCTGGCTCCATTCATCTCGGGCGTATGTCGCTGCGATACGCCCCGCCGACATTACCATGATGCGGTCGCAAACAGCCATAAGCTCCATCAGGTCGGATGAGATGACTATAACTGCCTTTTCCTTCCCTGCAAGGCCATCGAGCATTTGATATATCTCGAATTTTGCGCCGACATCGATTCCGCGCGTAGGTTCGTCAAAGCAGAATATATCAGCATCCCTGTGCAGCCATTTCGCGATGACCACTTTCTGCTGGTTGCCGCCGCTGAGCTGGCCGACCATTTGTTCACTCGATGAGCATTTTATAGCCAACATATCCGCGTACTTGTCAGCCAGGTTCTTTTCTTTAGATATGTTTATCCAGCCGAAACGGCTTACGCTTGATAATCGGGTCAGCGAAATATTCTCGCGAACAGTCTGCCGCAGCAGCAGTCCCTGTTCTTTACGGTCTTCAGGGGCAAGTGCAATCCCGTAACCAACGGCATCGCTGGGTCTGCGTATTTCGAGAGGTTTCTCTGAACCACCCAGGCAAACTTTACCGCTGTCGGCTCGTTCTGCCCCGAAAAGAGCCCTCACCATTTCCGTTCGCCCCGAGCCCATCAGGCCCGAAACGCCGAGAATCTCGCCTTTGTGAACTTCAAAAGCAACATCTTTTACTTTGTCTTTGCTGGTTAGACCTGAAACTCTGAGAGCCGTCTGGCCTGATGTCGAGGCATGACGCAATTGCTGATGTGCGAGGTCACGGCCGACCATCATTCGAATAATGCTGTCAACATTCAACTCCTTCGTCGGATTTGTTGAGATTAATCTACCGTCTCGCAACACAGTGACACGGTCGGTTATACGGATTATCTCTTCGATGCGATGCGAAATATAAATAATTCCGACGCCATCGGCCTTAAGCTTTCTGATTTGAGTGAAAAGCAGTTCCATCTCTTTGTCGGTCAAAGAGGCCGTCGGCTCATCCATAATCAATATCCGGCATTGCTGCGAAAGTCCTGCGGCGATTTCGACCATCTGCTGCTGCCCCGTACCGAGGAATTTCACCGGCGTCGCGGGATCGGTATCGCCAAGCCCTACCTGAACCATAACCTCATGGGCTATACGGTTGAGTTTCTTGTAATCGATTATTCCAAACTTATGAGGCAGCTTGTTCAGCAGG
>JBFZBL010000098.1:0-19857 GCA_041308485.1 Phycisphaerae bacterium | reverse complement strand
TGCGGATACCAATTGCAATCCAAACTGGCCATAAACCGCCTTATTCCGCTCTGTCGTTTACGGGGCCTGTTCTTTAAGAATCAGGCCCCGCCCCCTATAATTTGGGCTTGACAGCGGGGGGCTATACGTTATCATTTTGGGTCTTATTTTATTAAGGAGTAATAGGTGAGAAGTAAAAAAGACATTGAAATCGTGGCCGCGGGGCATACCTGCCTGGACCTGATACCGGCCTTCACAATCGATGGAAAAGTGGACAAGATGACAGACGTTCTTGTGCCCGGCAAAATGATAAATATGGGCAATTGCGTTGTCGTAGGAGGCGGCCCTGTTACAAATGCCGGGGTGTCAATTCGACGGTTAGGCGTCAAGACCGAACTTATCGGCAAGGTCGGCGACGATGACTTCGGCAACCAGATTATCCGATGGTATGAGGAGCACGAGGGGCACTTCAAAGGCATTCATCAGGTTAAAGGCGAATCAACATCATATACAATCGCGATTTGCATCCCCGGGATAGACCGCTTCTATCTGCATCATTGCGGGGCAAATGACACCTTTTGTTATGACGATATGGATTTCGACCTCGTCGGCCGGTCGAAACTGATGCTTTTCGGCTATCCGCCGTGGATGAAGAAGCTATATAAAAATACGGGCGCCGAACTGACAAAAATTCTCAAAAAGACAAAGGACCTGGGGACGACAACCGCCCTTGATCTTTCGCTGCCGGATGTCAGTTACGCGAACCAGTTCGACTGGAAGGCGATTATGAAAAACTGGGTGCCGCTGTCAGATATTATGGTGCCCAGCGCAGAAGAAATATTCTATTTCCTCTACAAGGATAAATTTCTTGATAAGAAAGCAAAACTCGGCCCCAGGGAAAGCGTGCTTGACCATATGACCGTCAAAGAGATTTCTGCCCTCGGAAGTGATTTGTTGGAGATGGGTACCGGCATAGCAATGGTCAAATGCGGCCACAGGGGATTGTATATCCGGACAGGCGAAAAAGACCGGCTCAAAAAGTTTGGTGCTGCCGGCTGCAAAGATCTCGACAACTGGGCAAATCGCGAACTGTGGTTCCCGGTTTACCAGGAAGAAAAATTCATCGGTGCTCTCGGCTCAGGAGACTCGGCGATTGCGGGATTCCTTTCGGCGTTCGTCCGGGAGATGTCCATCGAGTCATGCCTGAGATACGCAAACGCCGCTGGAAGCATGAACGTTACCGTCCCCGATGGCCTGACGTGGAACAAAGGATTCGATGATTTAACGAAACGAATTAAAGCAGGCTGGAAGACGAAAGACTTGAAAATTGACGAGGCCGGCTGGAAGAAAGAACGTGAATTCTGGGCCGGGCCTGATAACAAAGGTAAATGGGAATCATAATCAAGCCGAAAAACAGGAGCTAAAAATGGCGAAGAAAAACAATGCGAAAAGAGACGCATTTATAAGCAAGAAGTTGGCGAAAATGACGCTGGAAGAAAAAGTCGGCCAGCTTTTAACATTCACCCGGCGAGGCACAATGCTGACGCCCAGCGGCATTGAGCAAATCACAAGATTAAACTGCGGCGGCCTCTGCCTGGAACCATACGCTGTCGAGACCTGTAAAAACCTTTACTGGGGCAATTCCCAGATTGATAAGACCTTCAAGCCGCCGAAAGATTACTTTACCATCTCCAACACGTATTTTGCCGGCAAAAACTTCGGCATCAGCATAACGCCGGGAGATTATACGAAGGACCTCAACAAGCTGCAGAAAATAGCGATGGCCAGACCCTCCGGTATTCCGCTGCATATGACAATCGATTTCGAAGGCGACTTCAAGAACGATTATATGGCAGGCGGCATAAGACAGTTTCCTCCACCGATGGGAATGGCCGCTATCGGCGACCCCAAACTCACTTATAAAATCAATAACACAATCGCCAAGCAGCTCAGCAATATCGGCGTGACTCAGATGTACTCGCCGGTTTGTGACGTGAACATCAATCCCAAGAACCCGGAAATCGGTGTCCGTTCTTTCGGCGACGACCCCGATGTCTGCGCAAAACACGCGGTCGCATTCATACAGGGTTTACAGGATGGCGGCATCGCCGCGACAGCAAAACATTTCCCGGGCAGAGGCGACTCAGGAACCGACGCGCACGATGTGCTGGATGTAATCAGGGCCGACAAAAAGAGAATGCAGGAAGTAGAGCTTGTTCCCTTCAAGGCGGCAATCGCAGCGGGCGTTTCAGCGATTATGACGGGTCACTCGGTTTACCCGGCATACGACGATAAATACCCAACGACTATATCCGCAAGGCTGCTTACAGGGCTATTGAGAGAAGAACTGGGTTTCGACGGCGTTATTGTTTCCGACGCGATTGGCATGGCCGCGATTCTCAAACAGTGGCCGCTGCCGATAGCCTGCGGAATGGCGATTAAGGCCGGCTGCGATACTATACTTTTAAAGGCTGACGATGAGTCAAGGTCGCAGTGCTTCTTCGGAATCAAGCAGGCAGTCGAAAACGGCGAGATTTCAGAGCAACGTCTCAATGAAGCGGTAACGCACCTTCTGAGAATGAAATATGACCAGGGGCTTTTTGAGACAGCGGGCAAGAAAAACCCGGAAAAGGCCCAGAAATTCGCGCTGAGCAAGCCCGTGGTCGATTTCTGCTGGGAGGTCTCGAAAAAGGCCTTGATGGTCCTGCGTGACGACAAAAAGATGCTGCCTTTGAGCACTACGGAAAAGACAATGGTTATCGAGCAGCGCATCCCATACGAATTCTGCGGCAAAGACCCCTATATGCACCAGCATATGTTCTGCGAGGATATGGTAGCGCATAACCAGAACCTGATACTGGTCGATACCGATTTCGCAGCGAATGAAGATGAGTTAAAGGAATGCCTCGAACTTGCAAAGCAGGTCGATTTGGTAGTTATGACCAATTACTATGCCCGAATCGTAAAGACCGGCAACAACCGGCTGCTTGTCAAGAAACTCAAGGAAATGGGCAAGAAAGTCGTTGTCGTTACCAACTTCCCATACGTGGAAGGCACGACCGTTGAGGCCGACGCTGTGATTTGCAACTTCAGCGGCACGCCGGATTCGATAAAGGCCGCCATTGAGCTTATGTACGGCAAAATCAAGCAGAATCCCAAGACAAAACTGCCTGTAAAGCTCGAAGGGCAGAAGGAATCAGCCGTAAAAGCGCCTCCGAAGAAGCAATCTACTCTCGACTTGTCATATTGTTAATAACGTACAAAAGTCCGGAGTTTCTTCATCATTTGAATGTCTTGGCCTAATACCGGCCTGAAGGCAAAAGGTGTTTGCCTGAAATAAATGATTATGTTCGAAACAGAGGAGATTTTGAATGTCAAAGGCAAGCAGTTTGAAAATCAGCGATGTTTTTACAATATCAGGATCGCAGATTTCCGAGATTTACGTCAAGAATAAAATGACGGTCCATTTTCAGGGAATGTCAAAAACCCTGCAATTCCCCCATACTATTTTTCTTCAGGGGGCGCCAACCTGCTCGATAGGCGTGTCTCCTTATGGTTTATACAACCGGCTTAACAATGCTGGCCGGCTTATCTTATTAAACCAAAACGCGATTCAATTCGCCTCGGCCCCGTTTATCGGCATCGACAACGAAAAGCCCGTTATGCTCACCGCGAAAGACCCCAAGGCAGCGGAGGGACCTGACGATGTGCCCGCCTTGAAGAACTATTACCATCCCGCGATTTCTGAAAAACAAATCACAATATCACTTGCTACGCCTTCGGCTCTCATTGCTTATAAATTAGACAAAGTGACAATAACGCGGAAGTTTATCAGCCCGTTTTTGTCAGGCAGCAACCATGCGTTAATGCCTGTCGGCGTCGAGGAATTCGAGATAACCAACACCTCGAAAAAAGAGCAGAAGATTACCCTGGTCATACCGAGGCCATCGCTGGTAAATCTCCAGGAAAAAGAATTAAAGCCGACCGACCAGGACACCGTTTATATATGCTCAACGCCCGTGAAAGGTCACGTTCATAAAGATTTCAATTCCGCCGGATTAAGAGGCGTGGTTATGGCAAGCGCCGAATGTCAGGACAGGATGGTTATCGCTGTGCCTGAAATGGCCGGCGTCAAGATAGATACGCACCCCTCGTTCTGCCTGAACCGGCTGAAACAGGATTTATTGCTGAATGAAGACGGCAGTTTTTATGAGAAGAGAGAGCCTATCCTCAATCAGGATTACGGGGCAGCCATCAGCATTACTTTTACGTTAAAGCCTAAGGAAACAAAAATAATTCCGTTTGCTGTCGCTTTGGACTTTCCGCAGCAGAGGTTTATTGACGGCAAACTATTCGAACGCAAATACGTTAAAAGTTTTAAAGATAAAGACACAAGAGCCGTCGATATGGCAAAACTTGCGATTGATAACTATCCAAAATGGCTGAGCCGGACTGAAACAATCCAAAACAGGATATTCGAACTGATACAGCAAAGTTCTTCCTATAAAAATGACAGGGTTGGCGCATTACGGCTAACAAGGCTGATTTTTAACGAATTCAGTTTCCCGTTGTCAAACGCCGCCGTCTGGGTCGAAGATGATAAAGGGAACGACAGAGCCAGGTTCCTCGAATGTTTTGATTACGCTTATATCGACCCGTCGGACGTTGACTGGTATTCGATGGTTTTAATGATACTTTTCCCCAATATAGAAAAGGAGCTCTGTCAGCGGTTCATCGACTCAATTCAGGCCGAAGACCCTGCGCCCAAGTTTTACCATTACCACGCCTCCTTCGTTGAGGCGAGAAAACATCTTCGGGACCATCCTGAAGAATACGAAGGCGTATCAATGACCCAGATAAGAGACGCCGCCAAAGTCAAAGGCAGCGTCGCCCACGACGTAGGAGCTATGCCGAAAGGACACGCACTGCGCAATACAAACGATTATGCCTGGTATAACATTAACTACTGGGTAGACCTTTTCCCCAAGCTTGTTTTGAGGGTCCTGCGTAACGTCAAGTATATGAGCGACATGGATTTCCTTAAGAGAAACTGGGAGACGCTGAAATTTGGGTTTGAGCATTCGATGGAGCATGATATTGATAAAGACGGTATCCCCGAAGGCAATCCTGAAGAAGTAAAGAACACATTCGACAATCTTGTTCTTTTCGGCGCGGACGCGTACGATGCCACCACCTTTCTGGCCGGGTGCCAGGCAATTATTCGAATGGCCGAAATGATGAAAGATGAGCAGGCAAAAAACCACTTCCAGGAGCATTATCAGAAAGCCTTCGCGAGTTTCGAAAAGCTGTGGGCCGATGTTAAAAATAAAAAAGGCAAACGGCTGCAGTATTATATAACCTGCTACGACCCGGTGACGGGAAAAACAAACACCGACGTCTGGACCAATCAGCTCGACAGCTTATGGTATCTGATTGCGATGGGGGAAGAGCCGTTCATCCCGGCCGAGCGGGCAAAGCAAATCCTTAAGACAATTTACGCTAATAACAAGACCGCTATGGGCTGGGCTATGTGCCGGACAAGAGACGGGGGAAAAGTAGAATCGGAACAGGGCCAGGACGTCTATACAACTTCAAATTATGTTTTTGCGCAGCTTCTTGATTATTATGGACTGGTCAAAGAAAGCAAGGAAGTATACAAGGCAATGGACAAGGTCGTCTTCCGGTACGCCAACTCCTTAATAACGCCTGACAACCTCAGGGCCGAGATGGAAAAAGAAGAGGGAGAATCGAAACCCGGCCCTCATTATATCGTAGCCGCATACCCGAGGCCCGGCGCGGTATTAACGCAAATAGTGATGCAGTTTATTAAAGAAACTCAACAAAAGACGGGAGCCGAAAAAATTGATTCTCAGCAATTGAAGTCCTTCGCAGCCGGCTTAATGAAATAAAAACAAAAGCGCCATCTCTGAGGGAAGGCGCTTTTTCGCTTTATCAGAAACACAAAAAGAAAGCGCCCCCGCGTTTCCGGCTGAACGTTCAGATATTCCGGAATCGCGACGGCGCTTTATTTGTTTACTTTTTCAACTACAGTGATTTAGCGTTTCCTGCGAATCAAAGCAAGACCGCCAAGTCCAAGCAGAGCCATTGTTGCCGGCTCAGGAATGCCTGTTAACCTTGCATTGTCAAGATAGAAATCTGGTGGTGCTCCACCGCCTGTATTGAAGGCTATGATGAACTGAGCCCAGCTGGATGACGCATTCGCAGCGCGGTAAGCGCTGTAATCCATCGTCAGTGTCAATGTCCGCTGACCTGCCGACCCCCACCAATAAAAATTAAGCGGGTTGCCCGAAACTATACTCGTCCAACCGGTAGTAGCAGCGTTCATAACAACCTCAGCAAGCTGAGTGTAGCCAGACGTATAAACGCCACCACTTGCTGCAACCGTCATATCGATGGAGAATGTATTGTGGCTCATAACTAAAGACCCGGGCAAGCTTATAGCAAGACTCTGTCCCCAACCTGCTTGATTCATATGCAAGCTGGAGCTGCCGAGTGTGGCGCCGATTGTTCCCTGAGAATAGGTAACGCCATTACTCAAAGTGATGGGAAGCGGATTAGCGGCTACCACACTGTTGCTTATCCATCCGCCCCAACCATCGCCGTCGGCATCTTCCCAGTTGCCGATAACATCGACTGAAGCGGCATAGCTTGTGGAAACCAGAAGCAGGGAGATGCAAACAGTAATTAATATTTTACTCATTCTACTCCTCCTTCAAAAAAATTTTAATATTTAAACTACCCTTCTCTTTAACTTTTCGACTTTCAACTGTTGACTTTGAACCATTTAACCTTGTGCGATATTTACATCCGTACGATATGCGCGCAAACTCTGACCGCATCTGGCACATACCTCAGAATTGTCATCCGGAATTGCTCTATCCTCTCGTATACTCATCTTCATCACCCTTCTCGACTACATGACCTATAATATCCGGCGAATCCACCAGCCTCTCTTGCTATTATAAGGCGCTAAGTAATCGTTTACTTATAAAATACCCTTTTAGTAATGACAAGTCAAGAGATTTTTAGCTTTTTTTTGAAAAAAACGTTTTTTTGAGGAACTTCAAACCCCTAAGTGGCAAAACTATAGAAAAAACGAGGTTTCCGGCTGGTAAAAAGGCGTCCTCCGAATTCCTATGTTTTTGGGGGCTTTCAGAATTCGATTACGAAGCGAAATCAGCGGCAATAGCCCTGTAATGGTTGGTCATTTTGGGTGCCAGATTCGAAATAGGCCGCCGCAATGCAACATTGCGAGCATATAAAGCATCCCGTCATAGTAACGGTACTGCCCCGCCGGGACAGAGGCATTCCACAACGCCTCGACAAATTGTTTTGCCCGGGGATTGGCTGCCGCCAAGCTTGCAACCGCATTGGCCGCCACCAATCCGTCCGAGCGGTCTGAGTTGAGCTTTTTTCCGTCAAGAGTAAACTGGCTTCCGTAAGTTGATAATCCTTTTGAGTCAAAAAACGCCTGCAGACGGTCGCTTAGCTGTCTTTGGCGTACGTCCTTGCCCCACCAGGCCCAGTCCATGGACCAGTTCATCGCAGTGCGCCAAGCATCACCAAAGAAATGAACCGCCTGGCTGTTATGGGAGTCGCTCCAGGGCGAACCATCGAAATTGGCATATTCGGGAGACAGCCCCGTAACGGGATGAGTTGTTTTCAAAAAGAAATCCCTGCTAACATCCGCGGTCTGTGCCCAGAATTGACTATCCTGTTTGGGGCCCCATCGTGCCCATAACTCATAGAATGCCGGTAAATGATAGGAAGGGTCTGTGTGGTCACGGATTTCAATGACGGGTGAAAACCTGACCATTTTGTGCTCTTCGTCGAAGATATTGCCGACTATTCGAAGTCCGTTTACCGTCTGGTTTGTAATGATTCCACGATTTTTCATATCAGACAGGAGCCGGTCGGCCTCGGCTTTGTAATTATAAATGCCCTGACCATTGCCCCAGCGGTTCGCCGCAAAATAAAGTGACATTGCAAAATACTCTTCGCCATCCGGCGCGGACATTTCATCAATTGGCGTACCGTCGAGTCTCACAGACCACGAGAAGTAACCCCATGCGGGATGGTCAGCAGAGCCGTGATACATATAAGTTTTAGCCCAGTTCCAAATGGCATCAAACTCGGCTTTTTTGTCTAATTGCACAGCAATCATCATCCCGTAGGACATACCTTCGGAACGCACATCGTTATTGGCTACGTCCCAGATATAGGCCATGGGCCCGCTGGTATTGCCGCCGACGGGATAATAAACCGCCTGCGTGCGCGGGTCGCCGTAAAATAACTGCTGAAAAACAATATCGACCTTCTCGTTCACTTCCTTTTGAGAGCGACCGATTTCTACAAACAGATTACGATAATTTCCCGTCGCGAAAGCGCCTGAGCCATCAGTATTATTCTCAGCGGTCTTCAATTTTTCACCGCCTGCATCAACCATAATTTTCTCCAGCACAACACATATCTAAATCATTTGAATCTTTAATTTATAATAACCTGTACCAGACAGCAAGTGGCTGCTTTCACATAGACTGCGATTTAGAACAACAGCAGTCAGTACCGGACATTGGGGATGTCGTTGTTTTATAAACCGCTTATTGCGGAGACCAGATTTTGAATTCTCCGCCGCAATGCAGTATTGCGAGCATATAAAGCATCCCATCGTAATAACGGTACTGCCCCGCCGGAACAGACAGATTCCAGAAATCCTCGACGAATTGTTTGGCGCGTGGATGTGTTGCCGCCAGACTGGCGACGGCATTGGCCGCCACTAATCCGGCCGAGTGGTCCGAACTGAACTGATTGCCGATGAGAATAGAGCCGTCAATGGCATACTGATTTCCATAGGTTGTTATCCCTTTCGACTCAAAAAATGCCTGCAACTTGTCACTTGATTCTCTTTCGCGTATATCTTTGCCCCACCATGCCCAGTCCACAGACCAGTTCATCGAAGTTCGCCACGAATCGAACGCAAAATTTGTGGAGTTTCTGTTCCTCGGAGAAGCCCAAGGCGTCCCGTCGAAATTGGCATACTCAGGTGCAAGACCCGTGACAGGATTTGTTGTCTTCTGGAAAAAGTCGCGGCTCGCTGTAGCTGCCTGTGCCCAGAAAGCCCTGTCTGTCTCTGGTCCCCATCTCGCCCAAAGTTCATAAAAAGCGGGTAAATGATACGACGGGTCGGTATGGTTGATATTCACAATATCAGGAGTGAAACGTACCATTTTGTGTTCGATGTCGAAAAGCCCGCCGGCCGTCATTGGTCCTCTTATAGTCATGCCTGTTATCATCCCGCGGTTTTTCATGTCGCTCAAAATCCGGTCGGCCTCCGCCTTATAATTATAAATACCTTGGCCATTGCCCCAGCGATTCGCGGCAAAATAAAGCGACATAACAAAATATTCCTCACCGTCAGGCGCAGGCGTCTGGGCATTCGGCGTGCCGTCGGTTTTTAACGACCAGGAAAAGAAACCATAAGCCGGATGATTAGGCGAATCGATATACATATATGTTTTTGCCCAGTTCCACAGGGCGTCAAACTCACTCTTTTTGCCTAACTGTACGGCAATCATCATCCCATAAGATATGCCCTCGGAACGTACATCGTTGTTGCCTATGTCCAGGATATAGGCAAGCGGCCCATTGGCGTTTTTTCCGGCAGGAAAATAAACCGCCTGCGTGCATGGGTCGCCGTAAAACAATTGCCCAAAAGCGTCGTTAATCTTCCTGGTAATCTCTTCCTGTGAATATCCTGCTTCGGCAAACAGGTTACGATACTTGCCTGTAACGAAGGCGCCCGAACCATCCGAATTATCCTCGACGGCCTTTGATTGGTCTTTACCGGAGGTTCTGCGATAACTCTCGGGCGGGCCGAGATAACTTGGCCTGACGCCGCCAGTATTAACTATAATTTTCTCCAGCACAACACCCGGGTCAACCATCCACACCTTAAGCGTATGATAACCCGAAGCAGAGAGCAAATGATTGCTTTTGACTATACGGGCATTGTTTCTTACGGATTCCTGCCAGTCCTCGTTTGAATACGCAACGATATAATTCTTCGGAACAATGGTTATGATCTGAGGCGCCTCGTCATCAAACGATACGGCGTAACGCAGGTCCCTGTCGGGGACGAAGTTTAACGTGGGAGCGACAATCGTTTCGACTTTGATATTGCCGGAATGGAACAGGAACATTTTATATTCGAGACAGGGAGAGTCCTTGGGCGGCGTAACGCTTTGAGCCATAACGGGGAAAATCGTCATAGCGGAATCGGTCCGGCCGTAATCCTCTATTTTCTCCCAGCGAACTTCGCCCGCATCGATTTTCTTCGTGCAATACTTGGCACCAATTGAAACATAGCCATCGGCTTCAACAAAGCCATCTAAAGAATCTCTGTCGGGTTCGGCAGGATTAAACGAACTGATTTTGATGCTTACCTCTTTTGCGCCTGGGCCGGAAATCGTCAAACTGCCGTTAGCGTCACCTGCCGGCGCTTTGCTGAAATCAATATTAATCCATAGGCGTGTTTCTTTTTCAACCGTTCCTTTAGCTGCAGAAAGGACAATCCAGTCGGCGCTTGGTTTGGCTGAGAATTCAAACGGTGTCTGTCCGCGATTGAACACATCGATATATCGACGCTTCTCGCCAAACATGCTAAATCCCGGCAGAACCGGTTCATCCGAAGAACCGGGCCAGGCGGATTTTGAACCTTCGACGGCAACCCCCATATTCGGCTCGACCGGAATGTTGATTCCCTCGACTTTGGGCATAATATTTTTCGGCGGCGGATTCCAAGAGGTATAACCAATACGCACCGTGTCCATCATATGGTTCCATTTGCCGTTGGCCATTTTACGGTTGTAATACTCGGATAACTCCGCATCGGCTTTGAATAGCGAACGGGCCTTGGCGACAAGAGCATTGGCCGCAGCCCGCCCCTGTGAGGCGTATAACTGGTTTTTGGCAGCGGCAACGTAAAGCTCAGTAACTATTGCGCTTGCTTTTGTCGGGTAAAGGACAAGCTGGAAAAACGCATCTTTGGCGTTCTCAGGTAAAGCGGCGTAGATTTGCTCCGCTTTGGATGTAATTGCGTTAAACTCGGCAACCACATTATCCGCTTCATTGTAGTTCACAATGCTGAAAGTTTTGGCATCGATAAGCTCGGGCTTGCGTCTGGCATTATACTTGGTGTACTTAGACATAATGTCAGCAATATCGCCGGCGTATTGCGGGCCAAATTCACGCTGCGCCCACATCCGTGCAAATTCCGGTATTCTCTCCTTCGGCCATTTTTGCGGGTCCCAGGCAAAGGTCATAAAAAACTCGATCGGAAATTCCATGGGCTTGAGGTCGCCTACGTTGACAATCCAGATTCTGGTGGCGCCGTAATTATAGGCGAGATTCATCTGCTCCCAGACCTTGATGATTTGGGTTGTATTGAGCCATTCATATGAGCGGGGCCCGCCGTGGAAATCGAAGTGATAATAGATGCCCGCCCCGCCGGTGCGTTTACGCTCTTCTTCTGTCGGCAGACGCCTGATATTGCCCCAGTTGTCGTCACACCACAGCATCGTTACATCGTCGGGAACACGCAAACCTTTTTCATAATACTCCTGGACTTCCTTATAGGGACACCATAACTGCGGCACTTTGGACGCATCTGGATTAATCTCCTCTGCTATCATTTTTCGCTGGACATCCACAATTTTTTCCAGCAGGGCCATACTCTCGGGGACAGTACCATTCGGAATCATCGGCGTATCATTAGCTCCGCGCAAGCCGATAGTTACGATACTTTCGTAATTTTTGTTGCGTTTGATACCTTCACGCCAGAATTTTTGGAGCGTATTGGCATCGGTGTAATAATTCCAGCTCTTTTTATGTCGCCTGTCCCACTCTTTTTGAGCGCGAAGCATCGGTTCCTGATGTGATGTACCCATTACAATACCGTATTCATCGGCAAGACGCGGATTATTCGGGTCATCTTCATTGAAAGCGTTGTTCCACATAGCCGGCCAGAGATAGTTTGCCTTGAGCCTTAGTAAAAGCTCGAAAACTTTGGTGTAGAATTTACTGTTATAGTCGCCGAATTTCTCTTTGACCCAGGGAGTAAGCGCAAAGCCCTCGTCATTGAGGAAAATGCCGCGATATTTGACCGCAGGCGGCCCCTGAACATATCTGCCCGCCTTTACAAAAAGAGCATCTTTATGCTGCACGGGAACATCCGCCCACCAATACCAAGGCGATACGCCAATCTGCTCAGAAAGGTCATAAATGCCGTAAATCGTTCCCCTTTTATCGCTGCCGGCGATAATTAGTATGGGCACACACCCGGACTTAGGAACGGAATAGATAATAAATGATTCCCATTTTCCGACAATTTTACTTACGTCAATTTCGCCGTCATTAATCAGTTCATCAATAATCCTGCTCTTGCCGATCGTGCCGATAACAACGGTAATTTCTGAACATGATTTATTACCATCGTTTATTATTTCAGGCAATTTGCCTGTGACGCGATTAATATCGGCTGCGAGATTGTTAACAGCCCGAATTACGCTTGGCCAATCATTGGAATCGACACAGATGGTTGCGACGTTCCCTTTTCCTACAAGAGGAAAATCCTTTCCGCTGCCGGCAGTACCCACGTATTGTTCGCGGCCGATGGCAAAACACAGAGAGCTAAATAAAACCGGGCAAATAAAAGCAAGCCAAAGCATTCTCCTGAACATCCTTGCCCGCGTACCCATTTGTTGAACAATATGCCGAGTAATCATAAAACATTCCTGAAAACTGGTCATCTGACTCGTTATCTTTAATAACGCATTGTGCGAATTTTTGAAAGTATCTTTTTTGACGCCAAACAATGTTAAGCGATTCATCTTTTAGGGTCGGTACTCAACCACAATCGCCAAGTCGGGGTCTTTTTCCGCCTAAAACAGCAATTTAAAGGGCAAATAAGGCAATTCCGGGAAAAATATTGTGGACTTGTCCCCCTTTTTCAGGGTATAATAAGAATGTGGTGTTATCTGGCAGATAACGCCAACAAGGAAAAGGGGGCAAATGATGAAAAAAGCGACGTACATTTTGGCCGCACACCTGATAGCTATATTGGTCTTTGGAATAGGCCAGGCCGGGGCAACTACAATAAGCGGCATCTCGCATAACAGTTCCACCATCGGCAAATATCAGAAATACGAATTAACCTTCACTCTTTCGCGGACATATACAAACCCATTCGAACCATGTGAAGTTGACGTTACAGTAACATTTCATCAGCCCGACGGGACCGACGTGAATATCCCCGGGTTTTATTACCGTTTATATAACCCATCTGGAAGCAATCCTGAAACTTATCCCACCGCAGGCGCAATATCCTGGAAGGCCAGATTCGCACCATCGCAACTCGGCTCATATACCTGCGATATCAAAGTCAAAGACGTGGATGGAACAGCTACAGTCACAAGCGCCAAAACATTCACCTGCACAGAAAGCGGTAAAAATGGTTTCATCAGAATCGACTCCAACCAGCACGACTTTCTCAAATACGCTAATGGGGACACATATCTTCCCATCGGCCAGAACATCGGATGGAACAGCGGCGGAATTTACGGCTGGGATAATTACCTAAAAAAGATGCACAACGCGGGCGCAAACTGGGTGAGATTATGGTCCTGCTCATATGGCAGCGATTTGGGCACTGTCCTGGAATTCCCACCCGGCATGTGGGGCAGTACATACTTCCAGGGTCCGGGAAAGCCGTCGCAACAGATATCGATGCGCATGGACAAATACGTCGAAATCGCGGAGCAGAACAATATCGCAATTCAGTTTGCCTTTCAGCACCATGGTCAGGTCAGCACAACCACTAATCCTGACTGGAGCACCAACCCTTACAATAGCGCCAATACGGGCGGATTCCTCTCAGATCCCTGCAAATATTTCACCGACCCATGCGCCATAAAATTAACGAAGAACAAATATCGTTATATCGTCGCCCGCTGGGGATATTCGCCGGCAATCTACGCCTGGGAGCTTTTCAACGAGGTTCAGTGGACCGACGCATGGAACTACGACCAGTCAACCGTCGTAAGCTGGCATAATACAATGGCATCATACATTCGCAGTATCGACGCATTCAGACACCCGGTTACAACGAGCAGTCATGGGACCGGTTTTGAAAACCTCTGGAATCTGCCCGATATAAATCTTGTTGAGCATCATTACTATGGAAATGATACCATTCGCACTATCGAGCAAACGGCTATGAGTTTGCAGGATTTCAATAAACCAGTTCTTTTTGCTGAATTTGGATTAGGCGGTAATCCCGAGGGCAGCACTCAGCCGGAACCTTATGCGACACAATTGAAAGAGGGCCTGGAAATGCACAACGGTATCTGGGCCGCTTTTTTAGCCAAAAGCACGGCCAATCTCTGGTGGTGGGATAATTATATCGACCCATGCAATCTTTATGGCGTATATACGCCGCTTGCGGTTTACGCCGCAGGCGAAAATCTCGCCGACTGCAATCTTACAAGGGCACAGCGAGCCGCTTCCGGAAACGAGGCATACTTTGCAAATCCGGTGCTTGGCGATTTCTGGGCGGTGACCACTCAGTTTGATTTTTATCTGCAGGAAAATTACTTCCCGGGAATGGGAAATCTTTCCAAGTGGCTTCACGGTTCCACCAAATCAGCTTACAAATCGGACCCTAATTTCCATTTGGATATGCCGGTTGCAGGCGCATTAAAAATACACGTTCAAAGCACCGCCGACTGGACATCTAACAGTTTGCGCGTGCTACGCAATGGCAGCCAGATTTTCACAGGGACATATCCGGCTGATTCAAATAATTTCATAATCACAGTGCCGCTTTCGGCAGGCCAGCAGGCGGTGAAAATAGAAAACACCGGCCTTGACTGGTTTAATATAACCGGCTACGAGTTCACCCCCAATAATGTCTCGCCACTGGGTTCTATGGGGCTTGTAGGCAAACAGCGGGGTTACTACTGGATTTACGACACAAACAGCCAGTACGGGCTTATAAATAACGGCACATTCCATAATGAGCCGGTCATCGCCAAAGGGCTTAGTGACGGACTTTATGATGTCGATGTTTACGCAACTCGCGGCGCAGGCGGCGTTATAAACTCAGGCACTGCTAATTCCGTGGCAGGTCAGTTGACATATACGCTTCCCGACTTCAGCAAAGATATCGCCGTAAAAGTTATCGGCGTCGTTGAGCTTTACGACCTCGACGCATTTTGCAACTACTGGTTACAGACCGGCTCAAACATCGGCGCGGACTTTAACCACGACGGACAAGTTAATTTTGTTGACTTTAGCATTCTGGCCGGTTACTGGATGGGAAACACCCGGCCGAATTGGCCGTTCTAAAAATATAGTTCACGAACAACGATACCAAAACTAAATCACAGGAAAGGAGTCAGTGATGGTAACGAAAGGATTTTCACGTCGGGCTTTTGTTCTATTCACAGTTTTTATGTTGAGCGTTATTATGGGAACAGCACAAGCCGAAAAAACCACTGCCAAACACTGTGTTGTGGTATGGTCCGAAGGAACCGCTCCAAGGAATATCTATCCCAACGACATTTGCGGCGCAGTTGCCGAAGGATTGAAGGGCCTCAAAGACTGGGAAATCGTAGAAGCACGCCTGCCAGACCCAAATCAGGGCCTGCCCGACGAACTGCTGAAACGAACCGACGTTCTGATATGGTGGGGACACAGAAAACATGAGCAGGTCAGCAACGTGCTTGTGGACAAAATAGTTAATCGGGTAAAAGATGACGGTATGGGTTTCATCTCGCTTCATTCATCTCATTTCGCAAAGCCGTACAAAAAGCTTATGGGCACTCCCTGCTCATGGAGGGAATACGTCAGCGATTCCAACACATTAAAGGTCGTTGTCAAGGATGCCAACCACCCAATCGCTAAAGGCATCGGCGAATTCACTATCATTCACAACGAACGATACAGCGAGCCATTCGCGGTATCTGAACCGAAGTCGGTGGTATTTGAAGGGACATATACCCTGAATAACGGCAGCCACGATACCAGCAGGCAGGGTCTGACCTGGGAAGTCGGCAAGGGCAAGGTATTTTACTTTCAGCCCGGCCATGAAACCAATCCTGTCTTCTTCGACCCCACTATCAGCAGGATTATGCGCAACGCCGTGGAATGGGCGTCGCCAAAATAGTTGCGGGATATGAATCCGTAAAAATATAACTGTGAGCCCGGATTCAGCTACAGTTATCGGAAAGCGTCATGAAAAATTCCTTTTTAGCCGGCTCCTCCTGAAATCAAAACTCCTCGCGTCATTTCCCGCGGTTTAACTCATTGAGCTATTGAATATGCGGTAGTATAATGTCTATCCGCTATAGGCGATTGTTTATTTCGAAAAGGAAAGGAACTGAAAATGCGCAAAACACTCCTTATCGTTTCACTTTTATTATTGTTTTCAGCAATGATTATGCCGCAGACCGTCGGTTTCGCACAGAGCAGCTACGACAAAAGCTCGCTTGCAGCGGACCAGTCAAAAGGCGAACAACTGACGAAGAAAATCTCGGCGATTCAGGTTCTTGCGCCTCTGGCTCCGGTAGCGTTATCGCCGTTTTTCGGCATAACCTGCCTGTCGGGAACATCAATCTTGTGCAACATGGGCGTTTTACCCAAAAACGATTTTCTGATGGGAAACAAGGCATTGAACAACTGGCTGGTCTTCGGTGTTTTTCTTACTTTGTCTATCGCGACATCACTGCCCAAAATGACCGCCGTGTCTAAAGGATTCGGGCAGGCGGTTGACCAGCTTGAAACATATGCAGGAATTATTTCGTATTTCGGGATTTATTATCTTTCTGGCCTGGGGCAGGATGAGGCGGCAAAACAAGTGGTATATGCGGCCGGCATTTTCAGCTTCACAAAGGGCACGCTGCTTATGATTGCCGCAACGATAAATATCATAGTGATTAACACTGTAAAATATTTCTTCGAGCTACTTGTCTGGATATCACCAATACCGGCGCTTGATGCGGCATTTGAAACCGCCAATAAAGTAGTCACCGCCACTCTGGCGGCAGTTTACGCGTTCAATCCCTTCCTTGCGATGGTTCTCAACATCATATTATTCCTTATCTGTCTTATGATTTTCAACTGGGCTCGGCGCAACGTCAGCTACTTCAGGGCGATGCTGGTTGAGCCGATTATTGCGAAAGTGCTGGGAAGAACAAACTTTTCACCGCCTGCGCACATAGAATCAAAAATATCTTCTTTTATAGAACAGGGCAAACCGCTGCTGAAGGTTTTCCCCGCGAAGAAAATACACAAGATTAAGAAAAAAGAGATGTGTTATCTGACAACCGGTAAAGAAGGACTTTTCCTTGTAAAGCTTCGTCTTATTCGTCGGCCGAAGATTGAAAAGCTCGATACAGCAAATGCGCAGATTGAAATCAGCACAGGCTTACTGAGCAACACCATTGAAATTACATCTCAGGAGAGCGCCAAACCTGTCGGGCTGACATTCAGCAAGATTTATAATACGCAGATAGACATCTTCGCTGCCGCCCTCAAAACCTTCGGCAAAGTCCGGACATCGTCGGGCGCCGAAGAATCAAAAGTTGCCGGGATATCACCGGCACAACCTGGAATCGCATAATCTAACGTCCTGCAAATAAAGAGGTTGCAATGGACATCGGCTTTTGACGCAATATTTTGCCGTGAAAAGCGTTCTTTACTATTAGAAGCTAATGAAATTCCTTTTTTTATGAAAGGGGAAAAATTATGAAAACTACAATTGCACTGATTGTGATAATGGTTTTTGCGGTTGGCCCCCTGTATGGCGAGGATGCGACGCAGCCGCCGCCAATACCATCCGAAGAAAAACCCGAGGTTTTGACTCGAGGCCCGGTGCACGAGGCCTTTGCTGAACCGGTTGACTTGAACACACAGCCCCCCCTTGTTGCCCCGACAGAGCCACCTGCCAATATAACTGAAAATCCGCCGGCTGAAAGACCCACAGGCAATCAGTTTGTCTGGATACCGGGCTATTGGGCATGGGATTCGGAGAGAAACAGCTATATCTGGGTCAGCGGCTGTTGGCGAGCCGCACCGCCGAGCAGGTACTGGGTGCCTGGCTACTGGACCAAAACAGACATGGGCTGGCAGTGGGTCCCCGGCTTCTGGGCACAGGTTACTAATGTTCAGCAAATCGAATATTTACCCGCCCCGCCGGCAATAGCGGACGTGGCTCCGCCAGGCCCGCCGCCGACAGACGATAATATCTGGGTGCCACCATGCTGGTACTGGTATGACGGCAGGTATATCTGGCGGCCCGGTTACTGGGTCGTAGCCCAGGCGGATTGGGTCTGGGCGCCGTCGCACTATGTTTGCACACCTCACGGTTATGTATTCGTCGCCGGGCACTGGGATTATTCGCTGAGACGTCGAGGCGTGTTGTTCGCCCCGGTCTATTTCCCGAGTCACTATTATGGACGGCCGGGGTTTTCTTACTCGCTCAGCGTTGTTGTTGATATAGGCAACCTGGAGTTCGGCCTGTTCACCTATCCGCGATACAGCCACTATTACTTCGGCGACTACTACGATAACTTCTATATCGGCATAGGCATATTCCCGTGGTACGAATGCAGGTCTCACCATTATTGGTACGACCCGATTTATGAGCATGACCGCTGGCGCCACTACAGAAGTAACCACGATTGGGATAATCACGAACGGCACGAGTATGACCGCCGCAGGGACGATAGAGACCTTCGTCCGTCAAGGACATATCGCGAGATGGAGCAACGAGAAGCAAAGCTGCCTGAGGCAAGACGAAAGGAAAATCGGATGGCCGAACCGTTTGACAAAGTTGTAGCGGACAAGAAGTCACCGATGAAGTTTGAGCCGATAAAGGCCGACGCAAGACAGAAACTCTCAACACAATCGGCTGACATTCGCAAATTCGGGGAAGAACGAAGCAAATGGGAATCCTCAAAAGCCCAAAACAGACCTAACCAGCCGAATATGTCAGAACGCAGAGGCCCGGAAACGCGGCAGACCGACCGAAAAGAAACAGTAATTGCACCTGCCGAACGCAAACAGCCAGTTACGCAGTCGCCCGCACAAGAACAGAGGCGGACACCTGTTTCAACACCACAACAGGGGCAAACGCCCGTCTCAGTCGAACGCAAACAGCCAGTTACGCCATCTCCCGCACAACAACAGGGACAAACACCTGTTTCAGCCGAACGCAAACAGCCAGTTATGCCGTCTCCCGCGCAACAACAGGGGCAGACGCCTGTTTCAACTGAACGTAAAACCACAGGCACCTCGCGTCAGGAGAGCAAAGCAAGCCAGACTCAGCAGCCGCAACGAGTAAATATCCCATCTCCGCCGATTGTCGGCAGACGCGAAGGAATATTCAAAGGTCCGCCGTCCCGGCCTGCTGCTGAACAGAAAACCGATGTCAAGCGAACGCCAGGAAGCAGTAACCCCTCGAACGACAGAAGTGCATCCAGACGCAGCGACTCGTCGAAGAGTAGTAATTCGACGAATGACAGAGGCGGACGAGACAGAGGCAAGTAACATTAGCTTTTCTTCAACCGCAGCAAAACACAGACGGCAGCGATTAGCGAACAAATCATCGCTGCCGTCTCTATTTTAACAAACCTGCGATTCCTACTGTTTTTACGCTTTTCTATAAGGAAGAATCAATGCTTTTTGTGGCCGAACAGGTCGGCTAACTGCTGTGTTATTTGAGATCTGCGAACCTTGCTACGAATGTCCCTGAGTTCCGCGTGGTCGCCGACAACAAGTGTGCCTCTTTCAAGGATTTCC
>JBFZBL010000097.1:0-13183 GCA_041308485.1 Phycisphaerae bacterium | reverse complement strand
GTCAGTCCCTTTACTGTTTCGGCTTCATCGCCCGTTTGTGAATCTGCTGTGGCGGATTTTGAACCTTCTGCCTCAGATTGTTTGGCAGAGGTTGCTTGTTGAGCCGTTTCAGTTTTATTTTCGACTGGCGGCGGGCCTGACCGGCCAAGCAGCCATGTCCCGACAAATGCCGCGGCAAAAGTCAAAAGTCCCGCTCCGGCAGCGAGTATTATATGTTTTTTATTCATCTTTGGTTCTCCTGCAGGCTAACTGCCAATTCTATATCATTTTCTGCTTCTGCGTCTTGGGCCGACTGATGGCTTTCTCTGGCAAAATTCAGAGTAGCCGTCTCATCCATCTGCTTTTGTTCAAGTTTTTCCTGTTCTTCTATGTATTTCTTTTTCGCCTGTTCTCTAAGTCGTTCCATACTTTCCTTGAATCGTCTGAGCTTCAAAACCTCTGCAATTTTCTCTTTTTGTTTTGCCTCAAGCTCCTGGACACCGGCCTTGAGCTGCCTGATTCGTTCGTCAGTTGCGGCTGAATGTCGCAGAAAAAATTCCTGTTTGGCCAGACGTTCTCTTGGGTTCTCATTGGTTATTGACTCCAGAATGTCCCTGAGAATTTGCTGCTGGGCAAGCAGGCTGCTTCTTGTCTGCGTCAGTTTCTCGGTTATAGCAAAAAGCTCCTGTGTCTTTATTTGTTCCTGTTTGGCCTTTATGTCGAGTACGCGCTGTAATCGCCATACAAATCGCCTCATCTATTCGTTTCCTCAATTTACGCTGCCCAGCAGCCGGTCCCATGCGCTGGTAATTGATAACATTTGTGCGACGGTCTCGCGAAGGGTAGTCCTCTGCCGAACGGGCTGAACGAGAAAATCCCTTATCCGGTCTATAAGCGATATGGCTCCGTCGATTCGTCTGTTGCTTCCAGGAGAAAACGCCCCGATGTTAATCAGGTCTTCTGCGTCAGCGTAAGTCGCGTATATCTCCCGCAGTTTTCTCGCTGCCGTTTTGTGCTCCTCAGTAGTAACCGCCGGCATCAGACGGCTTACGCTTGCGAGAATGTCCACCGCCGGGAAATGTCCCCGCTCAGCCAGTTTGCGGGACAGCACTATGTGTCCGTCGAGCAAACTTCTGGCGCTGTCTGCGACAGGATCGCCCAGGTCGTCGTTTTCCGCGAGGACGGTCAGTATTCCTGTGATACTGCCTGTGTCGGCGCATCCCAGCCGTTCAATAAGACGCGGCATAAGCGAAAAAACGCTTGGACAATAACCTTTTGTTGCGGGCGGCTCGCCGGCAGCAAGTCCTATTTCCCGCTGCGCCTGTGCGAACCGTGTCAGCGAGTCCATCATAAACAGAACATCTTTTCCATTGTCCCTGAAATACTCTGCCACTGTTGCCGCCACGAATGCCGCCTTGACTCTCTGTATGGGCGGGGAGTCCGAAGTTGCCACCACGACAACGCTGCGTGAAAGACCGTCAGCACCGAGGTCGTTTTCCAGAAATTCGCGCACCTCTCGTCCTCGCTCGCCTATCAGGGCAACGACGTTTACATCCGCCTCGCTCGATGTGGCAATATCACCAAGCAGCACGCTTTTTCCGACGCCGCTGCCTGAAAAAATTCCTACTCGCTGGCCCTTGCCGAACGTCAGCATTCCATCAATCGATCTGATGCCCAGCGAAAGCGGTTTGGTTATTTTTGTCCGGCTCAAAGGCGGCGGGCTGCTCGTGTCGAATGCTCTCTTTTCGGTTCCCACCAGCGGCCCTTTATCGTCAATTGGTTCGCCTAATCCGTTAATAACCCTGCCGAGTATGTCCTCGCTGAGCGTGATTTGTCTTGTCGTGGTCCTTGCTGTTACGGCGTTACCTGGCGATATTCCGTCTATATGCTCAAGAGGCAGCAGAATCAGATGGTCGTTCTGGAATCCTACAACCTCCGCGAGCACTCGTCTTCCATCTCGGAGATGAATTCCGCACAGTTCTCCCAACCCCACTATCGGCCCGTTGGATTCCACCGTCAATCCGGAAACCCTTACCACGGTGCCCTGACAATCCAGAAGATTGATTGTGTCCAGCGTAGTATGAAGCTGTTCAAAATCAATCGTAAATTCATTGGCGTAATTTGTAGTCATGGCTTAGCCTGCACCGCCTTGGTCAAAGCTCTGGAGACCTGCTCCAAATGTTCATCTATCAGCGATTCGACCCTGCCTTTCGGCGTATCAATTACACATTGGGCAGGCCCGATATCGGGGTCTGTGACAAGTTTAACAGAAGCCAACGTGCCATCGCCCTGCTGCATTTGCTGGCATCGGGCCAGGTCCTGCGGATTCAGTCGCACGACAATATTCTGTCGTGTCGGCGCATTATTCAGTGCCTCCTGGATTATCGATTCAATCTGGTAATCGCCGTCCTTTACTTTTTGCGCAAGTATCTTTCTGGCTATTTCAACCGCCAGCTTGGCTATCGCCTGCCTGTGCTCAACAACCATTTTCTCATACACGCGATGCAGTTTTTCTGCTGCCGCCTCAAGCACCCGTATTGCCTGCTGATACTGCTGTTTTTGTATTTCCAGGTCATCCTGCGCCGCGCCATCGATATCGCCCTGTAAATCCGCCGGCGATGTCCCCGACTCAACAGCCATTCCCTGCGACTCGATTACTTTTATCGAATCAATCGGCGTGGCGAGCTTGACTGAGAGCATATCGGACATGGCGTTATCCCTCTATGAACATAAGCTCACCCTTTATATTCATTTCGCGAAGGGTCTTGACAAGTTCCTCCCTTGCCGCGGCTATGTCTTCTTTCTTCGGCGATGACATAAGCGACGTTTCCTCGTCCACCATAGCGCTGGCTCGTTCTGATATGTTCGACCGTATCTTCTGTTTTATCGCCGCATCGACATTCGTCAGGGCGAGCGCAAGTTTTTTCGCGTCAACGCCGCGAAGCGCCAGCTGCAGTGACTTGTCCGCGACAAACAGGATGTCCTCCCAGATTATCATCAGTTCAGCCACTTTGTCGGCTGCGCTGCCGTCTTTTTCCCTGATTGCCCCGAGCAGGCCGTCCCGCAGGTCTTTGCCGAGGTTTCGCAGAATCACCGCCACTTTTCTGAGGGACTGGTCTGCCGCTGGCGCAGCGGTCCCGGCTGCTGCGGCGCCCGTAATGGCCTTCAATCGGTCGTTGACCATTTTTGCTATGCGCAATCTGGCTTCTACGCCGACTGTCTCTTTGCTCGTCATTCGACTGATAACGCTTAGTCGAACCCCCTCCCCAAGCAGGCTGAGAACCTCCGAGCTTTTTTTGGCATCCAGCTCTGCCAGGACCACGCCGATTGCCTGGGGATGTTCATTCTCAAGCGCCTTGGCGAGCACCTTCGGGTCTACTGACCTGATTGGCATAAACGGGTCGCGTCTGTGCAGCAAGTCCCCGATTTCCCTTTGTATCTGTTGTGCTTTATCGCCCCCTACGGCGTTCTTGAGCATCTCGTCCAGAAACCTCTTGAACTGGAACGTGTCGCCGCTGCGAAGATAATTGCAGAAGTCCATCGCAATCTCGATGCTTTCCTTGCTGTCGCGATATCCAGACGCGTCCAGGTATGCAAGCTCAAGCGCCAGTTCCTGGACCATCTGCGAGTCCATACCTTTGAGCAGTTCGCCGGCTGTGGGAGCGTCGAGCCCCATCAGAAGCATTGCCGCCTTTTGTTTGCCTTTAAGTTGTATCGTTGCTTCCGGCATATCGGTCAGGCAGTTTTCTTATACCCCGTTCTTTTCCTGCAGCCAGTTTGTAAATAATCGTCTTGCCTGGTCTGGATTATTCCGCATGACTTCTGCTAATTGTCTGCGAACGACCACCGGCTCCGCGGCTGTTGGCATACCCATACCTGGCAGCATCCCCGCGGCTTCTGTGCCGGCCGGGAGCTGAACAGGTGTCGCGGCTGCAGCTTTCTTACCGGCCTTTGTAAATATTTTCAGTGCCAGCAGCGCACACAGGGCCATAATGCCCAGAGATGCCTGGCGGGCAATCGCAATAAAATCCAGTTTCTTCGGCTGCTGACTCTCATCAGGTGCTGCAGCCGGACGGAAAAATTTCGCCTCAACGACTTTCAGTGAATCCCCGCCTTTGAGGTTTAAACCGAGTGCGGTTTCGATGAGTTTTTCCACTTCCGCAATCGGCATTATTTTCGCCGACTGGTCCGCGTTTTGAGCCTGGTTTGCCTCAGCCGGCGACAGGTCAACCACAGCGGCCACCGACAGGGATGTTACCGTTCCCGGAACGCTGCTCTTTTGTTCCACTGTTTTGCCGACAACGTATTCGGTCGTTGTTGTTTCGTCTTTCTTGACTCCAGCGGTTGCCGCCTTGCCCGCTTCTGTGGCGGTTGCCGGTTCTGTTTCCGAATTACTCTTTATCTCTTCTTTGGTCGCCACTTTGCCGGTGGGGCTGTATGTCTCGGTAATCATTTGGACGCTTGTCATATTGACTTCTGCGCTTACCCGCACGGCGGCCCGACCCGGCCCCAGTACCGCCTGAAGCATCTGTTCGACCTTGTTCGCCAGGTTCTGCTCCACCCTCTCCTTGTAATCCTGAACGGTTCCTGCGCCGCCGGCGACCGCCTGGTCTGACCGACTGCTGAGAAGACGGCCGTCGCTGTCAATGATAGTTACGTTTTCAGTTTTTAGCCCTTCGATGCTGCCCGATACCAGGTTGGCTATCGCCGCGATATTTGTGTTGCTGAGTTTGTGGCCCGCCTTGAGTTTCAGCACTACTGATGCGCTTGTCTGCTGCTGGCTTGAGTTAAAAAGCGTCTGGTCGCCGCTGACGATATGTACCCTGGCGTGCATCACTCCATCTATCATCTGGATGCTTTTGGCGAGCTCGTCCTGAAGCGCACGCTTGAGATTAACGTTCTGAACAAACGGGCTTATTCCTATCTTCTCGTTGTCAAACAAGCTGTATCCGCCCTGGTCGCCGGATGGAAGTCCGTCCTTGGCAAGGTCTAAGCGAAGCTGATAAACTTTTTCCCTCGGCACATAGACGCTTTTGCCGCCGTTGCGAAGCTCGTAGGCAATGCCTTTCTCGCTGATTTTGTCGGTAATCTTCGCCGCTTCTTCCGGGCCAAGCTCCGCGTATAACATTTGCATATCAGGCAGTTTTGCCCAGTAAGTCAGCATTGCCCCCACGGTGCCCATCGTCAGGATAATCGCCAGCAACAGCGCGCGTTGAACAATATTTATCTTTTGCCAGACCGCGATGAGTTTTTGAAAAAAGTCCATATGCTACATCCGCCTCGGCTGTTCGTTGTTTACCGTTTACAGCTGCATATTCATTGTCTGCTTGTAGGCGTCAACAAGTTTGTTTCTCACGCCGACGAGCACTTTGAAACTTATGTCCGCTTTTGCCACCGCTGCCACGACAGATGCGATATCCTCATTGCGCCCGGCCAGCAAGTCCTGTATTGACATATCCGATTGCCCCTGCGACTGCTCCACGTTTGACAGATATTTTTCGATTACCTTGACAGTTTCGGAGAAATCTCCCGGTTTTTCTGTGCCGCCCTGCGGCTTGAACATCTGCTGTAGGTTGTTTGTTGTTGCCTGACTGATGTTTGGGTCAAACTTAATCATTGTCTTTCACCTCATTTAGCGAAGCAGTTCGAGGGTCGCCTCGACCATTTGCTGATACCGTTTCAGTACCGCCACGTTGGCCTGATATGTCCGTGTTGCCAGTGTCATGTTCATCATTTCGACCGGTATGCTGACATTTGGCATCTGGACGTAACCGTTTTTGTCGGCCTTGGGATTGCCTGGGTCGAGCACGCTTTCGAAGCTGCTCATGTCCTTTTCTATGCGCCCGATCTCGACTCCGCTTATGTCATCTTTTTGCGTCTTGAGGACGGCTTCGAGCCGGCGATATGGTTCTCCTTTGCCCGCGTCGGTTGTTCTGGCGTTGGCGATGTTCGAGGATATTACCTCCATCTGCTTGTTCTGCGCGCGCAAACCGGAAACTGCTATATCTATTGGCCCGTATGTATTTCCAACTCTCATTTTTTGCCTTCCGTTGTTTCGGCCGTCTGTTGTTCTTTGCGATGCGAAGCAATTTTATCGCGCGAGCCGGTTACCTGATATTGATTGCCTCGTCGATTTGAGTGTACTTTTTGTTCAACAGACGGATGAATGCCTTGTGTCTGATACTGTTTTTGACCAGCTCGCCAACTTCGACATCCAAGCTTACATCATTACCGTTGGGTTTGACTGCCGTGTTTTTGGGCTGATACAATTCCGCCTGAAGCTCATCCGGCTCAATCTCGTCGCCGGAAGCCATTGCTTTGGCAAGCTGTTCCTCAAATTTAACGTCTATGCGGCGATAACCCGGTGTTTGAAGATTGGCAACATTGTTGGCGATAGCCCGTTGCCTCAGGGCTTCGGCTTTTAGCCCGGCCTCAAGAAAGTCAACTACGCTTATCTTTGACATTTAGCCATTCCTAAAAAACATGCTGCTACACCCCTTTGGCAGGGGTGCGCACCTACTTCTTGCTGTTCTGATAATGCAATAATCGTGCCAGATTGCGGCAAGTCGGGGATAACCCCCTATAACAGCCTGAAATCGGCTATTAAATGAGTAAAACGCTAACTATGGGCCGTTTTGCCCGTCCGGATTCTATACAACAAGCAGGGTTTCTTGACGGTTACAGGGTCGTTAAGAGACAATGAAATCTGTCGTAAGCGGCAATTGTTGCCGGATGGTTTCGGAACATTCCGCCGGGTTAGGACTGTCCATTGGTAAATCGCCGAATAAACCGATTTTTTGATGAACACAACTTCTTTAGTGACAATTGGTTACGTTCGTAGTCGGTTATGGTTAATCCCTCTGGCACTGTAATTGCTATTTGATGTGAAGATTATGAATATCAACGTGTTGAAAATAGACGTTTTATCCGCAATCCCGGCAGAGCCGATTCGCAATGTTTCTGTCCCTCACAATATGAATTCCGAACAGGAGGATAGCCAGATTTCCTTGGCGGGAACTAAACATGACCAACAAGCTGCGACAGCAACTGAGGCATATCAGACAGATACGACAGAGTCTTATAATAATACACCGGATGCACAGAAAAACAACAAAGTGTCGCCCAATCACGATTTTAGGAAGGTATTAAAGCATCGGTTAAAACAATCGGATAGCGAACAGAGCACTGAGGATGTTTCGCCAAAGACGCAGGATTCCACCACTGATGGCAAAGCTGAGCAGGAATTGACCCTGATCCCACTTCAGAATGGTATTACGATTTTGGCGGAGCAGAAGCCGTCAGTTACCAATAGTGAAACGGTCCCGAACCAGCCGAATCAGTTGGTCCAAAATGCTTCGACTCCTATTCTCAACTCTGCATCAAACGAAACACTGGTTGTTGTCGGCGGAGACCTTGCTGCTGTCACAGAGAACCAGGAACAGGGCGTGACCCGGCAGGCACAAGTGACTTCTGACGCAGCACAAAATCAAGCCAATGTTGCCCAAGCGGTGTTACTAACGCCAGGTCAAAATGCGGTTGTTCAGCCGGGTGATGGACAAAATAACTTAGCGGTCGCCAAAGAACCATCGTCAAATGCCGACACAGGGCAAATTCACGAAAATACCACAACAGTTTCGCAGCGAGTTACAGACAACTTAGTTAAAATTAATGTCCCCACGGACGGTGGCGGTTCAGGCAAGTCAGCCGAAGCGGCTAATCAGGGCGGTAACAGCGCGAATATCGAATCAGTCAAATTATCCGGCCAGCAGGAACCGGCCGGGTTTACGACCGACTTGAAGGATGGCAAGCAGGCAGCGGAGTCGGTTGCGACAGGAATGCAACAAACAGGGTTGGAAGCAGAGTATCGCGGTCGCGTTAAGGGCAGCTCCGGCAAGGAGCGGCACAAGAATTCTAATGATTTTTCAAACGGCAACGCCAAGGTTGAAGCGGGAACCATCGGCCTGAATGATAAGTTGAATATCGAAAAGATTGAACTGTCATCGGGCAAAAACGATACGACAAAATCGGAACAACAAAGTATTGGCGTTCTGCAGACCGCAAGGCCACAAGTGCCCGTTTTAAGTGCCGGTCAGGTTACCAGCGACCGCCCCATTACAGCCGATACTGCCAATGTTGCTGCCAGGAACGCCTCGGCAAACGACACCGCCGCGGCGATACGTGACCAGATTTTCCAGTCAGTTCAAACCTCTATCCAGCAGGGACAGCGGGAGATTACTGTACATCTCAATCCACCCGACCTCGGCAGGGTGTCGATAAAATTCAGCGAGCATGGTAAAGAGTTAACGGGGCTGTTAGAAGTCACAAACTCCCAGACCAGGGCGGATATTCGCCAGGCGATACCTGAAATCATACGCTCCCTTGAAGAGTCGGGAATCAGCATAAGACGGCTTGACGTAATGCTTTCCGACTCATCGGGCAAGTCCGATTTATCCCGCCAGTCGGCTCAGGATTTATTGCGGGACAATTCCTCAAAAGACCTTTGGCAGCAGTTGGGCAATCAGAGTTTTAACGACGCCAGGGGAAATCAGTTATCGTATGATACATTAGTGAGTACGGGACATTTTAGCGGCACGTCTGAGTTTAGCGGCGGGATTTTAACCGAGCCGAGTCAGTCCTCAAACTCTGATACACTGCTGGACGTTTTCATCTAAAGCCGCACATGACATGGTATTTGCTGTCGGAAACAGCCAAGCCAGCGGCCATTATCTTCACACTGGTCATATTGAATCCTAAATTCGTAACTTGGGCGGCGGGGTAATTTTCGGCTAATAAAAAAAATGTTAATTTTTTTATTTTCAGCCAAAGTTTATCGGTCCTTAAGGCGCCTTTATCAGTATCGCTGTACGAGATATTACAGGGCCGCATTTTTGTTTTATCTCTTGATAGGGAAGACCCTTAAGTCCCATTTGTCTTCGTCGATAATGGCATTTGGAAGCTTAGCGCGTGCTTGTTGCACGGTAAATAAATCAGGCCAGGGTTGGTCATGCACATGGCAGAAGACAGAGAGGTTTTTAGTGACATGTTTTTTAAGGAGTCGGTAATATGTTAGTGATTAAAAACAACATTATGGCGGCAAATGCAGCTCGCCACCTTGGTCAAAGCTATGATGCCTTGGCTAAGTCAGTTGAGAGGTTGTCGTCAGGTCTGCGCATCAACAGTGCAAAGGATGATGCAGCCGGCCTGGCCGTCCGCGAGTTGATGCGTGCTGATACTGCTGTTATTCAGCAGGGCGTACGCAATGCTCAGGATGGTATCAGTATGTTGCAGACAATGGAAGGTGCTCTGCAGACAACGGATAGCGCACTTGTTCGTATGAAACAGTTGGCTGAACAGGCCGCTACGGGTACATATTCGACCGCACAGAGGGCGGTTATGAACTCGGAATTCCAGGAAATGGCCAACGAAATCGAACGTATAGCTACTTCCACAAAGTTTAACTCGGTTCACCTGCTCGATAATTCCGCTTCTGTGAGCATCGTGTTCGGCGGTTCGTCCGATACGATATCAATTACCGGCAGCAATATGACCAAGAGCGGTCTTGGTCTGACCAGCTTGAGCATCACCGGCGTCGATGCTGCACAGTCCGCAATGGCCGCCCTTGATACAGCTATTGCTGACAAGGATACCGCTCGCGCGAGCTTCGGTTACAAGATGAACCGTCTCGAAAGCACGGTCGAGGTGCTCAACATTCAAGCTGAGAACCTGGCAGCATCAGAATCCCGCGTGTCGGACGTTGACGTTGCCACGGAAATGGCAGCAATGACGAGAAACCAGGTGCTTGCTCAGGCCGGTGTCTCGATGTTAATGCAGGCAAACACAATGCCACAGATGGCGTTGAGTCTCCTGAGATAACTTAAGCCAATTACTCGGCTCTTTAATGGGGGAGGTGACTAATAGTCACCTCCCCATTTAATAATACTGTTTAAGTTTCTTCTTCAATTATGCTTATGCAAATCAAAACGCAATCATAACTTTGAATTTCGCTTAAATAATGGAGTGGTCTGATGAGCGGAGTTGACATATACAAAGAAAACGCAGTTGGCACCCAGGGTAAAGGGCGCCTTATTGTTATGCTCTATGACGGCGCAATAAGGTTTCTGAATCTTGCCATAAAGGAGCTGGAGACGGGCAATTACGCCGCTAAAGGCCAGTACATCGCTAAGGCCCAGGATATAATCAACGAGCTTAACGCGGTCCTCGATATGGATGCAGGCGGTGAAATCGCAACGAATCTCCGCCAGCTTTACTGTTTTATGATTAGACGGCTTTCAGAGGCGAATATCAAAAAGGAACCTCGGCTGATTCAGGATGTTATAGACCTGCTGGAAGAACTCAATCAGGGCTGGAAAGCCATCACCAGCTAACCGCGACACCGGCTTTCCCGGCATAGTGTACCGCAGCTAAATTGCACATTCCTCACTCTTTTCACCTTTCACCTGTTCTTTAACACGAATTGGTACCCGTTTTTTTCTTTGACTATGCTGAGGTAAGCATGTAGCGGGTAGCGTACCCACGCCTTTTTGCTTCTCAAAACGAGACGCGGGGGCAGGTAGCGGACAGGCAGTAGAGCACTCTCAATGCATAGCCCAGAATAGGCTTGACGGGGGAAGGGGCTGAGGTTATGGTATTTAAGCGTGTTTTATCGGGACATACGGAGTTGATATATTAGTGGGGACGAAGCGATGGGAACGGATTTTTGGCTGGACCAGATTCCGCTGTGGGGCGTATTTTCTCTTACTGTTGGCTGTGTTTTCCTCGTAATTTGTATTGGAACAATCTTTGGGCTGCGCATAAGCCGTCGGCCTGACCATGAGAAAGAAGCGCCGTTAGGGGTAATCGTTGGCGCTTCACTTGGGTTAGTTGGTTTTATACTTGCTTTTTCGTTCGGAATCACGGCGCAAATATTTCAAACCCGCAGACAGCTTCTTCTTGATGAGGTTAACGCTATCGGAACCACTTATCTTCGTGCGGGAATGATTGCGGAACCTCATGGCAGTGACATCCGTAAGCTGCTGCGAGAATATGTGGATGCACGTGTGGGCCTGGCAAAAGAAAGCCGGTATCGGAATCCGGAAAAATTCCAGGAAGCCATTTCCTATTCCGAGACACTGCAGGACAAAATGTGGTCGCACGCAGTATCTATTTCGCAAGCTGACCGTCATTCTCCGATAGACGCTTTATTCATCGACTCGCTCAACAGCATGATAGACCTTCAAACCAGCCGGATTACAACAGCTTCTTACCGCCTTCCGAGAATAATATGGTATGCGATTTACTTTATCACAATTATTTCCATGTTCATGGTGGGATATCAGACCGGACTTTCAGGCAAGAGCAATCTTAAGGTGGGGATAATGCTGGCGCTAACGTTTTCAACGGTGTTATTTCTTATGGTGGACCTGGACCGTGCCACAGAAGGTTATTTCAGGTTAAGTCACAAACCAATGATTGAGCTGCAGAAGAAACTGCAAATGCCGGTTAAAGAATCAAGCTATGAACTAAAAAACGATAAAGATAACGAACTCACATATTTTAATGAAACCATGTGCAAAGGAGAAAAGGTATGAAAGCGGGTAAAAAAGTGTTTTGGTGCGTGTGCGTAACCGCGATGTCTCTTGCGTTACTTGTCGGTTCAGGATGTGAGACCAAAAAGCAGAGCGGGGCGCTTGCAGGCGCGGGAGTAGGGGCGCTGATTGGACAAGTGGCAGGCGGCAGTACACAGGCAACGCTTGTAGGCGCAGCGGTCGGTACCGGAGTCGGCTATGTCATCGGCAATGAGATGGATAAGAAGGACGCTAAAAGCCGTCAAACGGTGCAGGAGGGGGAGACCAAGCCCCTTGCCAATACGACATGGCAGGTCACAAGTATAGTGCCGAAGCCGGACAAGCCCGTTAAGTCACTGGTATGTCATTTTAAGCCGGATGGCATAGTTGTATCGACCAGGACGTTTGAAGACGGCCATGTTGAAACCGCCAACGAGCGGTATCGTATCGTCGGCGATACGCTCATTATAAATCAGGATAATTACGTCATAAACGCGCGGTTCAAAATAAACGGCAACCAGATGATTGCAAATACTGAAAAGCACAGTATAGTGCTTACACGGGTGGACACGTAAGTAAAAAGGGGCACAAAGGTTCTTACGCTGGTGTTTCTTGCCGGTAACGGATAAAATAATGAGTCAGCAAACCTTAACAAAAACAAATAATTTAAGGAGAAAGAAATGAACAGGACAAGCGTACTAATAGTTGTGGCGTCAGTAGTTCTGGCGGGCGTTTGCGGATGCGGCGATTCGAGCGGCCCTGCCACGACTGGATTCTTGAGCGATTACTCGAAGCTTAAGGCGACGTCAGATGAAAGCTACCGATATCTCGACAAGTCGGTATTTGGCAGTTACAGGGGCTTTATTGTGGATCCGGTGACAACGCATTTCAAGGAAGGCGCCAAGGCCATAGAGATGAAAAGCGACGGCAAATTAACCGAGCAGAATATGGCTGATTTAACCAATTATTTCCACGATGTGATTGTCAAGGCAATCACCGATGCAGGGTGCCAGGTCGAGTACAAACCTGGTCTTGGTATAGCGAGAGTTCGCGTGGCAATTACAGATATCGAGGAGACCAGTGCACTGAATACGCTGCCGCAGGCGAGTCTGCTGGGTGTCGGCGTAGGCGGAGCGGCAATGGAAGCCGAGTTTGTTGATTCGCAGACAGGCAAACAGATTGCAGCCGTAGTCGAAACGCAGAAAGGCAGCCGGGTACCGTTTTCCAATCTCGGCGAGTGGGGTACTGCAAAGGGCGTCATGGACGGCTGGGCAAAGCGGCTGAAAGAACGTCTCGAGGAAGGGAAAGCCAAGTAAGTCGCAAGTAAGAGGCCCAAACAAATAAGGATAAGTCCGAATTAAAAGGAAAGGATTGTTTTATGAAGAAATTTGTTTTCATTGTCACGTCATGCCTCATTATGTTTTCGATGGTGGGGTGTTCAACCGTGCCCAAGACAGATGAAAAGAAAGCGATTCTGTCTACTGAGGTTACCAGTGCGGTGTCTTTATTCAAGATCACGGATCCAGGCATAGACCGCTTCTTCAGGGATTCCTATGCTTACGCTGTACTGCCTAAAGTATTCAAAGGCGGTATTTGGTTAGGCGGTGCAGGCGGCCGGGGAGAGGTATTTGAGAAGAATA
>JBFZBL010000096.1:0-16952 GCA_041308485.1 Phycisphaerae bacterium | reverse complement strand
ATAGATGTCGGCACTGCCGCAGATGCGGCTGGCAAACGAACCGAGCATCCCATCATCACCGCGCCAGAAACGCCGGACATCATCTCGGTACCGGCCGTTCCACTCCGCCCATCGCCGCTCTGAAAAACTACCCACCTCGTACGCACCGGCGGTGTCCCACGCCTCGGCGATTATTTTCACGTCTCTCAAGATCGGGTCCTCGGCGATCCGTTCGAGAAGAGGGGCATTGGCTAACAGCTTGCCGGTGCCGTCACGACCGAGAACCGATGCCAAGTCAAACCGGAATCCATCGACATGCATCTCGACCATCCAATAACGGAGCGCGGCCAAAATGTGGTCCCGCACCACGGGATGGTTGGCGTTGACGGTGTTGCCTGTGCCCGCATAGTCCTTATAGAAGCGTTTGTCTGCCGCCAGCGTGTAGAAGATTGCGTTGTCAATCCCACGGAAACCCAGCGTCGGCCCCATTTCGTCTCCCTCCGCCGTGTGATTGAATACCACGTCCAGGATCACTTCGATGCCTGCGTCATGTAGGGCCTTCACCATCTCCTTAAACTCAAGATTCTGCTGGCCTATCCCTCCCGAACTGCTGTAGGAAGCCTTGGGCGCACAGAAGGCCACGGGATCGTAGCCCCAGTAATTTCTGAGCGGCTTGCCAGTCTGCGAATGGATGCCCCTTGCCTGGTTTTCATTGAACTCCTGCACGGGCATCAATTCCACAGCCGTCACTCCCAGTTCCTTTAAATAGGGGATCTTTTCTGTCAGGCCGCGGTACGTGCCGGGATGCTCCACACCGGAGCTGGGATGAATGGTGAAACCACGAACATGCGTTTCGTAAATCACTGTCTTTGACCAGGGATGTCTGAGCGGCCGGTCGCCATGCCAGTGGAAGTGCTCATGAGTGAATACGCATTTCGGCATGGATCCGGCATCATCGACTTTCGAACAAACCAGGTCTCGCTCCGGCGCAGACAGGTCATATCCACTCGCCGGGCCAAAATCCCAATCAGGCAACGGCGAGATCGCCGTCGCACATGGGTCCAGGAGCAGCTTTTTGAAATTGAAACGATATCCTTTCCTGGGTTGGTACGGGCCATCCACCCGGTAGGCATAGAGTTGTCCGGAACGAATCCCTTCAACCCATACGTGCCACACATCACCCGTGCGGTTGCGTGCGGGATCAAAATCAATAACCTTGGCCGGCTTTGCGTCTATGGGTTTATCAAACAACTCGAGCCGAACGCGGCTGGCGTGACGGCTAAATAAGGCAAAGTTAACTCCTCCTTCAGATTCATGGGTTCCCAACGGCAAAGGAACGCCCCTCCGCACTTCAGGGGCAGATTTACGTTTCTCTCGGGCAATCTCGCTCGTTCCGACCTGCTTCAGACGAGAATCAGCTTGGGCCTTTTCTAATGGTTGAACGGAATAATGGGCCCCGTTCCCGCCAGGGAGATTACCTGGCTGCTGAAATGCGTACGGTGTTTTCTTTGAAATTTCCATAAATGAGTTCTTATTTATCCTGCGAAAAAATTACCACCGTGTATGGCCCGATACTGATTTTGCCGGAGCAGGGCAGTCCATCGATTTTTTCCTCATGGGCCTCTACATCGGGTGTGGGATGATTTGTAAAATTTGGGCCATAGTTATATGAGTCACTGTTAAATCGCGTTTTCCACAATCCGGCCCGAGGAAAACCGATTGTATAACCATCGCGGTTTTGATTCGTCATATTCACTACCACAACGACGCTATCGGTTGGACCTTGTTTGTCCCAGCGATGGAAAGCAATGATCTTGGCCCCACCGTCAAAATGATAGATATGGATATTCTGACCGCACAATCCCCGCGTCACTCTCGACACGTTGCGCCGCAGGGCGATTAAATCCCGGTACATTCCGAGAATACCATGTTCGTCCTCGGCTCGGGACCAGTCGATCGGGACTTTATCCTGGAACCAGCGATCTTCCAGGAACTCTTGCCCTTCAAAAATCATCGGGATACCGGGCGAAGTAAGAACAAGAGCACCGCCCAACGTAGAGCGTTTCTTGGAAAACCAGCTATCCACGTTACCTGGCCATATCTCCTCGGGCACACGGGACCGACCATTAGCAACCGCGTCGTGCGACTCGGTAAAAATGACTCGCCGAAAAACATCTAAATTATAGCAACGCTCAATAGCTTTACTGACTGCCCCAATATCCCGGGATGTATCCTCACGAACAATAACAGCCTGGCGAACGGGGTTCACAAATCCCCTATCCCATTGCGCATTGAAGCCGGAACCGCCTGCCCCAACATCTTTGGTAACCCAGGCGTTATTATGCATACCTTCGGCGATGCTGATTTTGCCGGGAAACCGTTGTTGGATTTCTTCATTTATCCACTGCATCAAGCTCCAGCCTTCAGGAATGTCATCAGGCGTATCTGCGTCCCTCCCCTCAATATTTCTAATATAGGATATGGCGTCCCAGCGTAAGCCGTCAGCGTGGTACTCCTCGAACCACATCAGAGCATTATCGCGTATGTATTGGCGCACTTCACCCCGGCCATAATCAGGGCGTGTCTCGCCCCATGGTGTATGTGAGCGGCGATCATTGTAAAAGTAAATTCCGCCTTTCTCATTTTCGCTCCAGCCGTCAAACCGCCATAAATCAAGATCGGAGGGGCCAAAGTGGTTGTAAACAACATCTGCGATGACAGCGATACCATGCTCGTGGGCTGATTTAACAAATCGCTTATAGGCATCCGGCCCACCGTAAATACTTTCAACTGCAAATGGATGAGAAGGATCGTAACCCCACGAAAAGTCGCCTGGAAACTCCGCTACCGGCATCACTTCCACTGCATTGATACCCAGTTCCTGAAGATAGGACAATTTTTCAATGGCGCTATCGAACGTGCCCGGGCGCCCCTTTGCTTTAACGTTAAAGGTGCCGACGTGCATCTCGTAGATTACAAGCTCATTCCACGAGGCCATTTTAAAGTTATCACTACCCCAATTAAACGCTTCAGGGTCGTAGATAATTCCGTTACCAATTGAGTTCGTTACTTTTCTGGCATAAGGGTCAATATGAGACAAAGGTGGGAGCTTCCAATCAACAGGAGTGTGAATCATATATCTGTACTCATCTCCCGCTTTTGCTCCCGGCACTTCAGTTGACCAGCAACCGTTCTTCTCACTGGACAGAGGCGTTGAGGTTTTGCTCCAGTCATTGAAGGTTCCGGTCACGTAAACTTTTTCGGCATGGGGAGCCCATACTCGAAAGGTTACTCCCTTTGCATCAGGGATGGCACCCATGCCCGGATGTTTTATCGCGGTATTAGTTTTTGCCGCTTTTTTCATTGTCTTTTCTTCCATCGCTTTGAGATGGTCGTCTGCGATCAAGTAGAGCTTGCCATCCTCGGTCAACAGACTCACGGGCATGCCGCTTCCTTCATAATTTTAACAATCGTGTCCTCCACTTCCTGCGCCACCCCTTCAAGTTTTGGTGTGTTGAACATCGCCAGAAGAGTGGTTGGCTTCAAAGTAGCCAGAATGGTTTTACCGTTCTCTTGGTAAATGGAGATCCGGCACGGCAGTGCGGTGGAGACGCTCATGTTTTCATCGAGCACCTTCTTGGCCTGTTGCGGCTGGCAGACCTCAAATATCAGACATTCATGGGCGAACTCCACGCCCTTCTTTGCCATGGTCTCTTTGAGGTTGTGAACCTGCATGACGCCAAAGTGATTCGCCTGGACGGCCACCTGCAAGGCAGCCGCAGCTTCACTCACGGTTTTGTCGGTAGATAATTTGATCAGCATAGGTTTCCTTTCATGGTTTTCTCGCCAAATGCCGAGACGATGTTTTCGCCAGGGTCCCCATCAGCTTGTCGAATGGTTCGTTGAATTTCTTTACGCCTTCGTCTTCAAGCTGTTGAGTCACCTTGTCGATGCTGATCCCGATTTCCGGCAATTGTGCCATTACCCGGTTGGCTTCCTCGACATCTTGTTCGAGGCGCGATTTCGGATCGCCGTGGTCACGGTAGGAGTCGATGGTTTCAAGCGGGACCGTGTTTACGGTGTCCGGGCCGATTAGCGATTCAACGTATTTAACATCGCTGTAGTCCGGGTTCTTGGTACCTGTGCTGGCCCAGAGCAGCCGCTGTACACGAGCACCCTTGTCAGCCAGTTTCTTAAACTGATTATTACCGAAGATTTCATTGTATATTTGATAAGCCATTTTAGCGCTGGCGATGGCAACTTGTCCATGCACCTTCTTCGCAATTTCCGCCTTCTGGCCGCCTTGCGCGATGAGCTTTTCCAGCAGCGAATCCACCAATGTATCGATACGACTCACAAAGAAGCTGGCTGCAGAGGCCACATACTCCACAGGTTTCCCCTGGACTACCCGCGCTTCGATGCCGGCAATGTAAGCTTCCGCTACCTGTCGATAACGAGGCAATCCAAAAAGCAGCGTCACGTTGATATTGATTCCTTCACTGATGAGTTGCTGAATGGCAGGCAACCCATCGGCAGTCGCCGGGACTTTGATGAAAACATTGGGCCGATCCAGCGCAGCCCACAACCGACGAGCTTCCTCAATTGTGCCTTTGGTGTCATGCGCCAGATGGGGATTGACCTCTAAGCTGACGTATCCGTCCTTGCTGCCAGTATTTTCATACACAGACCAGAATTCGTCGGCGGCGCTCTGTACGTCGCGCTGGCTGAGAGCTTCATATATTGCTTTGACGTCTTTTTTCTTAAGGGCTATGTCCCGAATGTCCTCATCGTAAATATGGCTTTCCGCTATCCCCTTCTCGAAGATGGATGGGTTCGAGGTCATCCCCCGCAGCCCATCCTCGTCGATCAAATGTCGAAGCTCGCCGCCGGTAATCAGGTCTCGTCGGATGTAGTCGAGCCAAATTGACTGACCAAACGTTCCCAATTTTTTCAAAGGATTATCTTTCACGATCTTGCCTCCTTTTTTATCGGCGGGGGTCGTCAACCCCTTATGTCCGTCCAACGACAAAGCTTGCGACTGTTCGGACTGCCATCAGCCAAGGTTTTCTGCCGCAAAACTCCAATTAATCAGTTTATCGAGAACAGCATTGACGTAGTCCGCGCGGCGGTTCTGATAATCTAAGTAATAGGCGTGTTCCCAGACATCTATAGTCAATAGCGGCTTAAGCCCCTTGGTTAAAGGTGAATCCGCATTAGCTGTCTTGACCACCTTGATATTGCCGCCATCCAGCACAAGCCATGCCCAGCCGCTGCCGAACTGGCCCATTGCCGCAGCAGACCACTCCTTCTTGCACGCATCCACGCTGCCGAAGGAGGCCTCAATCTTTTTCTTCAGCACAACGGGTGGTTCACCACCACCCTTCGACTTTAGACTGTGCCAGTAAAACGTGTGGTTCCACGCTTGTGCTGCATTATTGAAAATCGCGGTCTTATCGGTTTTGCCGGCCGTCTCGGTAATTATTTTCTCCAGCGTCATATCCGCAAACTTTGTTTCTGCTATCAGCTTATTCAGGTTATCTACATACCCCTTGTGATGCTTGCCGTAGTGGAAGCTGATTGTATTCGCGGAGATAACCGGTGCCAGCGCGCTATCAGCATAGGGCAGAGGCGGCAGTACAATCGGAGATAAACTTTTAATCGTGTCATTACTCATAATTTTGACTCCTTTTAATGATATTGAACTTTAACCTATCGTTAAAAACCAACAAGGTCACCTCTTGTTCACAAATGCTCCCCACAGTGAACTCGTAATCGCGACCGGTCCGGAAACTGAATTAATAAACAGCTTAGCCCCGCCCGGCGAGGCCAAGCTGTTCAAAATTTACGCCCTGTTCCGTATCCTTCCGGGGTGAAACGCCATACTAAACCTTAACAGGCTCTGTGTGGTGCACATCGGATTCAATGACTTCTGTGTCTTCGACGATTCTCTTGGCATTGGCCACCTCATCGGCAGTACCATGTGCGACTATAATATATTTACCTGCCTTTATCGCCGTCTCATATTTCAACACACTATCTTCAGGAATGCCTATGCTGTAAAGGGCAGCACCTATTGCGCTGAGGCCTCCAACAACTACAGCGCCTTCCAGTGCTCCAACCAGCCAGGCTACCAGCGGGCCTGCAACCAAAATCGGCCCAAATCCGGGAATCATAAAGAATGCCGAACCAAATAATAAACCCCAGATACCTCCCCAGAAAGCGCCAAGTTTGCCCCAATACTTTATCCGGTCGCCTGTATTGTAGTACCCGACCACAGACTCGTCAGAGTGATAGTCCTTGCCTACAATAGAAAGCTTCTTCATGGCAAAGCCCGCCCTCTGCAGCTCTTTGATACCATCCTCAGCTTCCTTGTGTGAGTTGTAAACTGCAACCATTGTATTTTTTTTCTCATCCATAATTTGACTCCTTAAATGTTATTGCTGTTTTGATTTTTTAGTTTTCACGCAAATTTTATATTTGCTTACAATTAAGATTGAACACGCATCATCTCCTTACCACCAGAACCGGGATTGTCGTATCTTTGTGGATGACACCGTAGGTAACACTGCCAAGGGTCGCAGCGGCCAAAGCGCTTTGTCCATGGGAACCCATAACAATAAGGCCTGTCTTTGACTTTTCGGCCTCTTTGACAATCTCCTCAACAGGATGTCCTTGTTTTATGACAGTCCTTGACCGGACACCTTTTTTCCCGCACAGTTTCTTTATTTCTCCTGTGTATCTTTCAGCAGCTTCCTGTTGATAATCCTCTATGGACTCCGCCACATACCGGCTGGACGGCTCGACAAGCACTGTTCGACTTACCAGGAATCGTTTATCAACAACGCACATGATAATTATTGAGGCGCGTAACTGCTTTGCCAGGCCAATCGCATAGGCAGCTGCCTTTTGAGCTGTTTTTGAACCGTCTGTTGGCACAAGAATTTTTGATATCATAAATTATCCTTTAGTAAAAACTCATTATTAAGCATCTTTTTAGACAACCCTGTCGTTTCACCTTTGTCTGGCGATGCAGTCTCGCGATTTGCTAACAAGAAACTCAATGCTAAGAAATATTAAAGATGAGAACAGCATAATTTCTACTAAATTTGACAGGTTTGCACATAGGGGAATTACTTAATCGGATGGGCCGAATAACTTAGTAGAAATCTTGCCCAAGCCAACCTTTACCTTTCCATGTTGTCTGGCAAGAGATCTTAAGTTATAGCTAAATCGAAATAACCTGCAAAGATCAGAAAATCGGGGGCGCACTTGTTTTTGCCGCGGGGTAAACACCTTGTTTTGTGAGTGGGAAAACCTCCTACACGGCTATGCGTAAAGGTTAAAAGCCGCTGAGGTAATTAGCAAGAGCGATTGAGTTATAATCTATCCGCACTTCCTGCCCATTTAATGGCGTACCGGAGCAATTCAGGTGAATCAGCGAGGTCCAGTTTTTCCCTGATGCGCACAATATCTTTCTCAACTGTTTTTACGCTAAGATGCATTCACTTAGCTATCATGGAGGGTTTATTGCCATGGCCAATCCAGCGAAAGACCTCAAATTCACGGTCAGTAAGGTTGTGTGTCGGAGTAGTAAAATGTTTGCGTTTCTTGCAATTTTTATAGCCAGTCACCAACTGGTATTTGTTCTACCGCATGGCGTAAGACAGGATCAACGTTTGTATAAACCTTGTTAGTCAGATTGGGAGAAGAATGTTCCAACAACCGTTGTGTAACAGCAGTTGATATGCCATTCTGAGCAAGTAAAGAACCGAATGTTTTTCGCAGATCATGAAATTTCAAGTCTGTCAGTCCAGCACCTTCACAAATCTTTTTCCACCGCTTGTGACTGAAATTGTCGTTGAACAACTTTTCTTGTCCAACATCAAATACAAAAACATATTTTGAAAGTTCTGCTATTATTTCGGGTGATACGGGACGCGAGCCCATACTCTTTCTGGTTTTTTTACTGGCCGTTGTGATATAATTATTTACAAAGTCAATATCACCTATTTTCAGTGATTCAATATCGCCCCTTCGGAGACCTGTGCCCAAAGCCAGCAAGATTCTCATCTTCATTGCCAGATGAGGTTCAGCTGCTAAAAGTAATTTCTTTATCTGAGCGGTATTCAATGATTTCACTGGCCTTTCGTCTTCTTTCAGTTCCTTAATTTTCAGATCCCCATTCAAGTATCTGTTTTCCCTACACCAGTTGATAAATGTTTTCAAGTTTCTGATGTCCTTATTGAGAGTCGGGCGTTTTACCTCTCCGCCTCTTTGAAGTATAAATTTATCAATGACGCTTTGGGTAATCTGTTTCGAGTTGCATTTTCCAACCAGCCGTTCAAAGTTCCTCAGCGACAAAGCATTTTCGTAAAGCGTACCTTCAGTGACACCTTGGACTTTTTTATTCTCCCGGTATTCATCAACCATCTGTTGCCAATCAGCTGCCACGATTCCAGTGAAAACATCAGAATTCAGTTGAGCGTATTTGATCTGCTTATAGTGTTCGGCCAATTCCTTGCTGGGCAGAGCCTTTGCTTTGCGCTTGCTACTCTCGTACCAACCCACCCACCAGCCGTTGACACTTTTTTTTGTAAACCCACACCTTTTTCATAATATCTATTCTATCGTAAATACAGGGGCGCTAATCAAGCCGAAAGCCCAGCCTTAATGCGTGTGAATTAGTGTCAGAATGGAGACATGCCCTGAGGAGATTGAAACAAGTTAGTCTTAACTCTTTTTATTTAAAAGGTTTATGTGGCAGCGTCTTTTTTGGCATCCAGATTATATAGACTGCTACAACACCAATGATGGGAATACGTATCACGACAGCAATACAAGCATTGCTAACGGTGATTATGCGGGTGGATGGCGGTTTAAGGATTGCACCGGCGGGATGATGGTCGTAAAGGCCGTCAAAGGCAACAAATCCGGCTCCACGAGTTGGGTTGCCGGCGGAGGGGCGTCACGAGTAGATGTAGGCCAGGATGTAACTATCAAAACACCAACCTTTAGCACAGGAGAGTTACATTGTCAGCCGGAACCGGTAACTATGACCGATTCTTATACTATGGTTCCTGTGGACTGTATCATGTTTACACAGGCAACATTTGTTGGTCCAATACTCGTCAATGGCGGAACCGCAACCGTGCATTATGACCCTGAGGTAATGTATTGCGCTGGAGCGGAACCTTGTCCGCCATTTAGCTGCTCTTATTATGAACCAACTCCCGGGACACTTTATGTAAATGCTTATGCTCCAGGCGGTATGTATATTCCGGTCCAGCACGGAGACCATCCAACCAGTTTATTTACGCTTAATATGGTGGCTCTTGATTACGATACGCCCGGCGTAGAAAGCTTTTTCGATATATATACCGAAATTAGTATCGATACAGGTCCAATTAGTGGTTTCCCTGCTACAGTCGAGATTGTCATCGGCGAGACGAACGCCAAATGCAAACCATATTTCAAGATTGACTCCCAAACTGAGTGGGAATCCGCCCTGTCGAGCGGTCATGTCTATGCGATGGAAGAAGAAGACTGGGAATACTACATGCTTCAATGGGAGTATTGCACAGTTCAGGGTGATCCCTATCCCGACAATACGTTCCGCGAAGCCAGGCCCCCCGAGGGCAGCCTCTATGTCTATGGCGGCGGCGGCGGTGGCGGGGGCGGAGCACTCGACCCCTGTGATGCAGGACTCGTTATGTACTGGGGCAACCCTCCGGACGGCGAATACTCAAGCGCCTGGAAGTATGATTATCTCAAAGACCCCGACCTGTCCAACTGCACAATATCTGTTGCTGTTACCGCGCCTCCATGGGTTAATGTGGTTTCCTTCGGCCTTGAAAATCCGCCGGTTCCCGGAGGCCCCATCCGCGCATGGTACTGGAACTGCGGCGCTGCGGGCAGCGGAGCGCCAATTACATGGAGCACTCCAACCATAATTACAATCGACACATCGAAAACAGGAGTTACCGCAGCTACACCGACGGCATCTGCGTATGCGAACAACCCAGGATTCAACATAAAGAACGTCCAGTGGCTGATTGTCGATGAAGACGCAAACTGGGTTGGCGGCGGCACACCGGCCCCAGCGCCAGGCTCCGGTATGATTGGTATGTGGAACTACTGGCACTGGCTGACCATTTCACCGAAGACAACTCTCTCAAAGGGCTATTACACTAAATGGAGCCAGCCGCCGGTCGTAATCGACGAAAATATGCCGCCTACAATTTCCGGCTGGGATGAGCAATCGACATTTGAGCCGATAAACATAGTTGCAGACGACTGGCAATGCAACGACGAAAGGCCCGTCACAGACATACATTGGTGGGGTTCATTTATCAACTGGACTCAGCCGTATCCTCCACCGGTTATGCCGCAGGCATTCCATATCGGTATCTGGACAGACGACCCCTGTGATTTCCCCGGCGATTTCAGCCATCCAGCCATGCTCGTCTGGGAAAACTACTGCACAAGCTATGTCTGGAACTTCGCCGGCTATGACAAAGACCCGCGAGAAGGCCATGGCACGATGCAGGAAGATTCATGCTTCCAGTTCAACCAGCTGCTGTCTCAGGACCAGTGGTTCTATCAGCAACCAAGTGATGACCCTTGTCATCCGAGAGTTTACTGGCTCAGTATCGCTCCAATCTGGGGAGGTACTACGCCGCCATATCAATGGGGCTGGAAATCGAGACCGCACTTCTTCAACGACGACGCGGTTGTTATACAAGGGGTGAATCCAATTCCATTAGGTATCGGTTCTGCATGGATGACCGGCTACCCAATTCAGTGGCCGGCCTGGCCGGACCCGGAAGGTATTTCCTGGGATATGTCCTTTGAGCTTTCAACTAATGAGCCGGACACCACATATAACCCAATGGACTTTGACAAGGATGGTATTGTCAATTTCATCGACTTTGCTGCCTTTGCTCAGGAATGGCTTAAAACTGGTCCCTAACCGATCCTGATGAACATCATTAGAAACCAAAGGGCTGTTCCGGTTTGTCGGAACAGCCCTTTGGTTTTCCATTACTGTGAAACTAAACACTAAACGCTATTTTTTCAGCTTCTCCGCCGTGGGCAAAACCGCAAATGACTTTATCCCCTCTTTTTTGACAAACTTCTCCACCGTCTTGCGAATATTCGCCATATTGCTGCCGTGCATCATCGCGAAGATATTATATGGCCAGCCCTTAAATCTTTTTCGCTCGTAGCAATGACTGACAATTCCCAGTGCAGATAATTTCTCGCCGATTTTAATCGCCTGCGATTTTTTTGTTTCGCACGCAAACATAGCGTTGGCGGTAAAGCCCAGCTTGTTATGGTTCACCATCGCTCCCAGCCGATTGATTACGCCGCTATGAATCATCCCGGCGATATGCAGGAGACCATCATAAATTTCAAACGTATCTTTAGAAATAAAATTGAACGGCCGTTTAATAACTTTTAGTCCATTCTGCAATTTCACCAATATCCGCTTATCGATAGCGGATAGCGTACGGCGGTCAGCGTTCAGCATTCGACATCCAGATAACAATCGCTTTCCTCCGCTTGTAGCATCGAAACGGGCGTCTAATTTAAAAGTGTGCACAACAGGCAAACTGTTGAAAGTTGTGCCGAACCGCTTCGAGAATTTTTTCAAAATAGCATCGATATCTTTTTGCGAATCGGCCCGGAGGGTAAACCAGAGATTATAATAATGCTCGCGCAGGTAATTATGCGAAACTCCCTGTAATTTATTGACAGCCGAGATGACTTTTTTTAAGTCGTTCTGTTCGATATGTGCCGCGACGAGGGTGCTGGCGTTGCCAATGGCCCGCCAGTTTATCGATATGCCGAGACGTCTGATTATGCCGAGTTTTATCAGCGCCCGTGTGCGTTCAAGGACTTTTGCTTCGCTGCTTTTGAGATTGCGTGCGATTATCGCGAATGGTCTTTCGGCTGTCGGCAGTCCTCTTTGCAGCTCGTTACACAGCCGCTTATCAAACGCCGAAAGGTTGCTCATTGTTAGCGCCTCCGTTTAGGCACATATCCGCAGACCGGATCGCCGGCAAGGTAGTTGCCCATCATCGCCATTGCCCGTGCTTTGCAACCGCCGCATACCTCGACGTATTCGCATTCGCCGCATTTGCCCTCTAGCAACCCGGTATCGCGGATTTCGTTAAGGAACGGGGATTCGCGCCAGATTTTTGCGAAGTTATAGCTGTTATCAACGAGGTTGCCTGCCGGGATATCGAGGAATCCGCAGGTCTGGACGTCGCCTTTGAAGCTGATAAACCCGAACCCTTTGCCTCCCATACATCCCGTGCCTTCCGCGACAAGCCCCCGCGCCTTGGCCTGCTCGCAAATCCTGGCAAACGCGGGTCCGCACGTGACGCGTACGTCGATTTCTTTTTTTAATTTTATGCGGATAAGTTCGTTGAGGATGTATTCATACTGGACGGGGTCAAGGACGGCGTCGTCCATTTCCGTGGCCCGGCCTGTGGGGACAAGCATAAAGGTGTTGAAACATATAGCGCCGAGACGTTTGGCAAGCTCGGCAATCCCGATGAGTTCGCCTGCGTTTTGCTTGTGTATCGTGGTATTTATCTGAAAAGGCATCTTCGCCTTGCGAGCCATTTCAGCGGCGTGCATAACCGTATCGAAAGCTCCGGTAGTGTCGCGGAAATGGTCGTGGGTTTCAGCAGTGGCGCCATCGATACTGAAGGACAACGCGGAAACACCGGCTTTTTTGAGTTTAGTGAGCGACTCTTCATTCAGAAGATAGCCGCAGGTCGCCATCACGACGCGAAGCCCCTTTTCTTTGGCGTATTCGATAATCTCATACAAATCCGGGCGTTCCATCGGCTCGCCGCCCGTCAGTATCAGGATTGGCTTTGCGAACTTGGCGATTGAGGCGATTATCTTTTTGCACTGTTTGGTTGAGAGTTCCTCGCCGCCCGTGGGACCGGCGCTGGCCCGGCAGTGTTTGCAGTGATACCGGCATCGCCTTGTTATCTCAAAGGCAATAAGGCGGGGTTTTTCATTCTGCGTCCCGCGTGATGCGTCCTGCGTTTTACGAAGTTTGGCAGCCATAGATATAACTTTAGTCGATTGGGCGGGGACAGTCAACGGTCTGCGGACAAGACGAACTATGCGATTTTGCGTTTTGGGACGTTAAATTTGCCGGGAAACTTGCCGAAAACAATTGACAGGACAGTTCGTAGATATTATAATTAAGCAAAATTACGGGATTATAGCTGGGCTTGGAACTTTGTAGGGGCAGGTTATCGCTGTGGCGGCGATGGCAGGCCCGACAAAAGAGGCCCGAAAAACTATAATCGGCCGGAATATATTGCGAAAGGAGTATGTAATGAAGTCCGATTCCTCACAGCCAGCCGATTCGGCTGGAAAATCCTCAATTCTAAAATCCGGTGCTGATATAGCCGTCCAGGCACTTATTGACCAGGGTGTTGATACTATGTTTGGCTATCCTGGTGGGGTGATATTGCCCTTTTTCGACAAGCTGTATGATGCGCCGATTCGTTTCATTATCCCTCGTCACGAGCAGGGCGGAGCCCATATGGCTGATGGATACGCGCGTGCCAGCGGCAAGGTCGGCGTGATAGTCGCAACCAGCGGGCCGGGGGCGTGCAATCTGGTTACTGGTCTTGGGACTGCGATGATGGATTCGGTTCCGCTTGTCGCCATAACGGGACAGGTTCGCACGGAGCTGATCGGCAATGACGCGTTTCAGGAGGCCGATACCACGGGTATCACGCGGCCTGTAACTAAATATAATTGTATAGTCAAGGACGTAAGGGACCTTGCGCGGACGATTAAGGAGGCGTTCTTTATCGCCTCGACGGGAAGGCCTGGACCGGTGGTTGTTGATTTGCCGGTTGATGTTCAGGTTGCCAAGACCGAGTATGACCGTGACGTTGAAATGCGCCTGCCGGGGTATAAGCCGAGGATAAAGGGGCATCATCGGCAGATAGAAATGGCAGCCGAGGCGATTAACAAATCGGAGAAGCCGGTGCTTTACGTCGGCGGCGGGATAATCCTCGCAAACGCAAGCGACGAGCTGCGAGCACTTGCGCATAAAGCACATCTGCCTGTTACTATGACGCTGCTGGCCCTGGGCAGTTACGACCAGAATGAGGCGGAGTCGCTTGATATGCTCGGAATGCACGGAACGGCATTCGCGAATTACGCAGTGCAGGAGTGCGATTTGCTGATAGCGGTCGGGGCCAGGTTCGATGACAGGGTGACGGGAAAGGTTAAGGCTTTTGCGCCGCACGCGAAGGTGGTGCATATAGATATTGATCCGGCCAGCATTGCCAAGAATGTTCGGGCGGATATCCCTGTTGTGGGAGACGCGAAATATATATTGACCGAGATGGTCAAAATAGTCGAGCACCGCGACCGCAAGGATTGGTTCGCCAAGATTGCGCAGTGGAAGAAAAAGTATCCGCTGGGTTACGACAGGAAATCCACGAATATAAAGCCGCAGTACGTTATTGAACAGATTTGCGAACTGACGGGCGGCGACGCGATAATAACAACTGGCGTCGGGCAGCATCAGATGTGGACGTCGCAGTTCTACAAGTTCAAAAGGCCGAGGCAGTTTATCACTTCGGGCGGCCTGGGAACGATGGGATATGGATTGCCCGCGGCGATAGGCGCGCAGGTAGCGATGCCGGAGGCGACCGTTGTCGATATTGACGGGGACCACAGCTTCAATATGACGTTGACGGAGCTTCGGACGGCGGTCCAGTATGAGCTGCCGATAAAGGTCTGCATTATGAATAACGGGTATATGGGAATGGTTCGGCAATGGCAGGAGCTTTTCTACAACAAGCGATATTCGAAGAGTTACCTCGCCAACCCGGATTACGCGAAAGTGGCCGAGGCGCTGGGCGCGGTCGGGATAACGGTTGAGAAGAAAGCAGATGTGCCGAAGGCGATTAAGAAGATGTTGGCCGAGAAAAAGCCCTGTGTTGTCGATTTTCACGTTGAGCCTGAAGAGAACGTCTGGCCGATGGTTCCTGCGGGAAAATCCCTGCATGAGATGGACGGACTGGATTTGCTGGAAAGTATGGCGTAAGAAATTAGAATTTAGAATTGAGAAGTGAGATTCTTATGAAACATATAATAAGCGCGTTGGTTGAGAATAAGCCGGGAGTTTTAGCGCATGTTTCGGGTATGTTCGCGGCCAGGGCCTTCAATATCGATTCCTTGGTCGTCGGGCGGACGGAAGACCCGAACCTTAGCAGAATGACGATTGTTGTGGTTGGCGATGACAGGGTGCTTGAGCAGGTTCGTAAACAGCTTGCCAAGATTGTCCCTGTTGTGAAGGTTCAGGATTTCGCGGGTCAGCCGGTGGTTGCTCGCGATTTGATGCTTATAACGATTGCTGCGCCGCCTGAAAAGCGGCCTGAGATTGTGGCGCTGATAGAAACCTTCAAGGGCAACGTTGTCGATATTGGTCAAAAGACCATAATGGTTGAGATAAGCGGCCCTGAGGAGAAAATAGAGGCGTTTATCGAGATGTGCCGGCCATACGGGATAAAAAACGTCGCGCGGACGGGGACCATTGCCATGCCGAGACAGGAAAAGGCGGCTGGCGGGGTACAGGAAAACGCGGAAGAGTAAGTAATTGTGGATTTGCGATTGTAGATTGCGGATAGTAAAGGCACGGCTAAAGCCGTGCCTTTTTTTTGATTCTGAGCCGGGTTTAATGTTGCGGTCGTCTGCAGGATTGCTAAAATTGTCGCAGTGAAGAACAGTTGATATCGGTTTTGATTAACAGGTAATAATTGCTGAGGATAGGAATCACATGCCCGGATTCCCAAAGAGTGAACCGGGGATAATACTGCGATAGCATGGTGCTATCTGACTTAATTTTACAGGAGAAAAAAATGAACACACCCAAAGTTAGCGTAACATTTATTGTACTCACCTTTATTGTCTGTCCATCTATTTCAAAAGCCGCCGAGCCAAATAGTTTTCCCATCTGCAAATGGACGGCAGAGCAAAGTTATCCGGCAGTCAGCGGCAGCTACGTTGTCTGGCAGGATAAACGTTCGGGCGGCTATGATATTTATCGGAACAATCCTGCGGATACCAACGACGTCAACGGCATTTTGGTATGCTCACAGACCGGTGACCAGAAATTTCCCGCCGTCAGCGGCGGCACGGTTGTCTGGCAGGATGCCCGCATCAGCACTGCTAATACCGACATCTTCCGCTATACCCTGCCATCAGGCCCCGAAGCCGGTGTATGCACTTATGCCGGTAAACAGGAATTTCCCGCAATCAGCGGTGGTATTGTCGTTTGGAAGGACCCTCGTAACGGCAATAACGATATATTTGGTTACGATGGAAGTGAGTTTGAAATCTGCACGGACACCAACAGCCAGTCGTATCCTGCCATCAGCGAAAATATGGTGGTCTGGCAGGACGCACGCAACGGCGGTATGGATATCTACCGCAGGAACATCAGTACGGGACAAGAGTTTGAGGTTTGCGTAAACAGCAGTTTTAAGCAGAACCCGACCATAAGCGGTAATATTGTTGTCTGGCAGGATGACCGAAATGGGGACAATGATATTTACGGCAGGGATATTTCTGCCGGCGAGGAATTTGAGATTTGCAAATTCTCCGGCAACCAGATAAGTCCGGCCATCAGCGGTGATATAGTAGTATGGGAAGACCAGCGAAGCGGTGTCGGTGACATTTACGGTTATAGGATTTCAAGTCGAACGATTTTTTTCATTTGCACAAGTATTTACGACCAGAAGAACCCGACAATAGACGGCAGTTTTGTTGTCTGGGAGGATTATCGCAATGGAAACGCCGATATTTATGGCGCATATATCCCTGAGCCGGCTGTGCCTTCTACGATAACGGTTCTTGACCCCAACGGCGGCGAGATGCTCCTTTCGGGTTCAAAATATACGATTAGGTGGCAAAGCAGCAAC
>JBFZBL010000095.1:0-9608 GCA_041308485.1 Phycisphaerae bacterium | reverse complement strand
CCTGGAAAATCTGTCGAATTCCCGACGGTGATCTCAACTTACCTGTGTTCTCCCTTTGCCTTGATGGCGGGAAAGGCCGGAATTTTGCGGATAAAAGGGTTTTAAGTTGCCCGCAAAATGTTATAATACCGCCCTTTGTCCTTGATTGTCTAAATAAACAGATAGAGATACTATGGCAACCGATATCGCAAAACAGAGTGATGGCGAATTGCTCGACCGCTCCGCGGCAGGCGAGGAGGGTGCGTTTCAGGAAATCGTTGCCCGCTACAAAAACGGCCTATACGCCTTTTTGCGGAATTTCCTCAATCGCACCGACTTTATCGATGATGTCTTCCAGGAAACCTTTTTGCAGTTGTTCACCAGCAGGGATAGTTTTGACCGGGACAGACCTCTTCGCCCATGGCTATACACCATAGCCGCGAATAAAGCCAAAGATGCCCTGAGAAAAATGCAAAGAACCGCCACTGTGTCCATCGGCACTATGAGCGATTCCGACGAAATGTCTTTTGACGATATGCTCAACGTCCTAACTTCCGAGGAGGAAAGACCTTACGATGACCTCGAAAAGGGCGAAATAGCCGCTAACGTCAGAGGGGTTATATCGAATATACCGGATAATCTGAGAGAAATTTTGGTTATGGCGTATTTTAACCATTTTTCCTACAAACAAATGAGCGACATCCTGCGTATCCCTATTGGCACGGTAAAAAGCCGGTTGCATACGGCAGTAGGCCGGTTTGCAAAAGATTGGAAAGCAGCCGTTAGGAGCAAAAAGACGCAATGATATCGCTAAATAGTCAGCAAAAAGAGCTTCTCTTCGATTACTGCATGGGACTCACCTCTGAACAAGAATCAGCTCAAGCTCAGGAATTAGTATTCTCAAACGAACAGGCAGCGAAATTCGTCAAATCAATAAAAGCATCGTTATCACCCCTTGAAAGTATAACCCCTGAAGATTGTCCGGCTGAACTGGCCGAAGGAACAATTTGGCGCATCAAACAGACATTGCGAACCAGCAAGGTTGGTCTGAATCAGCTTTTGGAGGCGGAGCAAAAACGCAAAACGGGTTTCTGGCATGATATTTTTGGCCGGTTAGCCACAGCGGCGGTCTTTGTTATTGTGGGCGGCGGCCTTCTTACTGGCGGGAAAATGGCCACAAATTATGCCCGCCAGATGTCATGGCAAACCAAGTGCGGCTCTCAAATGGCGGGTTTGTTTACTGGCCTGAGCAATTACAGGAACGACAACAACGGCCAGATGCCGATGCTGGCGGCAGCCCCCGGATCACCGTGGTGGAAGGTCGGTGACCAGGGCTCAGAAAATGTTTCAAATACACGCAGGATGTGGGTGCTGGTAAAGAACGACTATATTAAACCCACAGACCTAAACCTTTTTATGTGTCCTGCCACCACCACCAAGCCTTCCTGTAGTTTCACCTGCAATCCAAAAGATTATAATGATTTCCCGAGTAGAAATTTAGTAACATATAGTTTCCGCATCGGTTGCCCGAAGGCGGGGCTGGAAAAAATGGGCAGGCAGGTAATAATAGCGGATATGAGCCCCATATTTGTCGATGCTTCGGCATCCAAAAAGGAATTGTTTATCAATATCAGCGATGCGCTCTTGAAGCGAAACAGCCCGAATCACGGAGGCAGAGGTCAAAATGTCCTGTTCTGCGACGGCTCGGTTGTGTTCGTAAAGGAACGTACGGTTGACGTATCGCTGGATGATATATACACAATTCAGGGCAAGCAAACCTATCAGGGCATAGAATTGCCTGCTTCTGAGGCAGACGCCTTCCTCGCACCATAAATAACACTCACCTTGAAATGGTATAAAGAATAGACTTATCCTTGCTGATGAATGACTGCGCCCGACAGGAGTCGAACCTGTAACCTCCGGGTTCGAAGCCCGGCACTCTGTCCAGTTGAGCTACGGGCGCCAGTTTTTCTCGTGTCCGACAATATAGCAATTCATCCGGCAAACTTCAAACCTTTAACTTCGCGGGTACTGGCAAAACAGGAAAAATTATGCTATAAGCAACAGATTAGTTTGCCGGCCGCAGCAGCGGTGCGGCGAAATTGTTTTGCCGGGGAATTAGTAATGAAGGCGGCTGTAATGATGGGCATAAGGCAAATGGAAGTCGTCGATTTGCCGAAGCCCTCCATGAAAAATGACGGTGACGTCCTCCTGAAGGTCGCAGTTGTCGGCGTCTGCGGCAGCGACATTCATTATTATCTCACGGGCAGAATCGGTTCCAAAGTCGTCCAATACCCTTATCTGGCCGGCCACGAATGTTCCGCGACTGTAGAGGCGGTCGGCAAAAAGGTAAAACACGTCAGGCCTGGAGATGCTGTAGCTGTCGACCCAGCCGTTTCCTGTCACGAATGTCCCCAGTGCAGAATGGGCAGGGAGAACACCTGCTGCAACTTGAAATTTCTCGGCGTCCCCGGTGAATTAGCCGGGTGTCTTTGCGAATATATCGTTATGCCCGAGGATTGCTGTCTGCCGATAAATGGCCGGCTTACTCATGAGCAGGCCACCCTCTGCGAGCCGTTCACAATCGGCGTCTATACCATTCAGCAATCGCGTTTGGCCAAAGGCGACAAGATAGCCATTCTCGGCGCGGGTCCTATCGGGCTGAGCTGTTTAACAGCAGCTAAATTACAGGGTGTCGGCGATATTTATATTACTGACAAGCTGGACTGCCGCGTTGAGTTCGCAAAAAAGACCGGAGCAACCTGGGCTGGCAATCCGGACAAAAGTAATATTGTGAAAGATATTCTTAAACTTGAGCCATTGGGTGTTGATATTGCCTGTGAGTGCGCGGGTCAGCAGGACACAGTTGACCAGGCGGTTGAAGTTCTTCGGGCGGGCGGGGTGCTTATGCTCGTAGGTATCCACGAATCCAACCGCGTCAGTTTCCCCATCAACCAAATCAGAAGAAAGGAAATTACCATTATCAACGTCCGCAGACAAAACCGCTGCGCAACGCAAGCGATTGAGCTTGTAGCGTCCGGCAGAGCAGTGATTGATTCATTTGTTACTCACCGTTTCAAACTTGAACAGACAAAAGAGGCGTTTGACCTCGTCGCCGATTACCGCGACGGCGTCATCAAGGCAATGATTACCTTGTAAGATAATTGCTATGATTAAAGCGTGCATAGTTAGTATCGGTAATGAGCTTCTCAACGGCCACACCACTGACACGAATTGTCCGTATATATGCGGCCGGCTGCTTTCAATTGGCATACCTGTAGTCGGCGTCTATACCGTAGGCGACGATATAAAACAAATCGTCCGTTCCCTACAACGCGCAGCCGAAGACGCGGATATTGTTATTGTTACCGGAGGTCTGGGGCCTACCGATGACGACCTCACTCGTCAGGCCTTTGCTGAATTACTTGGAGTCAAATTACGGGTCAGGCAGGCTCTTTTGAAAGACATTAGAAAATTTTTCGCCGACAGGGGGTTGCCGATGCCCGAAAAAAATACCATTCAGGCCTGCATCCCGGAAGTCGCTTCGGCAATCGAAAACCCCTTCGGTACAGCGCCAGGTATTTTTGCCAAAATGAAGCGGAAACTGTTTTTCGCGATGCCAGGTGTGCCTGTCGAAATGAAAGAGATGCTTGAAAAGTCTGTCCTGCCGCGTTTGGTACAGAAGGGGAGCAGCGGTTTTACTATTGTCAAAAAAGTCCGGTGTTTTGGCGCGGGTGAATCTGCCCTTGCCGAAAAACTCGGCAACCTTATTGAACGAGGCAGAAATCCGCTCATAAATATCACCGTCAGTTCTGGCGTCATTACGCTCCACGTCGTGGTTTCCGCGAAAACAAAAAAACAGGCCGAGCAAATGGCACAAAAAACCGTTAATCGCCTTTGCTCTCTTCTCGGCGACCTTATCTTCGGCGTCGATGACCAGACGCTGCCGGAAGTGGTGGGACACGGGCTGATGCGACATCACAAGACAATCGCTGTTGCTGAATCCTGCACGGGAGGACTTCTGACAAAACTAATTACCGATATTCCAGGCGCAAGCGAATACTTTACTCAGGGCTGGATAACTTACAGTAACAAGGCCAAAACTGAACTGTTGGATGTGCCGGAGAAGCTCATTAAAAAATATGGCGCTGTCAGCGAACAGGTCGCTTGTGCTATGGCAATTGCCGCCAGACAGAAAGCAAAGTCTGATTTTGCTATAGCTATAACCGGTATCGCCGGCCCGGCGGGCGGCAGTAAACGAAAACCCGTAGGTCTGGTCTATATCAGTGTTTGCGACCGGAAGGATTGCCAAACAAAAAAATGCCTGTTTACTTATACGAGGGAGTTGATTCGTGTAAGGGCAGCACTGACCGCTCTAAATATGCTTCGCTTGTCTTTCGGTTTATCGGCGTAAGTGATTTATCAGCCAGAAAATCAGCGTAAGTACAAGCGAGATAATAATGCAGCTTGTGATGGGGATAAATATTCTCCAGTTTTTTGAGCCGAAGTTCAGGTCGCCGGGCAGTTTGAAGAAGCCTAGCTGGCCCAATAATAAAAACAACGCCCCAATAAGGATTATTGTCGCCCCGATGGCTATCAGCAGTTTACCGATTTGTTGCGGCCCAAAATCCATTTGACTCTGCGGTAAAAAAATGAATCGGGGCGACAGGATTCGAACCTGCGACCCCTTGCACCCCATGCAAGTGCGCTAGCCAAACTGCGCCACGCCCCGTTGCCGCTATTCTAACATCATCTTTTTGGCTCAGCAAGTTTTTTCCGCTCTCTGCGACGGCGATACAAACTGTAAAAAACACGAAAAATGTTTGACAAAGCCGGCTGGTCATGCAAAAATGTTAGCTATAACTAACTATTGCTTCGTATATATAGTATATGATTGAGACAAAACGCACGGTTGCGAGAAAAAACAACGGTTTGAGCGCTTCTCAGGAAGATTATCTTGAGGCTATTCTGAACGTGGCTGACGCTTCCGGTGTGGCTCGCAGTACCGATATTGCCATATCGCTTGGCGTGGCCAAACCGTCCGTTACAGGGGCATTAAAGCTGCTGGCGAAAAGGGGGTTTGTTAATTACAAGCCATACGGCTGTGTAACTTTTACGCAGAAGGGTGTTTCACAGGCAGGGCGAGTTGCCCAAAGACACGAAACAATAAAGTCGTTTTTTGTTGATGTTCTTGGCGTTGATGGGACAATTGCTCAGGAAGCGGCCTGCAAGGCGGAACATCTTTTAGGTCCAGTCATAATATCCAGGATGCGAGATTTTACGAATTTAACCCGAAAGAAAGCCCGTTTCAGAAGGATTCCTAAAGTCAGACGGACAAAAAGGTAAGTTATGGAAACTACTATCACAAGACCATTGTCGCAGGTTGCAGAAGGGCAAATCGTTAACATAATAAAAATCGTTGGCGGCAGGGGGCTGAGAGTCCGCCTGACTGCGATGGGGCTTTTGTCCGGCACGCAGGTAACGGTTGTTCACAACGGGAGGTCCGGCCCGTTTGTTATAAGCGTTAAAAACTCGAAGATGGCCCTCGGCAGGGGGATAGTGGACAAAATTATGGTATCGTGATTTGCTTGGATATTCTTTTTTTACTTTATGAGTTAGGTGCTACTAACTTATGAATCGGTGGAATATGACGGACAGCAAGCTTAAAAAAATAACCGTTGCTTTAGCAGGCAATCCGAACAGCGGCAAGACCAGCGTGTTTAATATGCTGACCGGCGCCAGTCACCATGTCGCCAATTACCCGGGCACTACCGTTGAAACGGTTCAGGGAACGTGCACGCATGGGGATTTTCGCATTGTGTTCGTTGACCTGCCGGGCGCATACGGTCTGACTGCGTTTTCCACCGAAGAGCTGGTTGCCCGGAAATTTATAATTGATGAAAAACCGGATGTTGTGGTCAATGTTATCGACACCTCTAACATGGAGCGGAACTTATATCTTACCACCCAGCTCATTGAGCTTGACATGCCAATTGTCCTGGCTTTCAATATGAGCGATGTGGCCGAGCAACGGGGCATCGTTTTTGATACTGCCCGGCTTTCCGAGCTTCTCGAAGCCCCTATTGTCCCCACCGTCGCCAGCAAAACCAAAGGCAGGATTGCTTTGCTCGATGCGATTGTTGTCGTCGCAAACGCTTCCCGAAAGCCCAGGACTCATCGTATAACATACGGCGATGAAATTGAAAATGCGCTGAGCCAAATCGAGCTGCTTGTTAGTGCTGAGCAGCCGGCCCTTGCCGTCAAATATGGTTCCCGCTGGGTTGCTCTCAAACTTATCGAACAGGACGGCGATATAATTGCCAAAATTAAGGACACCCGGCTTATTGATGTTGTTAGCGATGCCGTTGCTAAGCTAAAGACCATTTTCCGCGATGACCCCGAGGTTGTTATCGCCGAAAGACGATATGGCTTTATTTCCGGCGCCTGCCAGGAAAGCGTAAAGGCGACAGTTGAGCTTACCCATACCACAAGCGACCTTGCCGACGCAGTCCTTACCCACCGCGTGTTCGGCCTGCCGATTTTTTTACTGATGATGTACCTGATCTTTTATTTGACGTTTTCAATTGCCGCCTATCCAATGGCCTGGCTGGAACATTTTTTCAACTGGCTTTCGGTGTTGCTGGCTTCAATCTGGCCGGCGCAAACGGACAACTGGTTGCGCTCACTTATAATAGACGGCGTAATTCCCGGAGTAGGCGGCGTCCTCGTCTTTTTGCCCAATATACTCATTCTCTTTCTCGCAATCGCGGTTCTCGAGGACTCCGGCTATATGGCCCGCGCCGCTTTTGTTATGGATAAGCTGATGCACAGAATCGGTCTGCACGGGAAAAGCTTTATCCCTATGCTCATCGGTTTCGGCTGCTCAGTGCCTGCGATTATGGCAACACGTGTCCTCGAAAATAAACGCAATCGCCTCACAACGATTATGATTTTGCCCTTGATGAGCTGCGGCGCACGTCTGACAATTTATAGTCTTCTGATTCCAGCCTTCTTCCCTCAAAACTGGCGGGGACCGGTCCTGTGGCTGATTTATCTTACGGGAATTGTCCTGGCTGTCATCGCCGCGAAGGTCTTGCGCCTAACGGTTTTCCGCGGTGATACCACTGATTTTGTTATGGAACTGCCACCTTACCGTGTTCCCACCTTCAAATCCCTTTCTACGCATACATGGATGCGATGCCTGATGTACCTCAAAAAGGCGGGCACAGTTATTCTCGCTTTTTCCATTATTCTTTGGGTTGCGATGAATTATCCAAGAGTTAGCGAACAGTCTGCTGCAGGGTTGTCTCCAAACCAGATCCGGCAGGCGCAACTGGCAAATTCTGTTGTTGGCAGGGTCGGCAAGGCAATTGAACCTGTTATTAAACCGCTCGGTTTCGACTGGAAAATTGGAACCGCTCTTATAGGCGCAACTGCGGCAAAAGAATTATTTGTATCGCAATTGGGCATCATATACGCAATTTCTTCTTACGAGGATGCCTCCGCTGCGACGCTTCGTCAGCATTTACAGGCCGATTATTCGCCTCTTGTCGGTTTTTGCATAATGCTGTTTTGCCTGATTAGCTCCCCCTGTATTGCCACCATTGCCATTACTCGCTCAGAGACGAGTTCCTGGTTTTGGGCCGCCTTCCAGTTTTTTTCCCTCACCGTACTGGCTTATATCATCACCTTAGTTGTTTACCAAATTGGCTCACTCGTTATAGCTTTATAACGGCTTCAATATTGATAGTAGAAGGGGTCGATTTGCAGCCAGTCATTGGCTAATTTTGCGAAGTCGGCAAAATCTATAATGCCGTTGGTCACGAGGAAGGCGTCAAGCGGCGAGGTACCCGATAGCCAGTCCGCGGTCAACGTTGATAAATCGTTGTAGTCCACAATGTAATTGACCTGTGGCAAATCGCAAGCCATAATCGGGTGCAATTCAAACGCTAAACCGTAATTGGCTGTCTCATTAGTCGTCGAGTTGTTCGCAATCTCAATCGTGTAATCACCAGGTGTTAGTATAGGCAGGTCACATTTTATAAGATTGTCGTTTTCATCATAACCGAACATGGTTCTATTGAAAATCGCGTTAGAATCACCGGGCGCATAAACAGCCATATCAAGATTTGCCAGATATCCTGTCAGTTCATCCGGTTCAAGAACTCCTATTGGATATTTGTCATTCCACGCAATTCTTCGCTGCCAGGTAGTCGTTGCAATCAGACGGCTTCTTTGGGGGATGTGTATTGTGTAAACATTTGCTGCGTTTCGTGCAATCCGACCAAATCCCCAGCCCCTGTCCTGCGTGGTTGTAGTCTCCGGCTCAACCTCATTTGTATCCAGCACTTGATAAGCCCTGAGACAATCAAGCCGGCCATAACCTCTGTCCTTATGCCAGGTATTACACGGTTCTGCCGGATTTGTGCTGATGCCCGTTTTACTGTTGACGTTCGGCATTGAGGAATTAATCAACACCGCCTTTATCACTACGCTGTTACTGTCATTCGGTCCCGGTGTTGTGTCCGCAAGCCCAAGTAATAGAGCTGCTGCCCCTGTGGCCTGAGGTGCCGACCAGCTCGTTTCTCCGTTTGTCGAACCAACCGTTGCCCACGCAGTATCACTGCCCGATGTCGGCACTGTCTGACTTTGTGACGGCGCGGTTATATCAGGTTTTCGTCTGCCATCAGCAGTAGGCCCTGAACCGCTTATAGAACCCACCCTGCGGTAATCATAAGGATTACACGGGTCAGTAAGCCGGAGTCCTCCCGTAGTTATGCCGTTATACCCGTCACCGAATATCGCGACATAAGTATTTTCGTTGCCAGCGGCGTTTGTAAAAATCACGCCATACTGATATGCGTAATAATCATACATCATGGTCCAGGGGCTGTTGCCGTTGGCGTCTTCTATCCCTATCAGTTCAAGACCGGTCACAATGACTCGGCAGTTGTTGGTTGTGACAAGCGATTTGAGCGCATTGTCCAACTCGTCCCAGGAAATTGTGCTGTTACTATCCACAACTCGGGCACAGTGAATATCAGAACCCGGGGCGACCCCGATTTCGTTCGGATATGCGACTCCGCCTCTGCTCGCGATTATTCCTGCTAATTGCGTGTCGTGAGCGACAATCCCGACGCCGCTTCCGGAAAAATCGTAATTAAAGGCGTGCGTATTGTTATCGGCATCTTTGAACGCCTCATGTGTGGTTCGCACGTTTCCCGCTAATATAAGCCCGACATTAACTCCCTCGCCTGTCTCGCCGAGTTGATGCACCGCGATAGAATTTGACCCCCCCGGTCCGGTTGATTCTTTCAGACCGTACGCCTTCTGTGTCAGCACAAAACACAGTGCTGTAACAACAATACCCCACCTCGCCGCTATTCGGGCGTATCTGCGCACACCGTCCTCCATGATCAATCAGTATGAAACAATATATTATTGTAGCCCGAAACAACCCCAAAATCAAGGTAAATCGTCTATCCACACGGTTAAAGCTGAAATAATTCGTGTGTTATTTTGTGATTTTTACTGCCTAAACCACTCAACGAAATGCTTTAAACCATTGCTTATATCGGTGTTCGGATTATACCCCAAATCCCTGTGGGCTTTTGTAACATCTGCGTATG